>NZ_CP029145.1:1885348-2199573 GCF_003149515.1 Hymenobacter nivis
CTAGTGGGGGCCCCCGAGTGCGGCGACGTAATGCGCCTGCAAATCGAGGTGGACAAAGCCACCAACACCATCACCGACGCCAAATTCAAAACTTTCGGCTGCGGCTCGGCCATTGCGTCGTCGTCGCTGGCCACGGAGTGGCTGAAAGGCAAGACCGTGGACGAGGCCCTGGCCATCGACAACATGGAGATTGTGGAAGAGCTGGCCCTGCCGCCGGTAAAAATTCACTGCTCGGTGCTGGCCGAAGACGCCATCAAATCGGCTATTTCGGACTACCGCGTGAAGAACGGCCTACCCGCTCTGGAGCTGGCCCACCACTAAGCCACCGAAACCAAAAAGTAGCTGTCGCAGCAGATTGGTGAAAAGCCAGTCTGCTGCGACAGCTACTTTTTTGTCTTATTTAGAATCCTTCTTGGCTGTATATTTGTTAGGAAGTTGCAGCGTCTGCTGAAAATGGGCCCCGCCCGCGCACTGAAACGAATAACTGTTCCTGCTATGATTACCGTATCCGACAAAGCCAAGGAGAAAGTGGAGCGCCTGATGCACGACTCGGAGCTGGACGCCACGTACCGCCTGCGAGCGTCGGTGGCCGGCGGCGGCTGCTCGGGCCTGAGCTACAAGCTGGACTTCGACAACGAGGTGCGGCCGATGGACCAGGAGTTTGAGGACAAAGGCGTGCACGTGGTGGTGGATATGAAAAGCTTCCTGTACTTAGCCGGCACCGAACTGGATTTCTCGGACGGCCTGAACGGCAAGGGCTTCCAGTTCAACAACCCCAACGCCTCCCGCTCCTGCGGCTGCGGCGAGAGCTTTTCAGTGTAATCCACATTAAATACCCGAATGAATTAGGGGCCCCGTGCAATGCGTACGGGGCCCCTATTCTTTTGGCCTAATCCGTGCATGGGGCCCCCGGCACCGCCGAATTAGTTTGCTCCGCGGTTTCGTAAAATGCTCACCGCACCCGCACCAGTAGCTGCTCGGCGGCGTCCCGGTCTGGTGCGGCGGGTAGGGCCGAGGCGGCGAAGGTGGCCTCTACCCGAATTACCAGCTGTTCAGCCTCGGCCACCAGGGCCCCGTATTCGAATTCGCCGCGGCGGATTTACAGCAGGAATTCCCGGTTGGGGCGGCGCACGTGCAGTTGGCCGGTTTCGGCGATTTCGCCGGCCATTTGCAGCAGCCGGAACACGTGTAGCATGTTCTTGGCGTCGTAGTTCTTGCCGTGCTGCACCGTGTTCTGGTAGCGCTCAGCGTTGCGCTTGGCCACCCAATCCCAGTATTCCCGGAACACGCGGCAGTAGGTGCTGTAGCCGTTGCGGTTGAAGGAGAGGTAAGCAACCGGCGCCACGCCCTTGGGCACGGCCGAGAGCAGCACATCCTGCGACGTATCCGCGTCGCGCACCAAGCCCCGGTAACCCAAGCCCCGGTAACCCAAGCCCCGGCCGGGCGTCTCGTCCACAAACAGCGCGTAGAGGTCTGTAAGGTGGGGCACGTTGGCCAGGCCGCACTGCGCGGCATCGTAGCCCTACCGCGCCAGCCACGGGCCCACGGGCTGGCCCCCCGCGCCCACCGTCACGTAGCAGAAGTCCAGCACGGCCTTGCGGGCTGGCGGCTCGGGGTGGTTAATCTTCTTGTTTAGGCCCTTGGCCTTGCGAATCTGCGCCACGGCGTATTCGGCGAAGCTCTGCCGGCAGAGCTGGGAGAGGAAGTCCGGGGCCCTAAACTGCGCAAACAGCGGGTGCTGGTAGATGATGCAATCGGCCGGCGTGCCCAGTAGCTCCAGCACCGTAGGGTTATTTTTCAGCAGAAGCTCCACGAAGCGGAGTAGCTCGTAAAACACCTCATCGTTGGTCGCATTCGCCACCTGCGGCACGTAATCTAAGCCAAAAAACTGGTCTTCCGGCAGCACAAACACGCCCTTCAAATCGGTATCCGAGTGCGGCAAATCCGTGCCGTACGCCCGGCTGCCGCTTACGGCTTCGAATAAAATAAGGCCCTCGTGGCGCAAATCGGCAATGGTCATGGGGCGAAAGTAGCGCACGCGCAACGCCGCCGTAGCGCGGGGTTTGCTGGTTAACTGCTACGCCAGCCTCGGCGCAAAATCTCCTGCGCCAACGCGCCGTCCCAAAACCGCCCCCGCCGGCTTACCCCGCAAACGCCTCCCGTAGCAGCGCCCGGAGTAGCGCATCCAGCTCACCGGCCCGGCCGTCGCGCGCCACCGGCAGGGCCTCCCGCGCCGCCTGCCCCGCCGCTAGTTCTTCCCGCAGAAACGCCAGCAGCGCCGTGGGCTGGGGCCCCAGCGTCTTCTCGTTTGCTTGGGCTTTGCGTTGCAGCGGCGCGTCCACATCGGCCGCCAGGGCCCCGGGCAGCAGTGCCCGCAGCGGCGCGAACTCCATCGGTGGCACCGTCTGCCGTTCCCAAATCCAGCGGGCGGCCAGCGCAGCGCGCAGGGCGTAGAACAGCCGCTTCAGCCGTACTTCTTCGCCCGCCAGGTCTTCGGCTACGCCGCGCCGCAGCTGCCCCAGGTAGTGGTGCAGCCCCGCCTTCAGGTTGAACGCTCCGGGCAGGAACGGAGCCAGCCGGGCCCGGAAATCCAGCGCCTCGTGGTACACTACCGGCGACTGCAACCACTCGAACAGCGCCGCGTTGGTGCCGCGCAGTAGCCGCAGGGCCTTGCGCAGCTCCCAGCCGGCCAGGTCCAACTCGTCGTCCACGGGGAAGTTCAGCGTGTCGGAGCCCTCGTCCAGGGCCAAGTACCAGTCCGCCGGGTGGCAATAAATGAACCGCCCGTCGTAATCCGAATCCGGCGAAGGAAACCCCCAGGCCCGGCTGCCCGACTCGCAGGCATAGAGGATGCGGATGCCGTGCGCGGCTTCGAGGTCTACAAGGGCCGTTTGGATGCGGAAAGTCATTGAGTTTCTTAAACAGGAAACCTTATCTTCGCTGAAAGTGTACCCCATGAAAGAGAAATTTCAGGTTCAGTTATCCAGCGAAGTACGCGAGTTTATTGGAAGTTTAGACGAAAAAACCCGTGACAAGATTCTCTACAACATTCGCAAAGCCCAGCTAATAAACGACCAAGAGCTATTCAAAAAGCTAACCAACGGGATATGGGAATTCAGAACCTTATTCAACAAAACCAACTACCGAATTTTTGCTTTCTGGGACAAATCCGGTTCAGTTGATACCTTGGTGCTGACAACGCATGGCATCATCAAAAAGACCGGCAAAACGCCCCAAATTGACTTGGATAAAGCTGAGAGAATTCGTAAAATTTATTTCGAACAGAAAACTAACTAGCTATGAAAACCGACGATAAAATGAAATTCTATGCGCTGGACGAAGTCGTTGATGAACACATCGGCCCCGTCGGCACGCCCAAGCGCGACGCTTTTGAAGAGGAATTACGCCTCGACCTGCTCGGCAAAGCTATCAAAGAAGCCCGCCTGCAACGCAACCTGACCCAGCAGCAACTTGGGGAACTAGTGGGCGTGCAGAAAGCGCAGATTTCCAAGCTGGAGAACAGCATAACCGATGCGCGTTTTGATACGGTAATGAAGGTGTTTAAAGCGTTGAACGCAAAGGTTAATTTCAGTGTGGAATTACTGAATCAGAATTCGGTAGTTGTATAGTAAGGTCGGTTAATTAGAAATAAAGCATTACTTCCTCTTAAAAAAAATACTTAGAATGTATACTGTAAAATCAAACTCAAAGAACGAAGGGTTGGACTTTCATACTTTTAATGAGTAATTTCTAAACATATGTAGTCAGCGTAAACATGATGGAATGGCATCAGCATTTGCATTTATACTTTATGATTTTACAAATCCACAAATTGCTGAAGTTTTAAACAAAGAAAGCTATTGGCTAAGTCTTGATTCAACATCTGAAAAATATTTGACCGTTTTTAGCTTTCATTATAAACCCAAAATGCGTTATAGAAGAATAAAACATATAAATACCCAAGGAGACTACGAAACTAAGTATTTAACTAATATTAGCAGTTTCAACAACCCATCTCATGAATCAAATGATATTATTAAGAAGTACTTTGGAGAAGAAGTACAGGTAAAATATCCTGCTATACTGTTTTTTAAAATTCAAGACGGCCAGGTTATAGATTACACTATGATTGAGCTTGAAGAAAATCTAATTGAACAATCCTTCTTAGAACTCCAGGGCTATATCACTGTTGCTGTTGAGGCTCTAAAGAAAATCAGTATAGAGAATAAAGATAATAGCGAAGAAATATTCCACTTAGTTAACCTGCGAGTGGGCGATATGAGGGATCGACGAACGATAGGAAAAGTACTCAAGAAAATTACATCAGTGGCTGAACTTGGGTCCGCAATAATGGGGCTCAAACCATAATAATTAGTTTCACTACAACCGCGGGTCCACCGCCTCGCTTTCCAGCGCGAGGACGCCGAACACGCATTGGTGTACGCGGCGCAGCGGCTGGCCGGCCACGAAGCGCTCCAGCCCTTCCACGCCCAGCGAAAACTCGCGCAGGGCCAGGTTGCGCTTGGCTTTTGGCGCTCCAGGTTGCCGGGCAGCAGGTAATCAGGCCCGTAGATGATGCGCAGGTACTCGGGGCCCCGGCACTTGAGGGCCGGTTGCAGCGGGCTCTGGCCTTTCAGGGCCACGAAGTCGTAGGGCTTCACCACCATGCCCTCGCCGCCGGCCGCCGTCAGGTCCGTCCACAACTGGATGGCGGCTTCCACGGCGGCGGGGTCTTGCAACGCTACCACTTGGTAGGGCGTGGCGCGCAGCAGGCCCGGATCGGCCAGGGCGAGGGCGCGCAGGGTTTCCATGTGCCAAGAGTAGTCGCGGTCGAAGTACGTGTGGCCCTCGGTGGCGAGCAGGTGAAGGGGGCCAGCTTGAGGTCGTCGAGGGAATGCACGGGCCTGCAGTAGCGGCGGTAGGCGTCGGCGTAGTGGGCGGCGGCTTCGCGGCGGGCTGTCGTGCGGGCCAATAGGGCCCCGGCGCCGGCGAGGCCGCGGGCGGCGGCGGCGGCCAGCACGGCTTCGGCCTGGGGCAGGGCGGCGGTGGCGGTGGCGGCCACGGCGGCGTACTGGGTTTTCACCAGCTCCTGGGCCTTGGCCGACCACGGCAGCAGCTCGGCGTCGAGGCACACCCAGTCGGTGTCGAACTTCTCCCAGAAGCCGGCCGTGGCCAGGGCGTCGCGCAGGCGGGCCAGGAAGGCCGTTTCCAGGGCCCCATCGGTGAAGAAGTTGCGCCCGGTGCGGGTGTGTAGCACTTGCCGATATCCTCGCCCACCAGGCCCAGGCGGCGCTGGATGGCGGCTTCGTCGCGGCCCAGCACCACCACCACGCGGCTGCCCATGTGCTTTTCCTCGCAGACCACGCGCGCCACGCCCTGCCGCTGGTAGTAGTCGAAGGCTTCGGCGGGGTGCTCGAGCAGGTCGGGCAGGGCCGAGGTTTCGGTGGGCGACATGGTGGGCGGCAGGTACAGCAGCCACTTAGGATGCACGGCGAAGCGGCTCATCACCTCCAGGGCGGCCACCGCGTTTTCCTCCCGAATGGTGACGCCACGCAGCAGCCGGGTTTCGATGAACTGCTTACCCGTCACGTCGCTAATGTCAAGCAGGTCGTCGTTTTCGTGCTGGGCGGCATTGGTGCCTGGTGCTTGGTGCGCGGTGCTTGGATTGTCCTGCTGCGCATCGGCAGCTAACTACTTGTAATTCAGAGGGCGCACGGGCTCGCTGTACACCTGCGCGGCGGGCACGGCCACCAGCTCGCGCTCGGGGTACCGCAGGGCCGTGAGGCGGCCCCCGAACACGCAGCCCGTGTCGAGGTCGATGGTGTTGTTGAGCCATTCGGCGTCGGGCACGGGCGTGTGGCCGAAGGCCACCAGGGCCCGGCCGCGGTACTCGCGGGCCCACTCGTAGCGCACGGGCAGGCCGAATTCGTCAATCTCGCCGGTGCTCTCGCCAAAGAGCGCAAAGGCCCGCACGGCCCCCGAGCCACGGCCCTGCATGGCCTCGGGCAGGCCGGCGTGGGCCACGACTAAGCTGCCGCCGTCGAGCACGTAGTGGCTCACCAGGCCGTCGAGGAAGCGCCGCACGTCGCCCTTGAACGCCTCGGGCTCGGCTTCGAGCTGGGCCAGGGTTTCGGCCAGGCCGTGGTTCACGGTGACCTTTTTGCCGTTGAGGTGGCGCAGGAGCTTGATGTCGTGGTTGCCGGGCATGCACAGCGCGGTGCCGGCGCGCACCATGCTCATCACCAGGCGCAACACCTGCGGCGAAGCGGGGCCCCGGTCCACGAGGTCGCCCAGGAAAATGGCGCGGCGCCCCGCCGGCGGCGTCACCCGGATGCCCAAGTCGCGCACGTCGGCCACGGGCTCGTCGTGCAGCGCGTAGCCCAGCTTCTCCAGCAGCGCGCGCAGCTCGTGGTAGCAGCCGTGCACGTCGCCGATGAGGTCGAAGGGGCCCGTTTCCTCCCGGCGGTTGTTGTAGAGCTGGTCGCGGGTGATGCTTTGCACGGCGTCGATTTCCGCTTCGCCGCGCAGGTGGTGGATGTGGCGAAACCCTTCCTCCTTGAGGGTGCGCAGGCTGCGGCGCAGCGCCTGGCGGTGCCGGGCCACCACGTGGGGCCCCACGCCGCGCCGCTCGGGGCGCTGGGCGTTGCGGGCCAGGGCCACGCCGTCGGGCACGTCGAGCACCACGGGCACGGGCAGCACGTGGTACTGCCGGGCCAGGGCCACCAGGGGCTTGCGGCTCTCGGGCTGCACGTTAGTGGCGTCCACCACGGTCAGTAGCCCGCGCTTCAGGCGCTTGGCCACCAGGTAGTGCAGCAGCTCAAAGGCGTCCTGGCTGGCCGATTGGTCGTTCTCGTCGTCGGCCACCAGGCCCCGGCAGGTGTCCGACGACACAATTTCGGTGGGCTTGAACAAGCGCCGGGCAAACGTGGACTTGCCCGCCCCCGTGCTGCCAATGAGCAGAACCAGGGCGAGTTCGGGGACCTTCAGGGTATCTTGGGGCATTGGAAAGGAATACTTTGTAATAAAATCTTATTAATTACTCGCTCAAAAAGGACTCAGATACCCTCATTTTACTACGCATTAATTCTTAAAAAATGCCTGAAGCAACTGAATTTGAGGAGAAGGAATATGAAAACCCTTTGAATCACCAACTTCTTTTAAAGTCTAATAATTTATGGACACCTGGACAAGTTTTTGAAAAAGCATTTGGAATAGACTCTGCTCTTCTTGCGCTTAACTACAATTTTTGGGCTATCAACGGTTATGATTCAATACCAGAAGGAGTGTTTCTCAACACTTATAATTGGGACCATTTATGGACTCCGTCAACAAGAGCCCGTCAAAGATTTCCATCATTTAAATTAAATGTTTTGATACAAGCAAAAAGGCCGGAATATAGATTAGGAATAAATTCCGATTATGCGAATTATGGCATCAAAAATCACTATTGGCAATTCAGCGTAACCAAACATCAACAAGAAATTTTAGAGCAGGTTGAAACAGCACTTGCATCAGATGCACTAGTCACATACGCTTGTCCAACTTTTCATAAATTTTCTGAGTTAGACAATCATATATCATCTGGAGGATTAGTGTCTAACTCTACTTTTGTTAAACCTTCAATATTAAAAGATCATAAGAGATGGATTTACGACCAACCTGGCACTACCGGCTTAGGTTGTTCTAAGATTGAGAGATACAGTGACATAAGCTTTGAACAGCAAATTCAAGAACTATTTATAGATAGACGGATTGAAATTAATGATGATAGCGACACTAACCAAGCGCTTCAAAACCTTTTACAGCTTGAAAAAATTGCTATTAGTATTTGTGAAGAAGTTAACCAAAACAATGCTATTGCTGCTGCATTTTTGAGAAGAAGGCAAATTTTGCTACCTGAAATTAATACAATTGGTGTAGATGTTGATGCGATAAGAAGTTTCCTAACATTTAAACTTTTTGTTTCAACCACAAACACACTTTGGATGACTTCCTAATTTAAATATTGCTGAACACCGCCATCTGCGACGGGGGCCCTACGCCTTCCGCTTCCTCGCCCATGCCCACCAGCTGCACTTGGTAGCCGTGCCGCTCGGCTACGGCGGTGGCCCAGGCGGCGAACTCGGCGCGGGACCATTCGAAGCGGTGGTCGGTGTGGCGGAATTCGCCGGCGTTGAGCGTTTCGTAGAGTTGGTTGTAGTCGGCGTTGGGGGTGGTGACGAAGACGTGCGCCGGGCGGGCCTGGCCGAACACCACGGTTTCCAGGGCCCCCAGGCGGTTGGCGTCGAGGTGCTCGATGACTTCGACCAGCGCCGCCGCGTCGAAGCCGGCGAGGCGCTCGTCGCGGTAGAGCAGCGAGCCCTGAATAAGGTCGAGGCGGGCGCGCTGGCGCGGGGGCATTTCGGCCAGGTGCAGGCGGGCCGCGGCGCGGCTCAGCGCCTGGTGCGACACGACCATGCCGAGAAGGTACTCGATTTTGGGCTGGCAGGAGCAGGCGCAGCAGCTTGCCTTCGCCACAGCCCAGGTCCAGCACGCGCCGGGGGCCCAAGTCGTACATTGCCTGGGCCACTTGCTGGAGGCGCTGGTCGTAGAGGGAAACCCCGCCCCCTAGCCACTAGCTCCGATAGGGAGGGGAGACTGATTCCTGGCGTTAGACCAGCTGGGTATTGCAGCCGGGGCCCCGGGCGCATTGCCCGGCCCCCCCGCGCTTGTGCGAATTGCGCGGTAGCTTATGCTCCCAAACCAGTCGCTAGGTTCACCCCGCGGTGCCTCACGTTGCCCAGCGCCACCACTTATGAAACAATTATTTCTACTACTGTTGCTGCTACCGTTATCGTTTTGCGCCACACTCCCGGAGCCGGAGTTCAAAGAGTGTCCTTGCACGCACACCAATCCGCAAAAACTCCTCTACAATCAAATCCTTACTGAATTAATCGAGCATCATTTCTACAATTATTACCTGGTAAAAGACGCTAGCGAAGCAATTGATAAAATGGCCGTAGCCAGCGTAAGTATTCCGGGAATAGAGCGCTTGGAAGTCCGCTACCAGAACCAGTTGTTCAACCGCAAATCGCGCTTCAAAACTATTTATCTAGACACGGTTTCGCGCAGTTCATTTGCCGGGTCCATTAATTTAAAAATAGACCCAGATGCAATGGATGGGCTTTCCGTGACAAAAGTCAATACGTTGCTAGCCCAGGTCGTCCCCCGGCACGAGGCCGCTACCGCAGCCCAATTAAATACCCTCCAGGCGGTAATGACACCGGCAGATTTCCAACTCTGCACTGCCAAAATAGCCTACGCCGTCCCGAGGGCACCCCACGAATACGCTAGCGAACAGGACGCCCACCAATTCGGGCGTATTCGCTTTTCCAACATCGTTTTCAGCGCGGACAAAACCCAGGCCCTGGTGAGCTACGACTGGTTCTGCGGCAGCAAATGCGGCCTGGGCGAATTATTAGTAGTCCACAGAGTAGCCGGCAAATGGCGCATCAAACACGCCGAGATGCTGTGGATTTCCTAACGAGCAAAATAGAGTGTCCACCTGATGACAAAGGGGCGCGGACCCCTATTTTGCACCAAGCGGACGGCCGCCGCTACTCCCAGAGCGGGTAGTGTTCGAGCTGCACTTCCTGGCCGAAGAAGATGCGGGTGCTTTCCTCGAACGAGCGGGTGAAATCGGACACGTAGAAGTGGTGGGCCGGTGGGGCCCCGGCGGCCGGCGCGGCCAGCAGCTGGCGGGCCCCCAGGGCCTCGGCCACGGTGGCGGCCACCACGTCGGAGGGGTCGAGTACGGCCACGCGGCCCTGGTAGTAAGCGTCGATTTGGGGCTTAATGAGGGGGAAGTGGGTGCAGGCCAGCAGCAGGGCATCAATACCTTGCAGGGCCGGGTGGTCAAGGTAGGCGCGGATGATTTCCTCCGATACGCGGCCCGCGAAAAAGCCTTCCTCAATCATGGGCACGAGCAGCGGGGTAGCCAGCGCGTGCAGGTCCACGCCGCGGTCGAGCTGGTCGATTTTTTTGCGGTAGATGTTGGAGCCCACCGTTTGCTTGGTGCCGATGAGGCCCACCGGCCGGCCGGCGTAGTGGCGACCCACGTGCTGCACCACGGGGTCAATCATGCCCACCACCAGGGCTTTAGACCCCACGTACTCGCGCACCAGCTCGTAGGCCGCGGCCGAAGCCGAATTACAGGCAATGAGGATAAGCTTACAGTGCTGGCGCAGCAGCACATCGCAGATTTTGACGGCGTAGGCCTGGATGGCGGCAGTGCTTTTCTCGCCGTAGGGCAGGTGGGCCGTATCGCCGAAGTACACCAGCCGCTCATGGGGCAGGCGTAGGGCCACGGCGCGGGCCACGGTGAGGCCCCCGATGCCGGAGTCGAAAACGCCAATGGGCTGGGCGGCGGGGTCGGGAGCGGCGGGTGGGGTCATGAGGCAAAGGTAGCGGGCGCGGCTAGGCGCGGCGGCGGCAAGCTGCTTGTTTTCGCCGGGCTGGGCCCTACCTTGCCGCCTCCATTTCTTGCCCGTTTGCCCGTTATGAGCACCGTTTTGGTTGAGATTAACAACGCTTTAGCGGCCCACGACCCGAGCCGGGGCCGGGCCGTAGCCATCTACTTGGGAGCCCATAAGTTCACCCAACTCACACTCGACGCTGCCCGGGCCCCCTTGCCCGACCTCAGCACCGACGCCGGCCGCCCCCTCGCCTACCGCCACCTGGAACTGCTGCGCGACGAAGTGAACGCGGACGGCCTGCGGGTGATTTAAACAGCTTTGACAGCCAGCCGCTCCAGCAGTAGCACGTCGCACCCGTGGTAGGCGGCCCGGCCAAACTCCTGGTAGCCCAGCTTGGCCGCCAAGCCCCGCGATGGCGCGTTGTCCTCGTCAATGAGGCACACGGTGCGCGGGGTGGGCAGGTGGGCATCACCCCAGGCCAGGGCGGCCTGAGTGGCCTCGGTGGCATAGCCGCGGCCGTGGACGTGCGGGGCCAGCACCCAACCCATTTCCGGCCAGCCTTTTATGGAGGGCGCGATGGCGCGCTGCCACTCGCCAAAGCCCACGTTGCCAATGAATTGGCCGGTGGCTTTTTCCTCCACGGCCCAGTATCCGTAGCCGTACAGGGCCCACACGCCAAGGTGGCGCAGCATTTTGGTCCATACCTCTTCCTCGGGCAAAGGCCGGCCGGCGAGGTAGCGGTAAAACGCCGGCTCCTGCCACATGGCCACGAACGGCGCCAGGTCGGCCGGGCAGTGGCCGCGCAGCCGCAGCTGCTCGGTTTCGAGGACGGGGATGGTCATGGCCGGCGTTATTTCAGCAGCGGTTGCAACGTGTGCCACACCGTGCGGGCCACGATGCGGTGCCCGGCCGGCGTGGGGTGGATGCCGTCTTTCTGGTTAAGCTTCGGGTCGCCGCCCACGCCCACGAGCAGGAATGGAATGAGCGCCACCTTGTTCTTGTCAGCGATTTCCTGGTAGAGATTCTTAAAATCAGTGGTGTACGACTGGCCCAGGTTGGGCGGAATTTGCATGCCAGCCAGCACAATTTGGGCCCCGGGGCTGCGGCGCCGCACCGTATCGATAATGCCTTGCAGGTTCGCGCGAGTGGAGCTAACGGAGATGCCGCGCAGGCCGTCGTTGCCGCCCAGCTCCAGCACAAACACGGCCACCGGCTGACGCAGCACCCAGCCCACGCGGCTGCGGCCGCCGGCGGTGGTTTCGCCGCTCAGGCCGGCGTTGATGGTTTCGTAATTCAGCTTGGCGGAGTCCAGTTTCTGGCCAATCAGGGCGGGGAAGGCTTCTTCGGGGTCGACGCCCAGGCCGGCGGTGATGCTGTTGCCGAAGAAGAGGATGCGCTTTTTGGTGTCGGGCACGGGCGCCACAGCGGGGGGCCCTGCGGCGGCGGCAGACGTTTTTTCGGCGGGCGAATTGGAGTTGCACGCGCCCAGCCCGAAGGCGAGCAGCGCGGCAACCAGCGGGAGCGGCAGTTTCATGGCAAAGGTTTGGGGCGAAAGGCGGCGCGTGGGACGAAAGTTTGCGCCGATCCTCAAACGATGCGGGGGCCCCGGCCGTTATGCTGACGCTGGCTGTAAAAAAGATAGAACGTCATGCAGGGCGCAGCGAAGCATCTCTACTGCTCAACTAACCATAGTTACTGCCGCAGTAGAGATGCTTCGCTGCGCCCTGCATGACGTTCTATTTCTGTACGATGGCCTATTGGCAGCACGAGTGGCCTTGTGTGAACCCAAACCTGTTGCTCAAATATCCGCCTCGCTTCCACGTCTACCCTGGTTAGGCCCCCGGGGCCCTTCCCTACTTCGCAATTCGTTACTAATGAGCATTCTTAAAGTCGAAAACCTCACCAAGTCGTACCCCAGCACCGAGGGCGCGCCGCTCACAGTGCTGCACGGCGTCAGCTTTGCGCTGACCGCGGGCGACACGTTCGCCATCGTGGGGCCCTCGGGCTCGGGCAAAACCACGCTGCTGGGCCTGTGCGCCGGTCTCGACCGCGCCACTTCGGGCAGCGTGTGGCTCAACGGCATTCTGCTGGATAACCTGAGCGAGGACCAGCGCGCCGCCGTGCGCAACCAGCATGTGGGTTTCATTTTCCAGAACTTCCAGCTGCTGCCCACCCTCACGGCCCTCGAAAACGTGCAGGTGCCGCAGGAGCTGCGCGGCGAAAAAGGCAGCGCCGCTTCGGCCCGGGCTCTGCTGGAGCGCGTGGGCCTGGGCAAGCGCGCCCACCACTACCCGGCCCAGCTTTCGGGCGGCGAGCAGCAACGCGTGAGCCTGGCCCGCGCCTTTGCCAACCGCCCGGCCCTGCTCTTCGCCGACGAGCCCACCGGCAACCTCGACCCTGATACCAGCGACACGGTGGTAGACCTGCTTTTCGAGCTGAACCGCGAGGCCGGCACCACGCTCGTACTTGTGACCCACGACCTAGAGTTGGCCGCCCGCACCCAGCGTACGCTGCGCGTGCGCGGCGGCACCGTGCAGGACGATGTGCGCAACCAACCCGTTAGCGTCCAGGCCCGTGCATAGCCCCCCCACGACGGAAGGCACGGCCGGCTGGGGCTGGCTACTGCGCATGGCCTGGCGCGACAGCCGCCGCGGCCGGGGCCGGCTACTGCTGTTTGTGGCCGGTGTGGCGCTGGGCATTGCGGCGCTGGTGGGCATCAACTCGTTTGGCGACAACCTGGCGCGCAGCATCAACGAGCAGGCGCGCGAGCTGGTGGGCGCTGACTTGGTGCTATCGAGCAACCAACCGTTTGATTCGACTTTGGTGCCGGCGCTGCGGCGGCTAAGCCCGGTGCAGGCGCAGGAGCGGGCGTTTGGCTCGCTGGTGCAGTTCCCGCGGGTGCAGGGCGTGCGGCTGGCGCAGGTGCGCGGCATCACGGGTGGCTTTCCTTATTACGGCGACTGGGATGTGCAGCCGCGCGCGGCCGTAGCGGCCTTTCGGGCCGGCTGCGGGGCCCTGGTAGATGACGTGCTGCTCAGCCAGTTCGGGGCCCGGGTAGGCGACTCGGTGCGGGTGGGACGGCTCAGCCTGCTCATCATCGGGAAGGTGCTGCACACGCCGGGGCAGTCGGGCCTGGGCAGCGCAGTGGCCCCCACGGTGTTCGTGCCGGGGGCCCAGGTGGCGGCCACCGGGCTGGTGCAGCGCGGCAGCCGGGTGCAGTACCGGCAGTACTTTCGCTTCGCGCCGGGCACCGACGTGGCGGCCCTCATCAAGCCCTTCGAAACCCGTTTCGACCGGGCCAACATCGACACCGACACCGTAGCCAGCCGGCAACAGCGCACCGGCCGAGCCTTCCACGACCTCACGCGCTACTTGAGTTTGGTGGCCTTCGTGGCGCTGCTACTGGGCTGCGTGGGCGTAGCCAGCACCGTGAGTTTGTACGTGCGCGAGAAGCTGGCCGCCGTGGCCGTGCTGCGCTGCCTGGGCGCCAGCGGCCGCCAGGCGCTGCTCATCTACCTGATTCAGACGGCCGGGCTGGGCCTGCTGGGGGCCCTGATTGGGGCCGCGTTGGGGGCCGGGGTGCAGGCGGTTTTGCCACGGGTACTCGGCGATTTTCTGCCGGTGGCGGTGCGCGTGGGCGTATCGTGGCCGGCCATTGCCACCGGCGTGGGCGCGGGGCTGGGGCTGGCGGTGCTCTTTGCGCTGCTGCCGCTGCTAAGCATCCGGCGGGTGGCGCCGCTACGGGTGCTGCGCGCCGCCTTCGAGGCCGACACGGCCGCGCCCGACCCGCTGCGCGGGCTGGTGCTGGGCGTACTGGCGCTGGGCATTCTGGGCTTTGCTTACCTGCAAACCCACGAGTGGAAGCTGGCCCTGGGCTTCGGCGCGGGGCTGGCGGCGGCGCTGGGGGCCCTGGCCGGCCTGGGCTGGGCCCTGACGTGGGCCGTGCGCCGCTACTTTCCCGGCGGCTGGGGCTACGTGTGGCGCCAGGGTCTGGCTAACTTATACCGCCCCCAAAACCAGACGCTTACCCTGATTATCTCCATCGGCCTGGGTACCTTCCTGCTAGCTACGCTCTACCTCACCCAGGGCCTGCTGCTCAGCCGCGTGGCCACCGCCGACGCGGGCAAACAGCCCAACCTGGTGCTCTACGACATCCAGCCCGAGCAGCGCGCCGGCGTGGAGGCTCTGCTCACGCAGCGCGGCCTGCCCATCGTGCAGCGCGTGCCCATCGTCACGATGCGCCTCTCGGCTATCAACCGCCGCACCGTCACGGAACTGAAGCGGGACACCGCCGGCGGCAAGGGCATCCCGGCCTGGATTCTATCGCGCGAGTACCGCGTGACGTACCGCGACACGCTGAGCCCCAGCGAGAAGCTGACCGCCGGCACCCTCCCCCGCCGGGGCCCTGACGGCACGCCCTACGTGTCAGTGGATAATTCCTACTTCGAGCGCGCCAAGCTCAAACTCGGCGACACGCTCACCTTCAATGTGCAGGGGGCCCCGCTGGTGGCCATCGTGGGTGGCACCCGCGAGGTGGACTGGAGCCGGGTGCAAACCAACTTCCTGGTGCTCTTCCCCAAAGGCGTGCTGGAGGGGGCCCCACAGTTCCACGTCATCCTCACGCGCACGCCCAACACGGCGGCACTAGGCGCGGTGCAGCAGGCCCTGGTGCGGCAGTTTCCCAACGTTTCGGCCCTCGATCTGGGGCTGATTCTGCAAACCGTGGACGACATTCTGAGTAAGATTTCGTTCGTGGTGCGCTTCATGGCGGGCTTTAGCATTGCCACCGGCCTGCTGGTACTGGCCAGCTCGGTGGTGGTGAGCCGCTACCAGCGCGTGCGCGAAAGCGTGCTGCTGCGCACGCTGGGGGCCAGCCGCCGCCAGATTTTGCGCATCACGCTGGTCGAATACGCGCTGCTGGGGCTGCTGGCGTCACTGGCCGGCATCATGCTGTCGGTGCTGGCGGCCTGGGCCCTGGCGGTGTGGGTATTCGATTCGCCCTACACCCCCAACCTGCTGCCGCTGTTGGTATTAGCAGGGGGCGTAGCGGGCCTCACGGCAGCCATCGGCCTCTTCAACAGCCGCGACGTGCTGACCCGCCCGCCGCTGGAAGTGCTGCGCGCCGAAGGCTGAGCCGAAATGGGCCCCGGGCCTTTGTACTGAAGCTATTTAGGAAGCCGTCGGAAATAGCCAGAACGTCATGCTGAACGCAGTGAAGCATCTCTACCGCTTCGCAGGAGCCGTTCAACGGAGCGGTAGAGATGCTTCACTACGTTCAGCATGACGTTCAATAGACTTCATAAATAGCCTCGGCTAGACTGAAAAAGCCCCCGGTGCAACCACTATAATGGTCGCGCCGGGGGCTTTTTCATGTCAAGCCAACTAGCGCTGCTGCGCCGTCAGCTGCTTGAGGTGCTTGTAGGTTTTCTTCGACTGGCCGAACTGCTTTTTCACGGCGTCGCGCATTTCGCCTTTGAGGGCTTTGCGGCGCAGCGCCTTTTTGTAGGCCCGGATGGCCCAGCGCTCGCCAAACACGTTGGCAGCCAGAATGGCCTTTTCGTCGTGGCCGGTTACGGCAGCTTGGGCATCCATCAGCTTGCGGTAGAGCTTGCCTTTGAGCGTGGTGCCGGTTTCGCGCTCGCCACCCAGCTTGGTTAAGTAGCTGTTCAGGGTGCTGGCAAACTGTTGGCTCTGGGCCACCAGCAGTTCGTAGTAACTGCGCAAATCGCCGTCCTTAGTTTCGGCCACGGCGCGCTTGTAACCCTCGATGCGGTCATTCACGAACAGCAGCAGCTCGTCGAGGGCGGCGGCTTTGCGCTTGGCTTTGCCTTTTTCCTTGGGCACCACCAGGTAAGTCAGGCCCAGCGCCACCAGGGCGCCGCCCACTATTTTCTGGGTGGTACTGAGCGAATTGAAGCCGCTAATGGTTTTGTCGCTGGCTTCTTTGAGGGAAGCAGGCACTTTGTCGAGCAGGTCGGCCACTGGGCCATCGGTGAGGGCGTGCTGGGCTTGGTCGAGCAAGTTTTTGGCCTGGTCGGCAGGCGCGGAATTAATGGGCTGGGCCATGGTATTGAAAAGGATTTATTTAAGAACACTGTATATACGGCCCCAATCCCAAACTCGTTAAAACCTCGCGGCGGGCGTTTTTTTTAGGGCCCCGGCATTGGCCAGCCGTCGGCCCCGCTGCTGGCGGCAGCCGGGCGGCGGGGCCCTACAGCCCCAGGGCTAGCTGCTGACCCACGGCTTCCACCGCGGGCACGAGGTTGGAGAGTGACACTCCCACCAGGCGCACGCCCTGCGGCACGGGCAGCAGCGCCCGCAGCAAGTCGTGGCTGATGGCCGTTAGCTGCTCGGGGCTGGCCACGGGGCCCACCAGGCTGCGGCTGCGGGTAATCTGCTGGAAGTCGGCGTACTTCACTTTCAGCGTGGCAGTGCGGCCCAGCAGGCCGGCGCGCTCGCAGTGGGCCCACACCTTGGCAATGCAGGGCCCCAGGCCGGCGGCCAGCTCGTCAAATTCGCGCCGGTCGTGCTTAAACGTAGTTTCCGCGCCCACCGATTTGCGCGGGCGGTCGGCTACCACGGGGCGGTGGTCTTCGGCCCGGGCAATGGCGTAGTAGTAGCCGCCGGCCTTGCCGAAGTGCTGGCGCAGCAGCGCCTCGGGCTGGGCCCGCAGGTCGGCCCCGGTGAAGATGCCCAGCCCGTTGAGCCGCGCCGCCGTGGCCGCCCCGATGCCGTGGAACTGCCCCACCGCCAGCCCTTCCACAAACCCGGGGCCCTGGTGCGGCCGAATCACAAACTGTCCGTTGGGCTTGCGGTAATCGGAGGCCAGCTTAGCCAAGAACTTGTTATAGGAAATGCCCGCCGAGGCCGTCAGCCCGGTTTTCTCGAAAATGCGGGCCCGGATTTCCGCCGCGATGCGCGTGGCCAGCGGCTCGTTTTGCAGGTTCTCCGTCACGTCGAGGTAGGCCTCGTCGAGCGAGAGCGGCTCAATTAGCGGCGTGTACTCGGCGAAAATGGCGTGGATTTGCCGCGACACTTCCTTGTACACCTCGAAGCGCGGCGGCACGAACAGCAGCGCGGGGCACTTGCGCCGCGCCACTACCGCCGGCATGGCCGAGCGCACCCCAAACTGCCGGGCCTCGTAGCTGGCGGCCATCACCACGCCCCGCTCGCGGGCCCCGCCCACGGCCACGGGCCGCCCGCGCAGCGCCGGGTCGTCGCGCTGCTCCACGGAGGCGTAGAACGCGTCCATGTCGAGGTGAATAATTTTGCGGGGTTCGGGGGCGGGCACGGGAGTGCGTAAAATTAGCGCACCAGCCCGGGCGGCCGGCTTTTCGCCCGCTGCCCGGTAACCGCTAGGACCACTTAGGGCCCCGGTCAGGCTTCTCCGCGATGGGTTTGGTTATCTGCAACTGGACTATGTAGCCGTCCCCCACGTCCGCAATCAGCAATTAAAATAGGCACAGGTTTTTGGCTATTACGGGCCTTGCGTTAGCTAGTCCATTTGCTTCGGCACGCGCCCTTGCTGAAGCCGCAGGGCCCTAGCAGCGGCGCCAGTTGCTGGGCTGCCGGGTGAAGTCGGGACACTCGGGAAGTCTATGCAAATGGCTATTCTCCGCAGGTTATGCGGAGAATACAAGGGGTATTATCCGCATCAGCCTTAGCAACCGCCGCGACGGGTGGCGTCGGTAGTTGCTAAAAGAGCGGACTATAGAGAATTATAGGGTAAATAAATAGAAATAATACCTATATGAATACCAAGTTTATTTTACTACTCGAGTGGTGACTTCAGTCTGAATTTTCAAACTAATAATTATAAAAACAACGCCCATAGTGTTCAGAACGAGTTGCGAAATAGCAGTAACCCCTTCCCAAAAACTATGAATATTCAAGATAGACATGGTTTTGAAGTTAGAAGCGATACTTAATGTAATAAATAGGAACAATCCAACTTCTAGCAACTTGGCCCACAAATATCCTTTTCTGACACAGTATGCACATCCGAGTACAAGAAGTACGCTCAGTAAATAGGCGAACACGAATTGCGCTTGCGTGAAAGGCGCGTAACCCCAAGAGCCATCCTTGGTAATAAAACTCCCCATCATAATATTGCCTACAATACTAAATGCAGATTGCAAAAACAAAGCGTTGGAGGCAAGAATATCATATCTACGCTGTTTGATTGTTCTCATTCAAAGGAGGAAAAGGGAGAATTCAAAACTACTGTGCTAATTCTCAGCTATCGGCAGAATTAGTTCTGGCTACCTAACCCCGCCCGCCCCGGCCGTACCTTTGCGGCCTATGAATCTGTTATCTGCCGAGAATATCTCGAAAAATTACGCCGACCGCTGGCTGTTTAAGGACCTGAACTTTGGCTTGCAGCAGGGCCAGCGCGTGGCCTTTGTGGGCATCAACGGCACCGGCAAAACCACGCTGCTACGCATTCTGGCCGGCCTGGAGACGCCCGATACCGGCCTGGTGAGCACCCGCAAGGGCATCCGCGTGACGTACCTGGGCCAGCAGCCGGTGTTCGATGAAAGCCTGAGCGTGGAGGAAACCATCTTCGCCAGCCAGAACGACACGCTCAAGGCCATCAAGGAATACGAGCACGTCATCAACGACGCCGACCACAAGGCCGATGACTTGCAGCGGGTGCTGGAGCGCATGGACGCGCTGAACGCCTGGGACTACGAGGCCCAGGTGCAGCAGATTCTGGGCCGGCTGGGCATCCTGGGCGAGCTGCTGACGCGCAACGTGAGCAAACTTTCGGGCGGGCAGCGCAAGCGCGTGGCCCTTGCCCGGGTGCTGATTGAAGAGCCGGATGTACTGCTCCTTGACGAGCCCACCAACCACCTGGACTTGAGCACGATTGAGTGGCTGGAGAACCGGCTTTCCTCCCCCACCCTCACGCTGCTGATGGTGACCCACGACCGCTACTTCCTCGACAAGGTGGCCAACGAAATCGTGGAGCTGGACAAGGGCACCATGTACCGCTACCAGGGTAATTACGCCTACTTCGTGGAGAAAAAGGCCGACCGTGAGATGCGCGAAGCCACCGAAGTGGAGAAGGCCCGCAACCTGTTCCGCAAGGAGCTGGAGTGGATGCGCCGGATGCCCCAGGCCCGCGGCACCAAGCAAAAGGCCCGCATCGACGCCTTCTATATCACCAAGGAAAAGGCCAGCACTAACCTGAGCAAGCAGCAGATTGAGCTAAGCGTGAAAACCACCCGCCAGGGCGGCAAAATCATCGAGGCCGACCATCTCAATAAGAAATTTGGCGACCTCACTGTGCTTGATGATTTCAGCTACGTGTTCAAGAAAAAGGACCGCATCGGTTTGGTGGGCCCCAACGGCGTGGGCAAGTCCACCCTTATGAACATGCTCACGGGCAAGCTCGCGCCCGATTCCGGCACCATCGATGTAGGCACGAATACCGTATTTGGCTACTACACCCAGACGGAGCTGGAATTCGACCCCTCGCAGCGGGTGATTGACATCGTAAAGGAGGTGGCCGAAGTAGTGGAGCTGGCCAACGGCGACGTGCTCACGGCCAGCCAGTTCCTCAACCTGTTCCTGTTTCCGCCGGCCCAGCAGTACACGCTGGTGAACAAGCTGAGCGGCGGCGAGAAGCGACGCCTTCAGCTGCTGCGCGTACTCATCAAGAACCCCAACTTCCTGATTCTTGACGAGCCCACCAACGACCTGGACCTGGCTACGCTCAACATCCTGGAGGATTTCCTGCTGCACTTCGCCGGCTGCCTGCTCATTGTCAGTCACGACCGCTACTTCCTCGACCACCTCGCCGAGCACCTGTTCGTACTGGAGCCGGGCGGGGCCGTGCTGAACTTCCCCGGCAACTACACCGACTACCGCGACTACCTGGAGGAGCGCGAAACCGAAGCCGCTTTGGAGGCCGAGGAGAAAGCCGCTAAGGCCGCCCGCGCCGCCGCCAAGAGGGCCCCCGCGCCGGTGGCCGCGCCCGCCCCAGCGGCCCTCGCCAAGCGCCGCGCCACCTTCGCCGAGAAGAAGGAATACGAGCAGCTCGAAGGCATCCTGGCCCAGCTCGAAACCGAGAAGCAGGCCGTCACGGCCAACCTGAACGGCGGCAGCGGAACCCCCCAGGAATTCGCCGCCTGGGGTGCCCGCCTCCAAGCCGTGGAGCAGGCGCTAGCCCAAAAAGAGGAGCGCTGGCTGGAGCTGGCCGAACTGGTGTAGGGCCCCCAGGCGGCGAATTCCTGGGGGAACCTCACCACCGGGGAAACTTCACCACCGGCCCCCAGAGCTATTAACTTCTGGTGTTGGGGGGTAGAAACTGTTTGTAACTCTGGGCGAAGTAGCGTTGGGCATAGCTCACGACTTGGTGGACGTGGAGCAGCAAATAGTTCAGGACTAAAGTGTTAAAAAGGGCCGTGTTCGCCGCCCCCACGGGGTGGCGAATGCTATTGGTATCCTGCTGAAAGTGCACATCGCGGGTGCGGTGCGGCTTATTTTCGATGCCCCCGTACCCGCGAATGCCGGCCGCCAACTCGGCCACGGGTGTGGCACGCAGGCTGGTCAGGTAGTAGCGCGTCTGCCGGCTCATTTGCTGGTCCCGCTGCACGGTCTTGACCACCACCACCCGCGCCAAGCCAGTCCAAGCGGCTTGCAGGTCGGGGTCGGCACAGGAATAAACGCTTATCCACCAAGTGCATAAGGCGCCAATGCGGCGTTTGGCCACGCAGACCGTATCCAGAGCCGGGGTGGGGTCGGCCTGCTGCTGGGCCACGATATAGGCCCGTAGTTTAGGCTGGTTATCTTTGGTTTGCAGCACGTAGTCATTGCCGCTGGCTACGATGGCAGCGGCTGTTTTTTTGGACGTGCAGTGCGGCAAGCGTCAGCACCGGGCCCCAGTCCTGGAAATCGGTGAGCAGCGTGCGCAACAGGGCCAATTCGCCCGTTTTCTTGTCGGTGTAGTCTTGCAGGGCCACCGTGAGGCCCGTGCGCTGCGCGTAGGGGCTCACCACCGAGATGAAGGTTTGCCCGGCCGCCTGCACCGTCGAGCGCAGGCTTTGGCCATCGCCGGCCACCCAGTCGCCGGCCACGGCCTAGGCGTTGAAGCACTGACCAAAGGCGTGCGCAAGCGCTTTTTTGTCAAGTGCTTGCAACACTTTACGCACGCTCACGTGCGAGGGCAGGCCGTGGGCCAGGGCGAAGTAGCCCGTGAAGAAGGCGGCATTGCTGCAGCCGAACTGACTGATTTTGTGGTAGCCCACGTAGCCGCTGGCCGTGGCCAGGAAGATGAGCTAGAGCAGGGCCGGCAACGGGTAGCGTTGGCCTTGCCGACGACGAGGGTCCGTCATTTGGACAAAAAAAGCAGTTAATTCCATGAGGCTTACCCGGGTTGAATTGGATAGAACCTACTTGCTCCCCAGAAGTTAGCAGCTCTGGGGCTAGGGGGTGAGGTTCCCAGGCGGCGGAGCGCTAGAACTTAACGGCTCTACCTCCCCAGAACGACCAACAAAAAATGACTCCCCAAAACGGCATCCACAGCGAATTTCGGTTGCTTAGGTCGTTATTGCCTGCCTATGAAACTCTTTCTGAAAACCGGCCTGTACTTCGGCCTGCTCCTGTGGGGTGCCTTGCTGGGAAGTAGCTGCAACCAAGCCCCGCGTGAGCAGCAGGCCGCCCGCCCGCCCTTCGACGTAACCGAGGCCTCGATTGCCGACGTGCAGCAAGCCCTGAAGCGGGGCGACTGCAACTGCGAGCAGCTGGTGCAGGCCTACCAGGCCCGCATTGCCGCCTACGACCAGCCCACCAAGCTCAATTCCATCGTCGTCGTCAACCCGGCGGCCCTGGCCACGGCCCGGCAGCTCGATGCCGAGTACCGCCGCAGCGGCCGGCTACGGCCACTGCACTGCATTGCCCTGATAGTGAAGGACAACTACAACACGGCCGGCCTGCAAACCACAGCCGGCTCGCGGGCCCTCAAAGGCTTTGCGCCCACCACCGATGCCACCATGGTGAAGGCGCTGAAAGCCGCTGGGGCCATCGTACTGGCCAAGTCCAACATGGCCGAGTGGGCCTTTAGCCCGATGGTGACCATCAGCTCCATCGCGGGCGAAACGCGCAACGCGTACAACCTGGCGTACGTGCCGGCGGGGTCGAGCGGGGGCACCGCGGCGGCAGTGGCCGCCAGCCTGGGCACGGCAGGCTTGGGCACTGACACCGGCAACTCTATCCGCGGGCCGTCGTCGCACAACGCCCTGGTAGGGTTCCGGCCCACGCTGGGGCTGCTGAGCCGGGCCGGCATTGCACCGCTGTACCTGCGCAACGATACCGGAGGGCCCATAGCCCGCTCGGTGGCCGATGCTACCCGCCTGCTCGACGTGCTGGCCACCGGCCCCGACCCCGCCGACCCGCTCACGAGCGCCGGCGCCGGCAAGATCCCGCCCAAAGGCTACCTCCAGTTTTTGCAGCGGGACGGGCTGAAAGGGGCCCGCATCGGCGTGCTGCGCACGCTGAGCGAGCGCCACCCCGACCCGCAGGTAAAGGCGCTGTTTGAGCAGGCGGTGGCCGACTTGCGCCGCGCCGGGGCCGTGGTGGTCGATGTCGAAATTCCGAATTTTGATCAGGTGAGCAAAGACCAGTGGTGCGCGGTATTCAAGCACGACATCAATCAGTACCTGGCCGCGCTGGGCCCCACCGCGCCAGTGCACACCATCGACGAGGTGCTGGCTTCGGGCCAGTATTCGGCCTACATCAAAGGAAATTTGCAGGATGAGCTGGCCCATGGCACCACGCCCAGCGCCGGCCAGGCGGGCTGCGGCGAGGCTTATACCGACCCGCGCCGCATCGCGTTCCGCCAAGCCGTGACGGCCGCCATGGACCGCCAGCAGCTGGGGGCCCTGGTATACCCGACCTGGAACAATCCGCCCGCCAAAATCGGCGATTGGAAGGGCTACCTGGGCGATAACAGCCAGCTCATTGCCCCGCATACCGGCCAGCCGGCCTGCAGTTTCTGGGCCGCACGTTCGACGAGCCCACGCTCATCAAGTACGCGTATGGCTACGAACAGGCCACCCACCACCGCCGGGCACCGGCGCGGTTCCCGGCCCTGCCGGCGCCCGCCCGCAAGTAGCCAGCAGCTGCGCCGTGCCCGGCCAGCAGGGCGGCCCCAACTGGCTGGCTGGAGCGGCTTTTCGCCTGCTTCCGTGTGAGCTACTGACTATACTCGTCACGAAGTAGGGTGCGGGGCTTGTCCCCGCCCGTCGTTGAACGGAAGCCGACGGAACCGTTCAACGACGGGCGGGGGCAAGCCCCGCACCCTACTTCGTTTTCGCATTCCACTTTGTGAGCAGTATAACTGACGCTTAGCAAAAGCAAAATACCGCCTGCCCGCGCTTTTCAGAGCCTAACAGCTCTTCCCACTCCCTGATTTGAGACTAACAACCACCCCTCCCCGCTTGAGTTAGCGCGGCGCGGGGGCGGCCGGGTGGGTATCGTCGAAGCCTATCTGGCCGGCTTTCATCACCCATTTAACGTGGTCTATCACCACGTTGATGTCGGTGGTCGGGTCGCCCGCAACGGCTACCACGTCGGCCAGATAACCGGGGGCAATGGCCCCCAGATTTTTTTCCTGGCCCAGCATTTCGGCGCCGGTCGTGGTGGCGGTTTGCAGCGCCTGGGTGGGCGTCATGCCGGCTTTCACGAACCAGGCCAGCTCGCGCGTATTTTCTCCGAAGCCCGTGAAGACGGCATCGGAGCCCATCGCGATTTTCACCTTGGCCTTAATGGCCCGCTTCAGGGTTTCGAAGTTTTGCGCCACGTAGCCATTCAGCGCGCTTACCACGGCCGTGTCGTAGCCAAATTCGGTCCGGTGGGCGATATAGTACTTGTTGTGCTCGACGGTGGGCACGTAGATGATGCCTTTTTTCGCCATAATGGCTAGGGTCGGCTCATCAATGTCGATGGCGTGCTCAACCGTGTTGGTGCCGGCCCGCACCGCGTCGCGGGCCCCGGCGGGGCCGTAGGAGTGAATAGCAATGCGCTTGCCGGCAAAATGGGCCACGTCGGCCGCAGCCTTCATCTCCTCGTAGGTAAAAGTCTGAAATCCAGTAACATCTTTATCACTGCCAGTCGAGCCGTACATCTTTATCCAGTCGGCCCCGGCGGCTATTTGCTGGCGGGCCACGCGCTGCACGGCCTCCACGCCATCGCACTGACCGGCGTCGGGGATGGCCCCCACTTTGTAGGGCGAGCTGCTGATATGCAAGCCATTGCCGGCCACGAACATACGCGGCCCCACCATAGCCCCCCGGTTGATGAGCTCGCGCAGGGCAAAGTCCATATTATCGAATGAGCCCAGGTCGCGCACGGTGGTAACGCCCGTGGCCAGGGCCTTGCGGGCGTTTTCCTGGGCCAGAAACACCGTCACGGCCGGCCCCAGGGTACCCAGCTGCGCCCAAGGGGTGGTACCTGGCGCTTTATCCCAATAAAAGCTCATGTGCGTGTGCGCGTCGATGAGGCCAGGAATAGCCGTGTACGCCCGCAAGTCGATGGTTTCGGCCCCGGCGGGAATAGCCACGTCCTTAGCCGCCCCCACGGCCACGATGCGGTCGGCGCGGACGAGCACCACGGCATCGGTGAACACCTTGCCGCGGCCATCCACGACCTTCCCAAAGCGAAGGGCCTTGACTTGCGCGCGCAAAACCACGGGCGACCCCACCGAAAAAAGGGCCAGGAGCAGCAGGGAGCATATTTTAGGCATGAGGGATAGCGGGCGAATGTGAATGGATGTGGAAGGTGCGGCAATATGGCATCAAATACGCCCACCCCCTGCTTTATCGCCGCGCCGGGCAATGCCTCAAACCTTTCCGAGCCCGCGCATGTAGGCCTGCACCACCGGTAAGAAAAGCGGCACGGCCGCATCGAGGTAGGCGCGGTCGGCCGCCGACCAGTGGCGCGGGTGGCCAAACACGCAGGGCTGCAAGATGCCCCAGAGCTGGCCGTGGTCAACCAGGTGCGCGTGCACCAGCGCCCGGTGGCCGAAGATAGTGCGCTCAAATTCCTGGTTGAGTACCTCGGGACCCGCCGCGAATACGTCGTCGACGAACACGGAGGGCCGGGCGGCCAGCGCGGCGCGGAACAGGGGGTCTTGCTTGGGCAAGTCGCCGGTGTCGTCTTGCCAGTCGTGGCGCGGGTCGGGCACGGCCGCATCGAGGCACCACGCGAAGGCAATGCGGCCACGGCCCTGGGCCGGGTCACGCACGTAGAGAAAGCAGCGGTCGGCGCGCAGGTGGGGGCCTACCAGGGCGAGGGCGCGGGGCAGGGCCTCGGCGGGCGGGGTGGCCGCCAGCACGGCGGCGAGTTCGGCGAGGGGAGCGTCGGGCATAGAAAGGGGCTGAAATGACTGGTAAGGGATACGTGCGGAAGCCTCGCACGGCCGGAACCGGGCGGTAGCTGTATATTTTTGAAATTAAGGATTTGGTAGTCAATTTTTTTAGCAGGGATTCTGCACCAAACCCTGTGCATTTTTAGGGCACGTTTCATAGCAGTGCACGTGTTTTAAGAGGCTATCCGAACAGGCGTTGGGCGGGCTGCCGGGGTTGAGCCAACCCACCTAACCCGTATTCGGATAACCGCTAAAAGGATTAGAAGTAAAGAGTTAAAACACAAGTCGAAAGGATTTTAACCCTTCACTTTTAATTAACTGATGTTACGCACCGCTTTGACATATTGCGTGGGAAGGGAATTTGCTAAAGCAGCTGAAGTCCCTTTCTGAAGCGTAGGCGCAATCAGTGCGTGACATCAGTTAATTAAGTACGCTCGCATGGGAACCGCTCTAAATGCCACGTTTAGAAGCACTCGTCACTTCGGGCGTCGGCGAAGGAAATCGGAGATGAAAAGTGCTTCCACGTACTGAAAAAGCAACGCGTAAAATTTGATACGGAAGCCCCGATTTTTTAATTTTTAATTTATCCTTTTTAATTTCTCACTCGAATTTAAAAAATGCTTCCGGCCCGGCAAAGCCCCCCTTGCCCATCCCTCCCGCGGCGCTAATACCCGGCCCAGGTATTTCCCTGGTTGGCTGCCTACCTTGCCCCGGCGAGTCAGCGCTGCCGTGCCAGCCCGTGCCATTCTTTCCCCAGATTCCCCCGCATTACCGATGCAGCTATTTCGAATGACCTGGCGAGCAGGCTACGCAGCGGCCCTGGGCGGCCTGCTGCTGGGCTGGCCGACCCTCGCCACCGGGCAGGCCCTGCCCCACCAAACGGGCAAAATCCCAACCGAGCAGGTGGCGCTTGGCTACGAAACGTTTGGCGCCAGCAGCAGCGCCCTGCCGCTGCTGGTCGTCAACGGCGGGCCGGGCCTTTCCCACGCCTACCTGCTGCCTACTGACGTGTGGAAGCAGCTGGCGCAAAAGCGCCGGGTGATTTTTTATGACCAGCGGGGCACGGGGGCATCCAAGCCCGTACAAGCGGGCGCGCCCCAAACCCTGGCGGCGCAGGTAGCCGACCTGGAGGCCCTGCGCAAGGGCCTGGGCCTCGCTAAAGTCGTGCTGCTCGGCGATTCTTACGGCGGGCTGCTCACCATTGCTTATGCCAGCGCTTACCCCGAGCACGTGGCCAAGCTGGTGCTCTCGAATGCGGCGGGCAGCAACCTCAACACCCTCGTGCACCTCTTCGACCAGGTTTTTCCGGAGACGATGGCCGCCGAGCGGCAGCAAAAGCAGCCGGCGGTCGTCACGCAAGCCGCGGCCGAGGCCAGCATGCGCACCCATTTCAACCTGCTCTTCTACTCGGCGGCGCAGCGCGACTTGTACTTCAAAAAGCTGGGCCCCATCCACAACGTGGGCCTGGAGCCGGCGGTAGGGCAGGCCGTGGGCGAGGATGCCGGCAAGGCAGATTTTACCCCCAAGCTGGCCGGCTTCAGGTTTCCTACGCTGGTGCTCACCGGGCGCTACGACATGAACGTGGCGCCGCTCACCGCCTGGCGCTTGCAGCAGGCAATTCCGGGCGCGAAAATCGTATTTTTCGAGCAGAGTGGGCATTTCCCCTGGTTTGAGGAGCCCGCCAAATACCGCACGGTAGTAGAGCAGTTTCTGGATGCGCCGCGCTAACCAGCTACCTCGTCCGGCTACGTTCACACATTGATCAGTTGGTGCATAGCCGTGGCCGGGCACACCCCACGCAGAGGCAAAAATGCTCATTATGCAATTTCCCTCCGCCAAGAGGCCGTCCGGCTAGCCCCGCCCCAACCCGCCCGCCAAGCGGCAAATTTACATCCACTGCTTACCGGTGAAGTTCAATCCGGGTTACCACCACGGCCGGCAGAAACAGGCCGGATTATCGATTCCAGCTGCATAGCTACAGCCAGATGAGACTTGATCATCATGGTGTTAACGGCTAATGCTGTAAATAACGGCTAATGCTGTAAAACGGAGTGGCACCCTGTTTCGCCGCCGACACGTCTTCTTACGCAGAAGCTGTTCAATAATACTCAAAACGGTCGTTCTGATTGGGTCTTTCGAATTATTAAGCAGCTTCACAAAGTGAGCTGCCGCTGCGTTCTACGTTCCTCGCAGCTCACTTCGTACTAAGTCTAGAAGCCAATTTAGGTGCCGTCGCGCAGCGCGGGCGGCAGCGCAAAGGTGCCGTCGGGGCCCGGGGCGAAGGACCAGGTGCGCGCTACAGCTCCTACCGGAATGGGGGCAAAGGCATGGGCAAAGTGCTCTTGGCGCCCGGCGGCCCATTCGCGCGCGACGCGCACCTCCGCCGCGGCTAGGGCATCCTCGTCGATTTCGAGCAGCACCAGGGGGCCCCGGCCGGCGTAGTGGCGGCGGGCGGTTTCGAGCACCTGGTGGCACGCGGAGGTGTGGATGAAACCCTCGGCCGCCAGGTCGGCGCTGGCAAAGAAGCCGGTGCGCTGGGCTTGTTCCCAATCGGCGAGGTCAGCGAGGCGGTAGAGGAATTTGAACAATGTCGGGGATCGGTTTGAGTCAACGCCTAAACGATGTAGAGACGCAAGGATGCGTCTCTACATCGTTGCAAAAATCAAACGGCTTGTTAGGCTTTCCACAGCTCCTGCTGCACCTGCTTGCCCACCGTGAGCATGATGCGCACGGGGTTGGGCACAAGCGTGATGCGGGCTTCCTTGCCGGGGTACTTCTCCGAATCGACCCACACACCCTCCTTGGGCGAGGGAGCCGAGCGCGGGTCGCTGGGCAGGTAGGCGGTGGGCAGCAGCACATCGGTATCCGATTTCAGGTCGCCGTGCACCTTGTCGAGCGCCTCTTCGAGGTAGTCGCCGTACTCGTCGTTGAAATCGTCTTCCAGGTCGTGCAGGGCCTCTTCCACCTCGTCGTAGCGGGCGTCGTCGTAGGTGAGGGTGTGCAGCTCGGCCTTCTTTTCGATGAGGGCCACGAGGGCGAGGTTCAGGTCTTCGGTTTTCATAAAAAAACAGTGAGGTGCGGACCGCCCGCCGCGGCGCGGTACGGCCGCAAAGGTGCTACGAAATCCGTAAGTGCGGCCCGTGGGGCGTGGGCGGGCTGCCACCGTACATTTAGTGCCATGAAAACCACTGCGTTGCTTCTGCTGGCGGGGGCCCTGGCCCTGGGCCGTCCCGCCCGCGCCCAAACCGGCTGCCCCGACCCCCAGGCCACCAACTACAACCCCGCCGCCCGCCTCAACGACGGCTCGTGCCAGTACGCCCCCGCCGCTGCGGCGCTGCCCGCTAAGGCCCTGCTCGACGCGGCCGTGCCCGAAACCTCGGGCCTCCAGCTGGCCGCCGGGGCCCTGTGGACCTTCAACGACGGGGGCAACCCACCGGTGCTGTTTCGGGTGGACTCGGCCACCGGCCGCGCCGCCCAGCAGGTGCGGGTACTGAACTACCCCAACACCGACTGGGAAGATATTACCGCCGATGGCCGCTACCTGTACGTGGGCGACTTCGGCAACAACTACGGCGACCGGCGCAACCTGCGCCTGCTACGCGTGCCGCTGGCCGGCCTGGGCCCCGGGGCCGATACGGTGTCGGCCCAGGCCATTAACTTCTACTACCCCGACCAGACGACGTTCGGCGGGGGCCTGAACAACCACGACTACGACTGCGAGGCCGTATTTTTCCGCAACGACTCGCTACACCTGTTCACCAAGGACTGGGCCGACCACCGCACGCGCTACTACACCGTGCCGGCCGTGCCCGGCACCCACGCCGCCCACCTCAAAGCCGTATTCAACGTGAACGGCCTGGTAACGGCCGCCGATATTAGCCCCGACGGCACCGCGGCGGCCCTGCTCGGCTACGACGAAACCACCGGGGCCACGTTCGTGTGGCTACTGTCGGACTTCCCAGGCACGCAGTTTTTCCGGGGCAATAAGCGGCGTATCGAGCTACCCAGCGCGGCGCTGGTGGGGCAGGTCGAGGGCGTGTGCTTCGCAGGGCCCCGCCGGCTGCTGGTGTCCAACGAGCGGGTGGTGGTGGGGCCCCTCGCCGTGCCGCAGCGCCTGTACGCGCTGAACGTGGGCCGCTGGCTGCCGGCCCCGGCGGTGGCGGTGGTTACGGCCGCGGCCGCGGCGGGGCCCCGGGCGGGCCTGCGCGTGTTTCCCGTCCCCGCCGCCCACACGCTGCGCATCGAGCGGGCCGGCGTGGGCCCCGGCGCACTGGCCCTCACCCTGCTTGACCTGCGGGGCCGGGCCGTGGCCACCGGCCAGCTGCCCGCCGGGGCCCCGGCGGGGACCCTCGACGTGGCCGGGCTGGCCCCGGGGGCCTACGTGCTGCGGGCCCAAGGGGCGGCGGACGTGGTTTCGCAAAAAATAATGGTGCGCTAGCAGCGGCCGGGCGCGCCGGATTGGCACCGGCCGGTATCTTCGGGGCCCCGACAGCCGTTTAACCGGAGGTGGCGAGCGCGCCGGTGGCCACCCGTCTTTTTCTATCCTCTCTTCTCCTTTTTCTCTCCGTTCGCATGGCCCTCGCCCCCGACATCCAGCAAAAAGTAAATGCCTGGCTCACGCCGGCTTACGACGCCGACACCCAAGCCGCCATCAGCGCCCAGCTCGAAGCCGGGCAGGACGAGGCACTCACCGACGCCTTCTACCGCACCCTGGAGTTTGGCACCGGCGGGCTGCGCGGCGTGATGGGCCCCGGCTCGAACCGCATGAACCGCTACACGCTGGGCATGGCCACCCAGGGCCTATGCAACTACCTGATGCAGAGCTTCCACGGCCAGGAAATTAAGGTCGCCATTGCCCACGACTCGCGCAACAACAGCCCCGAGTTTGCGCGCATCGCGGCGGGTATTTTCTCGGCCAACGGCATCACGGTGTACTTGTTTGACAGCCTGCGGCCCACGCCCGAGCTTTCGTTTGCCATCCGCCAGCTGGGCTGCCAGAGCGGCTGCGTCATCACGGCCTCGCACAATCCTAAGGAGTACAACGGCTACAAGGTGTACTGGAACGACGGGGCCCAGGTGGTATCGCCGCACGACACAAATATCATCGTGGAGGTTAATAGAATCACCGACATTGGGGAAGTCAAATTCACCGCCGTCGACACGCTCATCCACCTCATCGGCCACGACCTGGACGACCAGTACCTCACCGAGGTGCAAAAGCTGAGCGTGGACCCGGCCGCCATCCAGCGGCAGCACGATTTGAAGATTGTGTACACGCCGCTGCACGGCTCGGGCATCACGCTGGTGCCGGGGGCCCTGCAACGCTTTGGCTTTGATAACGTGCACATTGTGCAGGCCCAGGCGACGCCTGACGGCAACTTTCCTACCGTGCAGAGCCCCAACCCGGAGGAGAAATCGGCCATGCAAATGGCCCTGGATTTGGCCAAAGACCTTGACGCCGACATCGTGCTCGCCACCGACCCCGACGCTGACCGCGTGGGCCTGGGCGTGAAAAACGACAAAGGCGAGTGGGTGCTCCTCAACGGCAACCAGACCGCCGCGCTGCTCACCAACTACCTGCTGGGGGCCCGGCACCGCGCCGATAAGCTGGCGCCCAACGACTACATGGTGTACACCATCGTGACGAGCGACATCCTCGGCGACATTGCGCGCCACTACAACGTGAAGAGCTACAACACGCTCACTGGCTTCAAGTACATCGCCGGCCTCATCCGCGACCTGGCGGGCCAGGAGAATTACCTCTGCGGCGGCGAGGAAAGCTACGGCTACCTCATCGGCGATTTTGTGCGCGACAAGGACGCCGTATCGGCCTGCGCGCTGGCCGCCGAAATGGCCGCCGTGGCCAAAGACCAGGGCCGCACTCTGTACGAGGAGCTGGTCCAGATGTACGCCCAGTTTGGCCTCTACCAGGAAGACCTGATTTCGCTGACCAAGAAGGGCCAGCGCGGCGCCGAGGAAATCCAGGAGATGATGGCTGGCCTGCGCCAGGCCCCGCCCACCACCATTGCCGGCCAGCCGGTAGTAGAAATCCGCGACTACCAGACCGGCCTCATCCGCGACCTGCGCACCGGCGACACCACCGAAACCGGCATGGAAAGCTCCAACGTGCTCCAGTTCATCCTCGAGGACGGCAGCAAAATCTCGGCCCGTCCCAGCGGAACCGAGCCCAAAATCAAGTTCTACTTCAGCGTGCGCCAGCCCCTGAAATCGGTGGTGGACTTCGACCTGGCTCAACGCCTGGCCAAGGAAAAAATCCAAGCCATCATCGACGACATGCAGCTGAAATAGCCCTGGGGGCCCGCCCCGCTGCCCGGCGGCAAATTTTACGTTCCCGGTCCCAAATCTCATCGGTTTGGGACCGTTTTTTTGTGCCCACTGCGTACATTGGGCAGGATTACATTATTCGTTTATTTTTATTCACTATTGCCTGAAGGTCTTGCACTTATAACCCAAACATTCATACGATGGCCCGGTATTTCACCTGTTATCTGCACCGACACGGCGCCGCTTACCAGCGGCGCATTCAGTACCTGGCCGGGCTGGGCACGGCCCTAGGCGCGGCGGCTCTTTTCGTGCCCTGGGATACGTGGCAGCCCCTGCTGGCGGTGGGGGCCCTGGTGCCGTACTGCACCATGCTGCCGCTGCTCGCCAAAACTCGGCAGCTGGCCCTAGACCGGCCCCACGGCCAGTTCCGCTACTTCACCACGGTTTTCGGCCTCGCGCTGGGCGCCTGGCAGCCGCTGCCCCGCGTGAGCAAGGTCATCGTGAAGCCCTTCACGCAGGACGAGCCCGCCCCCGCCACCCCGCACAGCGCCCTGCGCAGCGGCCCGCCCCGGGCCCGCGTGGTGTTGCTCTCGGTGCCCGCGTCGCGCCAAGCCATCATCGCCGGCAAGTTTCGCGCCGACCAGGAATTCGAAGCGCTGCTGTTTGCCAAGGTGGTGGCCATGTACCTAGGCGTCGAGGGGTTCGTATTTGGGTGAGCCGGTGGGGCCCCGGCCGGCTACCCTTTCCGCTCGCGGCTGGTGCCCAGCAGCAACAAAATCAGCAGAAAAAACGCGGTGGTGCCCAGGCTCCACCACGTAATGGCGGCCACGCCGTGGTAGTAGCGCATGGTGGGCGCGTAGTGGCCCACCAGCGTGAAGCCCGAAAACACCAGTCCCGCCACGCACAGTAGCCCCAGGATGGTGCGGCTCACGAGCTGGTCGGCCTTGCGCAGCAGCGTGTTGTAGCCGCTCAGCTCCACCTTCACGCGCAGCTCGCCCTTGCTGATTTTGCGCACGATTTGGCGCACGTCAGCGGGCAGGGTTTGCAGCAGGGCCAGCAGCTGGGTGCCGGTGTACTCGGCCTCGTTGAGAATGTTTTCGGGCGAGTACTGTTCGCGCATAATACGGGCCCCGTAGGGCCGCACAAACTCGAAGGTGTTGAAGCTAGGGTGCAGCACCTTGCCGATGCCTTCGAGAATCACCAGGGCCCTCAAGATGAGGAAAATGGCCCCCGGCACCTGCAATTTGTAGTCGTAGATGACGGTCTGGAGGCGGTCGGCGAGGTCGCCCATGCTCATCTCCTTCACGTCAAGCAAAGCGAAGTCCTCAATGAGCAGGCTCAGGTCACTTTCGAAGGCATGCATGTCGGGGATTTCCGCCGTCAGGGCCAGGCGGCGGAAGCTGGCGGCCATACCGCGCGCGTCCTGCCGGGCCATGCCGATGAACACGCCCGCAAAGGCGTACTTCTGCTGCTTGGTGAGCTTGCCCACCATGCCGAAATCGATGAGCACCAAGCGGCCGTCGGGCTGCACCAGCACGTTGCCCGGGTGCGGATCGGCGTGGAACACCCCGAACTCGAAAATCTGGGTCAGGTAGATGTCCATGCCCGTTTCAGCCACCGCGGCCGGGCTAAGGCCCCAGGCTTCAAGCTGGGCTTTATCCGTGATTTTGCAGCCGTCCACGTACTCAATCACCAGCACCTTGGCCGTGCTCAGCTCGCGGTAGGGCCGCGGGATGTAGAAGTTGGTGTAGTCGGCGTAGAGCTTACGAAACTGCTCCATGGCGCGGGCCTCGGCGGTGTAGTCCAGCTCCTTGCTTATGCTGCGCTCGAAGGCGTCCACCACGTCCTGGGGGTTGGCCAAGCCGTGGTTGCGCAAAAAGCCACCCGTCAGGCGCACCAGCTCGTGCAGCAGGGCCAAGTCGCCGCGCACCTTGTCCTGCACGCCGGGGCGCTGGATTTTCACCACCACGTCCTCGCCCGTGCGCAGGCGCGCCCGGTGCACCTGCCCGATGCTGGCCGAGCCAATGGGCACATCGTCGAAGGCGCTGAACACATCTTCCAGAGGCCGGCCCAGCTCGTCGGCCACAATCTGGCGGGCCACGGCCACGTCGAAGGGGGGCACGTTGCTTTGCAGCTTCTCGAACTCGTCGATGAGGGCCTCGGGCAGCAGGTCGGCGCGGTTACTCAGGGCCTGGGCCAGCTTGATGAAAGTGGGCCCCAGCTCCTCAATCACGAGGCGGGCGCGCTCCCAGCGCGTGGTATCGAACACGGTGCGCTCGGCGCGCTGCCAGCTCACGCGGCGGCTGGCGCCCACCAGCCGGCGCAGGGGCGTAGTCGTCACCACGTCCTCAAAGCCGTACTTGAGCAGCACCTCCCCCACTTCTTTGAGGCGCGTGAGGTTGGAAATCGTATTCTTGAACATGGACCGCGGATTTAGCGAATTCAACGGATTTTTGGGGTTCCGCTCGTTTTTCGGGTTGGGGCGGCAAGCTACGGCGGGGCCCCGGGCTGCTGGCTTTTCGCCGGCTATCCGGTAGCCGTTGCCCGGTAATCGTTACCCGGCCGGGGCCCCTGGTTTCCAGACGGTCCAATGGTTATCGGGCGGCGATTACCGGGCAGCTGGCAAAGAACCGGCAGCCCGGCGCCGGGGCCCCACAAGCCAAAAAATCCGTTTGCCCACCGGCAAACGGATTTTTTATTTCGCTAAACTAAACGCGGGGCCTACGCCTCGGACGAACCAGCGGCGGGCTTCCGAGCCGCGGCGCGGGGCTTGGCGGGGGCTTTGGGGGCTCTGGCTTTAGCGGGGGCGCTTACCTGGCCAGCGGCTTTTTGGGTGGCGCCGGCCACTTTGCTGGCTACGCTCCCGGCGGCTTTGGGGGCCCCGGCTTTCTTGGCGGGCGCTTTTTTGGCTGGCGCTTTTTTGGCGGAGGCCGCGGGGGCGTTGTCTTTGGTTTTGCCCTTGAGGCCTACTGAGTCCTTCATGCGGTCGGCGAGGCCCTTGAGCTGCTGCTCCAGTTCGGTGCGCTTGGTTTCGCCGCTTTTCAGCAGGTCGTCCACAATTTTCTTGCCTTCCTGCTCGCTGAGTTTACTGTCTTTCACCAAGGCGTCGATGGTGCTTTGCACTTTCTTGTTACCCTGGGCCAACCCCTGGGCTAGGTAGCCCACCCCGGCGTTGATGAACTTTTTGAACAGGTCTTCCATGACGAGAAGGGGGACTGGAGTGAAAAGAGGAGAAGGCTTGGCGGCCCGGGCCCACCCGCGGCGGGCGGGACCCCGGGGCAGTTTACGAATATTTTGATAAACGGCGGGCCGGGGCCCTAAGGCTTGCGCCCGAGCTTGTGGTTTTTGTAGCCCTTGATGGCCAGCGGAATCCAGCCTAGCAGCGGAATAAAATAGGCCAGCACGAGGGGGTTGCGCCACAGCATTTTCCAGAACGCGCCCGGCGCGTCGAGGCGCATCTTGAAGTTCCGTTCGCCGTTCGTTACGAAGCGGCGCTCAAACTCGGCAAAGGCTGCGGGCCAGGCAAAGGGTAAAAAGAAGGGGAAAAAGCGGCGGTTTTCCTTCATGCGCTGCCACAGCTCGCGCCACTGGTAAGGGTGCTGGCCGTGGGCAATTACGGCGGCGTCGAGTTCGGCCTGCATGCGGCCGCGCACCTGCTCGCCCAGGGCCTCGTACTCGGGGCGCGTCAGCGCGTCGTACGCTTTGGCGGTGAGGTCGGCGGGCCGGATACGGGTGCCCATCACGAAGGTGAGCTTGGCGGGCAGGGCCAGGTAAAAAATCCAGGGCTGCACCACCATGAGCAGCAATAGCCCCGTGATGGGCAGGAACGGGATGCCGATTTTCTTGACCAGCCGGTTCACCCACGCGAAGCTGTAGGCATAGGGGTCGAGGTACTCGCCGTTGATGCAGTAGAAGGGCACAATGTCGGTGCCGTGCAGCAGGCTCATGCGGATCATGCTGGTGGCCAGGCGCTGCAGCTGGTACTTGCGGTTGAAGCCCTTGCCAATACCCGCCACGCCCTCGGGATACAGCATCAGGTTGTGGTCCTGGTAGTACATCATGGTTTCGAAGTTGCGCGTGGTGGCGTCCACGCTGCCGCACTTCTTCCAGAAATTGCGCACCAGGTAGGGATTCATCAGCGTGGTGGCCGAGAGCAGCGGGGCCGAGAGCGGCCGGGGCAGGTCGCGCAGGTGGCCGTGGCACTGCTGCAAGTGGCGCCACAGGTGCGAGAGGGCCACAATGGCGTCCCACGGAAAGGCCATGCCCGAGTGATTCGAGGCAAAAATCAGCGGCCGGTCGGGATTATTGCGCTGCGGGTAGTCGTCGAAGCCCACCAGCTCGGAGCGGAACCACACCCGGTCGAGGAGCTGCAAAATGTTTTCGTCCAGCGTTTGGGTAAACTCTTCCTTAAAGTAGTCCCTGTAGATGTGTTGGTTGGCCACCAGGTCGGGCGGGGGCGGCGCAGAAGCAACAATCGGGCGGGGCATGGCGGCGGGCGGGCGGGGCCGGGAAGGTACCGCGTTTTGGGGAATTGAAAAGCGGGAAGTGGGGAGCAGGGAGTGAGTGCTGCCCCCCATTTCCCACCTCCCGCTTCCCAAAACCCGCTCCCTAAATGCGGCGCTGGAGGCGCAGGCTGGCCGCGAGCAGCTCGCCGCCGGGGTGGCGCACAATCAGGTGCAGCACCGTGCCGCTGGTGCTGCGCAGCAGGTGGGTGAGCTGGGTGAGCGAGAGCAGCTCGACCGGCAAAATGCCCACCGCCAGCAGCTCGTCGCCGTCTTGCAAGCCAGCGGCGGCGGCGGGCGTACCCGGCACCACGCCCAGCACCTGGTAGCGCCGCAGGGCAGGCCCAACGGCCAGCACGTCGAAGCCCGCCATGTCGTGCTCGAAAGGCTCGGCGAAGGCCAAGCTCCGGCGCAGCCACAGCTGCCGGTGCGGGTAGTCGATGACGATGCGGAAGCGCCGCAGCAGCTCGTAGCCCACGCTGCCGTTGCGGAACACGTCGGTGCGCGCGTGCACATCGGCCGCGTTGGGGAACGAGGTGAGCACCGTGGGCAGGCGGTAGCGGCCCATGTCCACGGTGGCCACGCGGCCCAGCACCCCGCGCACCAGCCCGTTCAGGCCGTGGCCCAGGTCGGCGGGCAGGCCGGGCGCGGGCAGGTGCAGGCGCGGGTCGGAGGTAGTTTCGAGCGACAGCGCGTGGCTGGCCCCGGTGTCGAGCAGCAGCTTCAGGGGCCGGGCGGCCGAGTCGCCGTCCTGGCGCACAGCCACCGTGAAGTACGCCTTGCGCCCCTCAATAGCCAGCGGCAAGCCAGTCCAGCGGCGGCTGTGGGGCGGCTGGTACACTGCCGGCGGCGTAAGCACCAGCCGCTCCTGCCCCCCCACTTGCCCCTCAAACGCCGCCACGAAGCTTTGGAACAGCTCCGACCCCAGGATGCCGTGCACCCGCAGCCCCATGTAGCCCGACAGGTTCAGCGAGTCGCCGTTGAGCACCAGCAGTGCCATGGCCGGGGCCACGGCTTCTTGGCCGTGGCGGCCCAGGCCCACGTGCACCCGGGGCGACTGGTAGGCCAGCAGGCCGGTGGGCTTGCCCCCGGTCCCCACCACCCGGAAATCCTGGCCGTGGGGCAGGTGCAGCGAATCGGCAATAGCCGGCGACAGCAGCAGCGACGAGGCCACGCCAGTATCGAGCAGGAAGTTGTAGGGCCCCGTACCGTTTAGCCACACTTGTACAATAGGCAGGTTGCGCTGTACCTGTAGCAGCAGGGACATGCGCCGCTGCCCGGCCCGCGCCAGCCGAAACAGGCCGGCATCCTGGCCGTAGCCCGGTTGGACCCCTGCCAGCAGCAGGGCCAAAACCAGCAGGCGGGCCCCAGCCCGGCGCAGCGCAAATAAGCAGATTAGCGTTTTCATTACTCCCGTAAGATACGGGTTATAAGACCATTATTAACACCCTGGTCGTGCCCGTAACCCCAGATTATTGTCCGTTAGGGCAATCATTGCATAAGGGGCGCTGCGATGGGCTTATTTGTACTGCGCGAATGGAGGAGACGCCGTGGTTTTATTTCCCCATCACCAACAGCTAAGCGCTTGGCTTGGCTGCAAAGCTGTTTAGGAAGTCTGAAAATTCAAAATCGAACGTCATGCTGAGCGCAGCCGAAGCATCTCTCCCGCAGCAGTAATCCTGATTAGTTGAGCAGTAGAGATGCTTCGGCTGCGTTCAGTATGACGGTCTGACGATTTCCTAAACAGCTTCTGCGTGTACTTGTGCCGCCAAGCCATACTTAAAACCATTTTAAGGTCAGTGCACGGTCCGGTCCGCCGGCTTTTCGACCAGCCGACTGGTTGGCCAGCACCCGCTTGTTCTCCCTGACGACAAGCGGTTGGCCGGCTGAAAAAGCTAGCGGACCAGCAGCAGCCAGACCGTATACTAACCTGAAAAATGCTCTAGAGCGGTTTCCAATTCAATGTACAGAATTTCACGTACCTTCTGTTATGAAAGCGTATTCGATTGATTTGCGGGAACGGGTAGCGGCGGCATGTGCCGCGCCGCAGGCCCGGATTTACCAAGTGGCGGCGCAATTCAGCGTTTCCATCTCCTTCGTGGACAAGCTTTTGCGTCGTCAACGTACGAGCGGTTCGCTGGCGGCCCTGCCCGCGAGCGGCGGCCCGATGCCGCGCCTGGACCCGGCGGGCCAGGACCTGTTGAGGGCCTGTCTGGTGGCGCAGCCCGACGCGACACTGGCCGAAATAAGCCTCGCCTTGGCCGCCGCCGCCGGCCCGGCCCTGAGCCGCACGAGTACGTGGCGGGCGGTCGAGCGCCTGGGGTGGGGGCGCAAAAAAAAAGCATCTACGCCGCCGAGCGTGACACCGAACGCGTCGTAGCCTTGCGCCGCTTGTTTTTGGAAGCCATTCAGCCAGAAGATGTTACCCGTTTCGTATTCGTGGACGAGACGAGCACTAACCTCACCTACTGCCGCCGCTATGGCCGGGCCCCGGCCGGCCAGCGCCTGGACCAGGCCGTGCCGTTGCACAGCGGCCCGAACGTGACGCTCCTCGCCGCCCTGACCCCGGACGGGCTCGGGGCGTTGCTCAGCGTCAACGGGGCTGTCAACGGGGCTGTCAACGGCGACGTGTTTGCCGCCTACCTCGACCAGGTGCTCGGCCCCACCCTGCGGCCGGGCGACGTGGTGGTACTCGACAACCTCTCCGTGCATAAGGTGGACAGGCTGGACGATATCGTGCGCAAATACGGGGCACGGCTGCGCTACCTGCCGCCTTATTCGCCTGATTTCAACCCCATTGAACTGGCTTTTAGCAAGCTCAAGACGTGGCTGCGCACCGCCAAGACCCGTACCCGCGACCTGCTGGAGGAAGCCATCCGGGCCGCCGCCGAGTGGGTAACCGAACAGGATGCCAAAAATTGGTTTGACCATTGTGGATATCATGTACAGTGATTTGGAAACCGCTCTAGGCACCATGCTACCCTAGGGCCCTGAGGCAGTCTCCTGCGGTGCGAGCACAGCTTGGTGGTACGAGCGGGTGGCCGCTACGGCGTTTCCCAGGGGCCCGCGGGGTCGTAGTGAAGGTGGCCGGCGGCGATGTGCAGCGGGGCCCCTACGTTGTTGTGGTAGAGCTGGCCGGTACCCAGGCCCTGGGCAAAGTCGCCCACCGCAAACTCGCCCGTGAGCTGGGCCACGGCGTTCAGGCCGATGTTTGATTCCAGAGCCGAGGTCATCCACCAGCCCAGGCCGCGGGCTTCGGCGTGGGCTACCCAGCGGCGGGTGGCGGCGTGCCCACCCAGTAGCGTGGGCTTCAGCACGAGGTAGGCGGGGCGCACGGCGTCGAGCAGGGCCTCCTGCCGGGCGGAGGTTTCCAGGCCAATCAGCTCTTCATCAAGGGCCACGGGCACCGGCGAGTGGCGGCAAACCTCGGCCAGGGCCCCCCACTGCCCAGCGGCCACGGGCTGCTCGATGGAGTGCAAATCGAACCGGGCGAGCTGCCCCAGCTTGCCCAAGGCCTCGGCGGGCGCAAAGGCGCCGTTGGCGTCCACGCGCAGCACGAGTTGGGCGGGCCCAGCCACGGCCCGGATTTCGGCCAGGATTGCCAGCTCGGTGGCAAAGTCCAGGCCCCCGATTTTCAGCTTGAGGCAGCGGTAGCCGGCGGCCAGCTTTTCCTCAATCTGTTGGCGCATGAAGGCCGCGTCGCCCATCCACACCAGCCCGTTGATGGGCAAGCCTGCCTGGCCCGTGGCAAAAGCGTTGCCGTACAGCTGCCGCCGGCCGCCGCCGGCCCAGTCCAGGGCCGCAGTTTCGAGGGCAAATGCCAGGGCCGGCCGCCCGGGGCCCACCAGCACCGGGGCATCGGTGGCCACAAATTCGGCGTAGCCTGCCGCGTTGAACCGGGCGCATAGCGCCGCTACTTCAGCGGCGAAGCCCAGGCCGTGGTCGGGGCTAAGGCCAGCCAGGGGCGCGGCCTCGCCCACGCCTACCGGGCCGTCGGGGCGGGCAGCGTCGCGCAGGTGCAGGTACCAGGCCGTGTGCACGGCCAGGGCCCCGCGCGAGGTGCGGGCCGGAAAATTGAAGCGCAAGTCGCGCCGGGAAGCCGAAAGCTGGAGCATGACGCAAAGATGCGGGGGCCGCGGCTACCGGCGCGCTGAAGCGTACCAGGCAGCCGCGACCCCCGCACGTGTGAACCATGGAATGCCCTAGGCGGCGGTCTCAAATAAGCGCACTTTTTTAGATTTTAGGACTTACGCAGCGCCTGGCAAAAGCAGCGGAATAGATGGATGGCGTAGTTGCTGGCGCAGAAACGCCGCCCAGGGCAATTGGCGCGCCTGGTAAAGAGTCTGCCCAATGGCCTGCGCATACTGCCGCAACGATACCCAAGCTAAAAACGGCACGTTAAGTGATTACGCTGGGAAATAGCCTTGCGGTGCTGGCACTTTTCCGACCCCCGTTACCTGCTTGAAGCTGCGGTGAAACTCCTCCACCTACCAGCGCACTTCAACCGCGTCAATCACCATTTCACAGGCCAAGTGAGCAGCTAAATAGTTGGTAATGAAACGTTCAATATCGCCGTTTGTGACCACTAGCTTGAATAATTTTACCCCAAACGGCACCTCTTGCAGGCGCACTTCCACGCCCTTGCTCCAGCCCGGAGCAGGTGGTTCGAGCGAATCCAACTTTTGGCACCCGGTTTCTTTGCTCAAATTCACGAACCGGTTGCTTTTCAGGGTCGTGAAAAACATCCGACCGGCCCGATGAACCTTTTTCAGATCCGTGCTGCCCGCATACCAGGAATCAAATAAAATGGTACGCGCCAGCAATTTGCCCTCTGCTGCTACCTGCTGGAACATGTCCAGAAAATGGTTGTTTTTGGTCTTCGTATCCTGGTCCGGCGCGTAAAGCCGGAAATCCAGGGGCATAAAATCGCCGGCGCCGCCGCTGCTGCGCACCAAATTGACCAAGCCAATCCCAGTGGCCATGCCGTGCACGTTGCCGGAGTGTTGACGCTTGGCTACTGCGATGAACTTACGATGCGTTTGTCTTGCACGCTATCGTCCACCACCAGAAAAGCTCCCGGTGAATCGGAGAGCAGCGGTAGTACGAGCTGACGCAATTGACTAGAAGAAAACTGATTATCGCGCAAGAACCGATTCACCTGGTCGTGACTGACGTCGGGCAGATACGCCGCCAGATGCATGCACGTGTAGTTTCTTGGCGTACTCAGCAGGTAATCTGCGCACTTGCTTTGTGTGAGCAGGGTGGGTATTTTTTGCCTAATTCACCCCTAACTGCGCAAGTCCTAAGATAAATTATTCTAAAAGAGTGCGTTAGGTGGCCGCTTTGTAGCCGGCTTGGCTATTTTTAGCGGGGCGGCGGCTCACAAGGCCACCCTTGCGGCCGGCGTCGCGGGCCTCTTCGGCGGTGAAGCGGTGGCCGCGGCCGCTGGCGTGCGAGGCCTTGCCGCCTTCGCTGGCAATGCGGCGCTGGGTTTCGGGGCTCATGGCGGCAAAGCCGCGGCGGCTTTTAGCGCCGGTGCGGTTGGCCGGACGCGGAGTAGTGGCTTCGGACGTGTTTGTTACTTCCATGGCTAGTATAATTAGAAGAAGGAGTAAAATTCCACCAAGACAATGACTGTCGTTACCTTGAATAACATGTTACCGTACTGAACTGGAATATAGTTACGAATCGCCTCAGAATAAGCCTAAAATACCAGCTTTTACGGATAAGTTCTACGTATTTATGCTGAACTGTTGTGGCGAGTGCGTGGACGAGCGTTGCGCAGGCCGTGCAACCAAGCAAGCTGCCTAGCGGTTGAAGGCCTTAGTTTCCGTTTTTGCGCTTCGTTCGTATGAGTTTGCCGCTGACTACCGCCTGGGCCGCGCCCGCCCTTGCCACCGCCCCGGCCGGGGCCCTGGCCGACCGCTACCGCGCCGTGCGCGACCAATCAGAGGCCCTGTGCCGGCCGCTGCTGCCCGAAGACACCGTGGTGCAGCCCACCCTCGATGTGAGCCCACCCAAGTGGCACCTGGCCCACACCACCTGGTTTTGGGAAACCATGCTGCTGGGGCCCTACGCGCCCGGCTACCAGGTATTTCACCCCGAGTTTGCCTACCTGTTCAACTCATACTACAACTCGCTGGGCTCGCGTGTGAACCGGGCCGAGCGCGGCACCCTCACGCGCCCGGCGCTGGCCGAGGTGCTGGCCTACCGCGCCCACGTCGACGCCCACCTGCTGGCCCTGCTGGCCGACGAAGCCGCCCTGCCCGCCGCCGCCCGCGAACTAGTGGAAGTGGGCCTCCAGCACGAGCAGCAGCACCAGGAGCTGCTGGCCACTGACATCAAGTTCATCCTCAGCACCAGTCCGTTGAACCCTGAATACACGCCCGGCCCCTTTCCGGCCGACGCGGGGGCCCTGGCGCCGCCGGCCGCCTGGCTGCCGGTGCCGGGCGGCGTGTTCCCAGTCGGGTTTCAGGGCGCAGGCTTTTGCTTTGATAACGAGTTGCCGGTGCACGAGGCGCTGGTACCCGATTTTGAGCTACAAAACCGCCTGGTGACCAACGCCGAGTACCTCGAATTTGTGGAGGCCGGCGGCTACCGCGACTTCCGCCACTGGCTGGGCGAGGGCTGGGACCTGGCCCAGGCGGCGGGCTGGCAGGCGCCGCTCTACTGGGTAAAAAGCCCTGACGGCCAGTGGCTGCGCTTCACGCACCACGGCCTGCGGCCGCTGGAGCTGGCCGCGCCCGTCGCGCACGTTAGCTTTTACGAGGCCGACGCCTACGCCCAGTGGGCGGGGGCCCGCCTGCCCACCGAGCAGGAGTGGGAAGTGGCCGCCCGCCGCTTTGGGGCCAGACACGCCGACGACGGCACCTGGCTCGAAAGCCCCCGCCTTGACCCCGCCCCTGTGCCCGCCGACGCCGACCCCACCGCCTGCCACCAGCTGCTGGGCGAGTGCTGGCAGTGGACGTACTCGGCCTACCACGCCTACCCCGGCTACCGCCGCTCGGCGGGGCCCCTGGGCGAGTACAACGGCAAGTTTATGGTGAACCAGCTGGTGCTGCGCGGAGCTTCCTGCGCCACGCCGCGCAGCCACGGCCGCGTCAGCTACCGCAATTTCTTCCACGCCGATAAGCGCTGGCAATTCACCGGCATCCGGCTGGCGCGGTAGCTTTGGGGCAGTTTCCATCGGGGCACACTTGGTTAAAAGTTAAGATTGAGAAGTTAAAATACAGGTTAAAAGGTGTTTAACTCTTTGTTTTTAACGCTTTCAGAACACACGCACCGATGTGAAATATGCTCCAGGGCCCCGGCCGGCGCGGTTTGCAGCCAGCGGCGGGGCCAGCCCCGGGGGCCGGGGCGCGTTTTTAGATTACCACGCCGCCGGCATACTTTGTTTCCGTGCCAGACCCCGGCACCCGTTTTTTCGTTAAGTACCCGCATGACCCCTTCCGCCGCCCCGTCACCGGTTGTTTCCAGCCTGGCCGCCCACGTGGCCGAAGGCCTGCGCCGGGCCCCCAAAACCCTCTCGTCGATGTACTTGTACGACGACGCGGGCAGCCAGCTGTTTCAGCAAATCATGGGCCTGCCCGAGTACTACCCCACCCGGGCCGAGTACGGGATTTTTGCTGCCCACGGCCCGGCCATCGCCGCCGCCCTCAACCCCGCCGAAGCCCCCGGGGCCCTGGCGCTGGTGGAGCTGGGTGCCGGCGATGGCCTGAAAACCAAGCTGTTGCTGCGCGAGCTGCTGGCCACGTCCGACGACTTTAGCTACGTGCCGGTGGACATTTCGCCCAGCGCGCTGGCGGGGCTGGCGGCCAGCCTGGCCGCCGAGCTGCCAGGGCTGCGCACCACGCCCGTGGCCACCGACTACGCCACGGCCCTGGCCCAGCTTGCGGCCCGGCCCGGGCGCAAAGCGGTGCTGTTCCTGGGCTCGAACATCGGCAACTTTGCGCCCACCGAGCGGGCGGCGTTCCTGGCGCAGCTGGCGGCCCCGCTGGCGGCGGCCGACCGCCTGCTCATCGGCTTCGATTTGCAGAAAAACCCGCGCCGCATCCGGGCGGCCTACGACGATGCGCAGGGCGTGACAGCAGCCTTCAACCTGAACCTGCTCACGCGCCTCAACCGCGAGCTGGCCGCCGATTTCGACCTCGCCGCCTGGCAGCACTACACGGATTACGACCCGCTGACCGGCGCCGTGCGCTCGTACCTGGTGAGCACCTGCGCCCAAACCGTGCACCTGGGAGCCCTGGACCAAGCCGTGCCGTTTGCGGCCTGGGAGGTCATCCATACCGAAAATTCCTACAAGTTCACGCACCCGCAAATTGCCGCTATGGCCGCCGCCGCCGGCCTGCGCGTGGTGACTACCTTCGACGACGGCGACTTTGCCGACGTGGTGCTGGCCCGGGCATAGGGCCCCGGGGAATACCTTAGGAAGAGAAGGCTGGGGGCCGTATTGGCCCGTTTTTGAGGTATTGCCCCGTAGCGCGCGTTTGGCAGCTTGCGCCTTGTCGTCAGGAAAAACAAGCGGCGGCTGGTCAACCGGTCGGCCGGCCGAAAAAGCCGGCGGACCGGACCAGGCACGGACCTAAAAACTGCGCCAGGTTGCTGCCCAGCGCCTTCACCGCCGCCGCCGCCAATTACCCCAACCCCGCCGGCCAGGCCGTGCGCCTTATCGTACCTGGCGGTTGGCGTGTACCTGCTGCAAGGGCGGGGCCCCAGCAAACCTACGCGAGCCGCCTGCTGAAGCAGTGAGGCCATAGCGTGGCCACTGCGAATTCGCGGCACTCGCTTCGTCCTGGCGATAATCGTTTGGCGCCCGCTCAAGCTCGCGAATGCATAGCGGCTGCGCTACGGCCAAAAAGCTCCGGCTGTCCAACGCACCGCTTTTTGCGTCCCGGAGCCCCGGCGCCGTGCAACCCCGGGGCCCTGGCACCCACCTTTAAAACGACCCATCGTAAAAAAAGCGGCAACAAAATCGCATTTCCGTTCTACTTTGCGGCGGCGACCGCATTCATTTCTGCTTCATTCTGTGAAAAGACGCGACTTTGTGGGCCTAACCGGCCTGGCCGCCGGGGCCCTGTTCCTACCCGGCTTCCCCTCCCTCGGCGGCACGCCCGTCGACCCCGCCCGCCTGCTGGAACCGGGCCTGGACGTGGCCCAGAAAAAGCGCCTGGCCGACGCCGGCCTGAACGCCGCCAAGGCCGCCGGCGCTACCTACGCCGACGTGCGTATCGGGCGCTACCTCAACCAAAGCATTTTTACGCGCGAAAAGCAGGTGCAGAACCTGGCCAGCGGCGAGAGCTTCGGGGCCGGCGTGCGCGTGATTGCCGGCGGCACCTGGGGCTTTGCCGCCACCAACGATGTGAGCGACGCCGGCCTGGCCAAGGCTGCCCAACTGGCCGTGCAAATGGCCAAGGCCAACAGCAAGGTGCAGAAGGAAAAGGTGCAGCTCGCGCCCCAAAAAGGCTACGGCGAGGTGAGCTGGAAAACGCCCATTCAGCAAAACGCCTTCGAGGTACCCATCAGGCAGAAGGTGGAATTGCTGCTGGCCGCCAACGCCGCAGCCCTCGACAACGGCGCGTCGTTCGTGAACTCGTCGCTGTTCCAAATCAATGAGCAGAAGTACTTTGCCAGCACCGACGGCTCGTATATCGACCAGGATATTCACCGCATCTGGCCTACGTTCAGCGTCACGGCCATCGACAAAACTACCGGCAAGTTCCGCTCGCGCGATGCACTGAGCGCGCCCATGGGCCTGGGCTACGAGTACCTCACGCCCAAGGCCGTAGACCAAATTGCCGGGGCCGCCGGCACGGGCCTGATTGGGTACAAAAACAGCTACGACATCCTCGCCGACGCCGCCCTGGCCGCTAAGCAGGTGCGGGAAAAACTGACCGCCAAGAGCGTGGCGCCCGGCAAGTACGACCTCGTGCTCGACCCCAACCACCTGGGCCTGACCATTCACGAAAGCATCGGACACCCACTCGAACTCGACCGCGTGCTGGGCTACGAGGCCAACTACGCTGGCACCTCGTTTGCCACCATCGACAAGTGGAAGGCGGGCAATTTCCAGTATGGCTCGAAGCAGGTCAACATCGTAGCCGACAAGCTGCAACCCGGCTCGCTGGGGGCCGTGGGCTACGACGACGAGGGCGTAAAAACCAAGCGCTGGGACCTCATCAAGAACGGCGTGCTGGTGAACTACGAGAAAATCCGCGACCAGGCCTATATCCTCGGCCAAACCGAGTCGGACGGCTGCTGCTATGCCGACTCGTGGGGCAGCGTGCAGTTCCAACGGATGCCCAACGTGAGCCTGGAACCGGGTGCCGCCAAAATGAGCGTGGACGACATGATCAAGGGTGTGGAGAAGGGCGTGTACATCGCCGGGCGCGGCTCGTATTCCATTGACCAGCAGCGCTACAACTTCCAGTTTGGGGGCCAGGTATTCTACGCCATCGAAAAGGGCCAGATTGCGGGCATGATTGAGGACGTGGCCTACCAGGCCAACACGCGAGAGTTCTGGAACTCGTGCGCCGCGGTCTGCGACCAGTCCGACTACCGCCTGTTCGGCTCGTTTTTCGACGGCAAAGGCCAGCCCTCACAGGTATCGGCCGTAAGCCACGGCTCGGCCACCGCCCGCTTCAACGGCGTGAACGTCATCAACACGGCCCGCAAGCTGGGATGAGTGAATGGGTGAAGATGTGGAGATTAGGGCCCCGGGCCGTCATGCTCATCTGGCGTCCTCCACATTTTCACATTCTTCCACCTCCCCCGCATTCCCCCACATTTTCACATTCCTCACATTTTAAAAATCCTACCCTTTTGAAAAGACGTGACTTTGTGGGACTTACCGGCCTGGCGGCCGGGGCCCTGTTTTTGCCCAGCATCCCCGGCTTCGGCCACGGGCTGCTCGTGGACCCCGCGCAGCTGCTGGAGCCGGGCCTGGACGTGGCCCAGAAGAAGCGCCTGGCCGACGCCGGCCTGAACGCGGCCAAGGCTGCCGGCGCCACTTACGCTGATGTGCGCATCGGCCGCTACCTCAACCAGGGCATCTTCACGCGCGAAAAGCAGGTGCAGAACATCCTGAGCAGCGAGAGCTTCGGGGTGGGCGTGCGCGTGATTGCCAACGGCACCTGGGGCTTTGCGGCCACGAATGATGTGAGCGACGCCGGCCTGGCTAAAGCCGCCCAGCTGGCCGTGGCCATCGCCAAGGCCAACAGCAAGGTGCAGAAGGTCCAGGTACAGCTCGCGCCGCAAAAGGGTTTTGGAGAGGTGAGCTGGAAGGCCCCGATTCAGCAAAACGCCTTCGAGGTGCCCATCAAGCAGAAGGTGGACTTGCTGCTGGCCGCCAACGCCGCGGCCCTCGACAACGGCGCCAACTTCGTGAACTCGGCCCTGTTCCAGGTGAACGAGCAGAAGTATTTTGCCAGCACCGATGGCTCGTACATCGATCAGGACATCCAGCGCATCTGGCCCACGTTCTCCGTCACGGCCATCGACAAGGCCAGCGGCAAGTTCCGCTCGCGCCAGAGCCTGAGCGTGCCCATGGGCCTGGGCTACGAGTACCTCACGCCCAAGGCGGCCGATAAGATTGCGGGGCCCGCGGGCTCCGACGTTATCGGCTACAAAAACAGCTACGACATTCTGGAGGACGCCACCCGCGCCGCCAAGCAGGTGAAGGAAAAGCTGACCGCCAAAAGCGTGACGCCGGGCAAGTACGACCTCGTGCTCGACCCGCACCACCTGGGCCTCACCATCCACGAGAGCGTGGGCCACCCCCTCGAACTGGACCGCGTGCTGGGCTACGAGGCCAACTTTGCGGGCACCAGCTTCGCTACGCTGGCATGGAAGGCCAAGGGCCTACCCTACGGCTCGAAGCAGATGAACATTGTGGCCGACAAGCTCCAACCCGGCTCGCTGGGGGCCGTGGGCTGGGACGACGAGGGCGTAAAAACCAAGGAGTGGAACCTGATTGAGCAGGGCAAGCTGGTGAACTACGAGAAAATCCGCGACCAGGCAGCCATGGTGGGCCAGAAGGAATCAGACGGCTGCTGCTACTCACAGTCGTGGGAGGACGTGCAGTTCCAGCGCATGCCCAACGTGAGCCTCAAGCCCGGGGCCGCTAAGCTGAGCGTGGACGAGATGGTGAGCAAGATCGACAAAGGCATCTACATCGCCGGCAACGGCTCGTTCAGCATCGACCAGCAGCGCTACAACTTCCAGTTCGGGGGCCAGGTGTTCTACGCCATCGAGAAGGGCAAAATCACGGGCATGCTCGAAGACGTGGCCTACCAGGCCAACACCCAGGAGTTCTGGGGTTCGCTGGCCGCCACCTGCGACCAGTCGGACTACCGCTTCGCGGGCTTCTTCAATGACGGCAAGGGCCAGCCCTCGCAAAGCTCAGCCGTGAGCCACGGCTCGGCCACCTCGCGCTTCAACGCCGTGAACGTGATTAACACCGGCCGCAAGCTGGGATGATTTTTAATGTGAAAATGCGGAAAATATGGCAATGTGATGGGCACAACGGCTGACCTGATGGATAATAACGCCGCGAAAGCTGATAACCCGGTAGTGCGGCTTTCCTTCGAGCTGGCCCTGGCGGTATTGGCCTATGTGGAGGAGCTGGAAGCCGGGCGGCGCTACGTAGTGGCTCGCCAGCTGCTACGGTGCGGCACTTCGGTGGGCGCCAACGTGGGCGAGGCCAGCACGCTGAGAGCCGGGCCGACTTCATCCACAAGTGCAAAGTGGCCGCCAAGGAAGCCGAAGAAACCGACTACTGGCTTCAGCTCTGCCAGCACGCGCCCAATTATCCCAGCCCCGCCCACTCAGCTCACCGAAACGCTGCTGAGCGTGCGCCGCTTGCTGGCCCGCATCATCATCTCCAGCAAAGCCAACGCCACCTGAGGGCCCACCATTTCCCCATTTCTGCATTTCCACATTTTCCACATCTGCACATCTTCACATTTTATAAAATGGCCATCATTTCCAAAGACGACGCCCAGACCATCCTCAAAAAGGTGCTGAGCTTTAGCACCGCCGACGAGTGCGAGGCCAACCTCAGCGGCTCGCTGGAGGGCAACGTGCGCTCGGCGCGCAACGCCATCAGCACCTCCGGCATCACCGACAACGTGTCGCTGGCCGTTACCTCATACTTCGGCCGGCGCAGCGGCGTGGCCACCTGCAACCAGTTCGACGACGCCACCCTGCGCCGCTGCGTGCAGCGGGCCGAGGAAATTGCCCGCCTCGCCCCCGAAAGCCCCGAGTACCTGCCCCTGCTGGGGCCCCAGAGCTACGCGGCCTCGCCCCTGTCGTTCGCGCCGGCCACCGCCGCCATCACCCCCGACTACCGGGCCAAGCAGATGGCGACGAGTATGCAGTATTGCGACACCAAAAAGCTGAGCTCGGCCGGGTTCCTCAACGATTCGGCGGGCTTCGTAGCCAAGCGCAACAGCAAGGGCCTGGAGGCCTACCAGCAAGTGTCGAACGTGGCGTTTTCCATCACCGTGCGCACGCCCGACGGCACCGGCTCGGGCTACGCCGCAGCCGACTACACCGACGCCGGCAAGTTCGACGCCGCGCGCATGACCAAGGTAGCGGCCGACAAGGCCGCCGCCTCGATGGGCGCCAAGGCCATCGAGCCGGGCAAGTACACCGTTATTCTGGAGCCCAACGCGCTGGTGTCGAACTCCGACGCCTCGCTGCTGGGGGCCCTGATGCGCTCGTTCGACGCGCGCTCGGCCGACGAGGGGCGCAGCTTCCTGAGTAAGAAGGGCGGCGGCAACCGCAAGGGCGAGAAGCTGTTCGACGAGAAGGTAACCATCTACTCCGACCCGCTGAACCCCGAAATTGCCGACCTCACGTTCAGCGGCGACGGCCGCCCGCAGCAGCGCACTACCTGGATTGAGAAGGGCGTGGTGAAGAACCTGTACTCGTCGCGCTACTGGGCCCAGAAGGCCGGCATTCCCGACCTGCCTAGCCCCGGCGGCTTCATCATGGAAGGCGGCACCCAAAGCACCGCCGACCTCATCAAAGGCACGGCCAAGGGTATTCTGGTCACGCGCCTGTGGTACATCCGCCCCGTCGACCCGCAAACGCTGCTTTATACGGGCCTCACGCGCGACGGAACCTTCTACATCGAGAACGGCCGAATCAAGTTCCCGGTGAAGAACTTCCGCTTCAACGAGAGCCCGGTCATCATGCTCAACAACCTGGAGGCCATCGGCAAGCCCGTGCGCCTGGCCGGCAACCTGATTCCGCCGCTGAAAATCCGCGACTTCACCTTCACCAGCCTGTCGGACGCCGTGTAGAACGACTGTAGCGCGGACTACAACCAAAGGTCAGCGAAGCTAAAATCCGCGCTACAGTGGCGTTGCTTTACTAAACGTCCTGCCTGGGGGCCCCTGGGTGAGACGTTTTTCTGTCATTTTGCGCCCCTTCCACTGAATAGCAATTTTTCTATCTTTTCTTTACCGCTATGAAAAGACGCGACTTTATGGGCTTGAGCGGCCTTGCCGCCGGGGCCCTGTTTTTACCCAGCCTGCCCGGCTTCGGCCACGCCCTTGTGGACCCCGCCCGCCTGCTGGAGCCGGGGGCCGACGTGGCCCAGAAAAAGCGCCTGGCCGACGTAGCCCTCAACGCCGCTAAGAGCGCCGGGGCCGGCTACGCTGATGTGCGCATCGGCCGCTACCTCAACCAGTACGTGTTCACCCGCGAGAAGCAGGTGCAGAACATCGTGAGCACCGAGAGCTACGGCGTGGGCATCCGGGTGCTGGTGGCGGGCTGCTGGGGCTTCGCCTCGACCAGCCTGGTGACCCCCGACAGCATTGCCGCCACCGCCCAGCTGGCCGTGGCCATTGCCAAGGCCAACCACCTGGTGCAGAAGGAGCCCGTGCAGCTGGCTGCCCAGGCCGGCTACGGCGAGGTGAGCTGGAAAACGCCCATCCAGCAGAACGCCTTCGAGGTACCCATCAAGCAGAAGGTGGACTTGCTGCTGGAAGCCAACGCCCGGGCCCTGGACGCGGGCGCCAACTACATCGGCACCAGCCTATTCCAGGTGAACGAGCAGAAATATTTTGCCAGCACCGACGGTTCGTACATCGACCAGGACGTGCACCGCATCTGGCCCACGTTCAGCGTCACAGCCATCGACAAGACCACCGGCAAGTTCCGCTCGCGCGAAGCCCTTAGCTCGCCCATGGGCCTGGGCTACGAGTACCTCACGCCCAGCGCCGCCGAGCAGGTGGCGGGCCCCGCCGGCACCGAGCTGGTGGGCTATAAGCAGCGCTACGACATCCTGGCCGACGCCGCGCTGGCCGGCAAGCAGGCCAAGCAAAAACTCACCACCAAATCGGTGACGCCGGGCAAGTACGACCTTGTGCTTGACCCCAGCCACCTGGGCCTCACCATCCACGAGAGCGTGGGCCACCCGCTGGAGCTGGACCGCGTGCTGGGCTACGAAGCCAACTACGCGGGCACTTCGTTCGCCACTTTGGCATGGAAAGCCAAGGGCCTGCCCTACGGCTCGAAGCAGGTCAACATCGTGGCCGATAAGCTGCAACCGGGCTCCGTGGGCGCCGTGGGCTACGACGACGAAGGCGTGAAAACCGGCCGCTGGGACCTCATCAAGGAAGGGAAGCTGGTGAACTACGAGAAGATCCGCGACCAGGCGCACATCGTGGGCCAAAAGGCCTCCGACGGCTGCTGCTACGCCGATTCGTGGAGCAGCGTGCAGTTCCAGCGCATGCCCAACGTGAGCTTGCAACCCGGCGCGGCCAAGCTCAGCGTCGACGACATGATTAAGGGCGTCGACAAGGGCATTTATATCGCCGGAGCAGGCTCATTCTCCATTGATCAGCAGCGGTTTAACTTCCAGTTCGGCGGCCAGATGTTCTACGCCATCGAGAAGGGCCAGATTACGGGGCCCCTGGAAGACGTGGCCTACCAGTCGAACACCCAGGAATTCTGGGGCGCCTGCCACTCGGTATGCGACCAGTCGGACTACCGCCTGTTCGGCACCTTCTTCGACGGCAAGGGCCAGCCGGCCCAGATTTCGGCCGTGAGCCACGGCTCGGCCACCACCCGCTTCAACGGCGTGAACGTCATCAACACGGCCCGCAAGATTGGATAATTTTTTTAGGCGGTCATGCTCATCTGGCGTCCGCGCAGCCGAAGCATCTCTCTCGCTGACTAATTAATTACTACTTCGGGAGAGATGCTTCGGCTGCGCGGACGCCAGATGAGCATGACGTTCTACCCTTTAGCATTTAAGAAATCATGCCCATTCTTTCCCAAACCGATGCCCAGGCCCTGCTCAAGCAAGTGCTGGGCTACAGCACGGCCGACGAGTGCGAGGCCTCGCTGAACGGCAGTACCACCGGCAACATCCGCTATGCCCGTAACGGCGTGAGTACGGCCGGCGCCCAGGACACCATTTCGCTGGCCGTGGAGGCGCGCTTCGGCAAGCGCAGCGGCACCGCCACCTGCAACGAATTTGACGAGGCCACCCTACGCCGCTGCGTACAGCGAGCCGAGGAAATTGCCCGCCTCGCCCCCGAAAGCCCCGAATACGTGTCGTTGCTGGGGGCCCAAACCTACCTCAAGCCGCCCTCGGCCGCGCCCACGGTGCTCGCGCCCGCCGCCCGCGCCCAGGCCGCGGCCGACAGCATCAACCTGTGCGTGGCCAAAAACCTGACCGCCGCGGGCTTTCTCGACGGCGGCACCAGCTTCCGGGCCTTGCGCAACAACAAGGGCATGGACGCCTACCAGCAGTCGACCAACACCAACTTTTCGGTGACGGTGCGCACCACCGACGGCCGTGGCTCGGGCTACGCCATTGCCGACGTGACGGACGCCGCCAAGCTGAATACCAAGGCCCTGACGCAGCGTGCGGCCGACAAAGCCGCCGGCTCGCTCAACGCCAAGGCCATCGAGCCGGGCAAGTACACCGTTATCCTGGAGCCGGCCGCGCTGATGGCTGGCGACGACCTTTCGCTGCTCGGCGGCATGCTGTTTGGCATGGACGCGCGCTCGGCCGACGAGGGCCGCAGCTTCCTGAGCAAGAAGGGCGGCGGCAACCGCAAGGGTGAGAAACTGTTCGACGACAAGGTGACCATCTATTCCGACCCCATGAACGCGGAGGTGCCCGGCAACGCCTTCGACGGTGACGGCCTGCCCACGCAGCGCATGAGTTGGGTGGAGAAGGGCGTGGTAAAAAACCTGCTCTACTCGCGCTACTGGGCCCAGAAAAACAACGTGCCCGCCACGGCTTTCCCCGGCGGCTTCATCATGAGCGGCGGCACGCAAAGCACCGCCGAGCTCATTAAGGGCACCGCCAAGGGCATCTTAATCACGCGCTTGTGGTACATTCGCGAGGTCGACCCGCAGACGCTGCTCTACACCGGCCTCACCCGCGACGGCACGTTTTACATTGAAAACGGGGCCATCAAGTTCCCCATCAAGAATATGCGCTTTAACGAGAGCCCCATCATCATGCTCAACAACCTGGAGGCTATCGGCCGGCCCCAGCGCCTGGCCGGCTGCTTGGTGCCGCCCCTGAAAATCAGGGACTTCACCTTTACCAGCTTATCGGATGCGGTTTAATTATTTGTGAATGAGCGAGTTGTGAATGAGTGAATTGTAAAACTCAAAGCATTATAATTAACCTATTCACAACTCGCTCATTCACGAATAATTACCTGCCAAACTGGATACCGGCGTAGGCCTGGAACACGCGGTTTTGCAGCTTGGGGTCGTTGATGCCGGTGAGGTTGCGGGCATCGTTGATGTCGTTGAGGCCGGCCACGAGGCGGGCCCCCAGCGTGAGGCTGCCGAGCTTGAGGCCCGCGCCGCCGGCCACGCTGAAATCAGTTTTCTTGTACTGGTCCTTCACGTTCTGGCCATCCACGTTGGCGTAGGCCGCCGAGCCGTTGGTACCGCTGATTTCGACCTGGCCGTTGCGGGTCGCGTCCACGAGCAGGCCGAACTGCGGGCCGGCTTCCACGAACACGGGGCCCAGCGTGAGCTTGAGCAGCACCGGCACCGAGAAGTAGTGCAGTTTGGTGTCGTAGTCGGTGAAGGCGCCCTTCAGGTTGCCGCCTTGCTGGGAGTACTGTATTTCGGGCTGGATGGACAGGGGCCCCGCAATTTTGCCCTGAAAGATGAGGCCGACGTGGTAGTAGGTTTTGTAGGACGACGACTCGCCGTCGCGGCCCCGCATCTCGGCCGCGTTGATGCCCGCCTTGACGCCGAATTGGGCCTGGGCCTTGGGGGCAAACGCCACCGCCAGGGCAGCGGCGAGGGGAAAAGCAAGGAGTTTCATAATTGGTTAGAATAGAATAATGGGGGAGTGAATGCCACGAAAGTACACCCCAGCCAGCGGCCACGAGTGCCAACGCGGGCCCCTTCCGAAAGTTGTGCCTGGCTACCGGTTGGGCCCCGGCCGGCAGCGGCGCGGACGTTGGCCACCGCCGGGCCCCGACGGTAATTTTCGGGCTGGGGCGCTAAATACTTGGCCTTGGCGCAACCCCGGCCGTTTTCTGGTTTCATTTGAGTAGTTTATCCGTTCGCTTTTTCCCCCGCATGCCCGTTCCCTTCACGTTTGTGCGCCTCAGCTACCACTCCGGCGATTGGGACGCGGTGGACGAGCGCATGCCCGCCAACCTGCTGCACTCGCTGGTGCAGTACACCAAAGTACCCGTCGAACCCAAGGAAAAAGTGGTGGCCCTCGATAGCCCCGCGCTGTTCGGCTACCCGTTTTGCTACCTGAGCGGGCACCGGCTGGTGCAGTTTTCGGCGGCCGAAAAAAAGAACTTCACTCAGTACGTGCGCAACGGCGGCTTCGTGTTTGTGGACGACTGCAACCACGACATCGACGGCCTGTTTGCCCGCTCGTTTGAGGAGCAGATGCGCGTGTGCTTTGGGCCCCAGGCTTTGAAAAAAATCCCCAAAACCCACCCCATCTACTCGCAGTTTTTCCAGTTCAAAGACGGGCCCCCGAACACGGGCTTCGAGCTAAACGGCTGGGGCGACGACCTCGTGCACGACTACCTCAAGGGCATCGAAATCAAGGGCCGCCTGGGCGTGCTCTACTCCAACAAAGACTACGGCTGCGAATGGGACTACGACTTCCGCAACAAGCGCTTTTTAGCCGAAGACAACACCAAGTTTGGGGTCAACATTTTGCTCTACGCCCTTACTTGAGCCTTTGTAATATGTCTGCTAAAGCAATCTAAAAGGCCGTCATGCTGAGCGCAGCCGAAGCATCTCTAATGCGTCACTAACCATGTTTACTACCATGATAGAGATGCTTCGGCTGCGCTCAGCATGACGGCCCAATCAAATTAAAGTTAGAAGCCAACCAAAACATGACCGAACAAGACGTTAATGCCCTCCTCGCCAAGCTGCCGGTGCTGAAAGCCGAGATTGGCAAAGTCATCGTGGGGCAGTCGGCAGTGCTCGATGAGGTGCTGGTGGCGCTGCTGGCCGGCGGCCACGCCTTGCTGGAGGGCGTGCCCGGCCTGGCCAAAACCCTGCTGGTGCGCACGCTGGCGTCGGCCACCGATTTGCCGTTTCGCCGCATCCAATTCACGCCCGATTTGATGCCCACCGACATCCTCGGCACCGAGGTTTTAGAGGAGGACCACGGCACCGGGCACCGCTCGTTCAAGTTCAACCCGGGGCCCATTTTCGCCAGCCTCGTGCTGGCCGACGAAATCAACCGCACGCCGCCCAAAACCCAGGCCGCCCTGCTGGAGGCCATGCAAGAAGGCCACGTGACCTACGCCGGCCAGGAGCACGCGCTGCCCAAGCCGTTCTTCCTGCTGGCCACCCAAAACCCCATCGAGCAGAGCGGCACCTACCCGCTGCCCGAGGCCCAGCTCGACCGCTTTTTGCTGTATGTGCGCATCGGCTACCCCACCGAGCAGGAGGAAATGGCCGTGCTGAGCGGCACCACCGGCACCGCCGGGGCCCTGGTGCGCCCGGTGCTGGGGGGCGACGACGTGCGCCAGCTCCAGCAGCTGGTGCGCCAGGTGGGCCTCAGCCCCGAGCTGCTCAGCTTCGTAAACCGGCTGGTGCGTGCCACCCGCCCGGCCACGTCGGAGGTAAAGTTTATCCAGGACTACGGCCGCTGGGGCGCGGGGCCCCGGGCGGGCCAGGCGCTCATCCTCTGCGCCAAAGCGCGGGCGCTGCTGCAAGGCCGCTTCGCCGCCACCCTGGACGATATTAGGGCCCTGGCCCCGCCCGTGCTGCGCCACCGGATCCTACTGAACTTCAACGCCGAAGCCGAAAACCTGACGCCCGACGACGCCGTGGCCGCGCTACTACAAGCGGTGCAGGTGTAGCACGCTGTAGCGCGGACTTTATAGTCCGCGGCTCTCGCTTCGTCCTGCCGATTACCGTTCAGCGACCGTTCAAAGCCGCGGACTACAAAGTCCGCGCTACAACCAAACCCATGCTCAGCCCCGAACTCCTGCACGCTCTGCGCAACCTGCCGCTGGCCGCCAAACGGGCGGCCGAGGGCTTCTTGGCGGGGGCCCACGCCAGCCGGCGGCACGGCGTGGGCATGGAGTTCAGCCAGTACCGGCCCTACCAGCCGGGCGACGACCTGCGCCGGCTCGACTGGCGCCTGGCGGCCCGCTCCGACCGCTACTACCTGCGCGAATCGGAGGTGGATACGAGCCTGACTGTGCACCTGCTGCTGGACGCCAGCGCCAGCATGAACCACCGCGACACCAACGGCCTCACCAAGCTCGACTACGGCCGGCTGCTGCTGGGGGCCCTGGCCTACCTGGCGCAGCACCAGGGCGACGCCGTGGGCCTGACCATACTCAGTCCCAGCGGCTTGCGCCACCTGCCGCCCCGGGCCGACGCGCGCCAGCTGCCGCGCCTCTACCACGCCCTCGAAACCGCCGAAGCCGCCGGCACCTTCCCCGACGCGGCCACGCTGGCGCCCCTCACCGCCCGCCGCCAACGGGCCCTGGCGGTATGCGTGAGCGATTTATACGAAGACGACGGCGAGATAAACCGCCTGCTGAAACGCCTGCGCGCCGTGAGCGGCGACGTGCTGCTGCTACACCTGGTAGCCGATAACGAACTAAATTTCAGCTACCGTGGAGCCGTGACGCTGCGCGACCTTGAAACCGGCCAAACCCTGCAAATCGACGCCGACCAGCAGCGCGCCACCTACCAAACCCAGCTGCAAGCCTGGCTGGCCGACACCGCCCAAGCCGCCCGCCGCCAGGGCTTCGATTACCATTTATTGAACACCGCCGCGCCGCTCGACGGGGCCCTGCGCGAGTTTTTGCGACGACGCGCTAGCTCGTAAAGCCTTAGCGAAACTTACTTTTCACTTGGCGAAACCCTGCGCGAAATGCGTTAGCGCAAAGTTTCGCCAAGTGAAAAGTAAGTTTCTCTAAGGAAATTTTTGACCGAAATTCATCCCTACCTTTTGCTTACCCTCACCTCCCCTTCTGCGCTGCTGGCTTTGCTGGGCTTGCTGGTGCCGCTGGCCATCTACCTCTGGAACCGGCGGCCGGGGCCCGAGGTGGCGGTGGGCAGCCTGCGCTGGCTGGCCGCGGGCGCCAACCGCCGCCTGCGCAACCTGAAGCCCGAGCAGCTGGCGCTACTGCTGCTGCGCGCCGCCGTGCTGGGGGCCCTGGCGGTGGCGGTGGCCGGCCCGGCGTGGCGGCAGGTGCGCCCGGCCGGCCGCGGCCAGGTGCTGGTGGGCCCCGAGCTGGCCGGCACCCCGGCGCTGGCCGCCGCCCGCCCGGGACTCGATTCGCTGCGCCGCCGGGGCTATGCGTTGCGCTGGCTGGCCCCCGGCCTTCCGGCAGTAGCGGCCGATTCGCTGGGCCGCTACCGGGGCCCGGCGGCGGGCGATTTTGCCTGGGCACGGGTGCAGCAGGCGGTAGATTCGTTTCCCGGGCAGCCGATGCGCGTGTTGGCAGCCAGCACGTTGCGCGGCTTGCAGGGGCCCCACCCGCCGCTACCGGCCGCCGTGCGCTGGCAGCTGCTGAACCCAGGGGGCCCGGCGGTTACCTGGTTGGCCGAAGCGGCCGGCACGCCCGATAGCCTGCACCTACTGGTAGGCCGCAGCGCCGCCACCCAAACGACTTTCCAAACCTTAGCTGTGGCCCGGCCAGCCGGCGGCGCGCTGCTGCGCGCGCCGGGCCTGGGGCCCCTGCGCTACCTCACCGCGGCCGACGGCACCGGCCTGCTGCGGCCCGATGCCGCGGCGCAGGGCCCCGGCCTCGCCGTGGCGGGGCCCCTGCGCGCCGTGCTGTACGCCACGCCCGGCCACGCCGAGGAAGCCCGCTACCTGCAGGCCGCGCTGCAAGCGGCCGCCCTGGGGCTGGCCGTGCCGTTGCAGCTGACTACGGCCCCGGCAGCAACAACCCCAGCAGCCGGTATTGATTGGCTGTTTTGGCTGTCTGATGCGCCCGTGCCAGCCGCTTGGCGAGCGGCGGCAGCGCGGGGCGCGCACGTGTGGCAAGCCGCCGCCGGTCCTGGCGTGGCCGATACCGCGCAGCTGGTGGCCCCGGCCGCCGGAGCCGCGGCCGTTGCGCTATTTCGGCGGGCCCCAGGGCCCGCGCTGGCCGGCGCCGCGCCGCTGTGGGCCGATGGCCGGGGTCGTGCCGTGCTGGCGCGCCAGGCCGTGGGCCAGGGCGCTTTTTATAAATTAAGCACCCGCCTGCAACCCGCCTGGAGTGAGTTAGCCGACAGCCCGGCCCTGCCCGCTTTGCTGCTGGAGGTGCTGCGCCCCGAGCCCGCGGCCGATACCCCGGAGGCCTTCGGCGCCCACGACCAGCGCCGCTTCGACCCGGCCCAGTTGCCCGCCGCCCCAGGGCTCCAGGCAATGGCTAGTAGCCTGCCCGTCACCGCTTTTACTTTCGCTGATTTGCGGCCGTGGCTGGTACTACTAGCCGCGCTACTATTTGCCGTGGAGCGCAGGGTGGCCCGGCGCATAGCCGCCTCATCTTCAACTTCCGCCGCATGACGCCCGCCGCTTTCATTGCCGAAACGCCTGCGCTGGCCGCCTCGCGCCAGCAGCTGGGGGCCTTGGGCCGCCGCTATGCGCTGCGCCGGGCCGCGGCCTTGCTGCTGCCGGCGCTGGCCGGGGCCCTGCTGCTGGCCGGCCTGGCAAAGCACTGGCCCGGCGCCATGTGGCCACTAGCGGGGCTGGCAATCATCGTCTTAGGCCTGGCAGCCTGGCGCCTGACGCCGCTGGGGCCCCTGCCCGCCGCCGCTGTAGCCCGCCGCCTCGACCGCCGCTATCCGGCCCTCGAAGACAGCGCCGGTCTGCTCCTGCTGCCAGCCGAAAACCTGAGCTTACTAGAACAATTCCAGCAGCAACGCGTGGCCGGTCGCCTCACGCAACTTACTAAGAGCGAAGAGCAACTGTTGCCCGTTGACTTCCGCCGGCCGGGCCTGCTGGCCCTGGGGCTACTGGTGGCCGGGGCCGCCGCCTGGGCATGGCCAATGGCAAGTCCCCGGGGTGCCATTCCGGCCGCCGTGGCGGTACATTTCAACGCGCCACCGGCCCGGCCCGGGGCCCCGGCGCCGGCCCGCATCCTCGAAACACAGCTGCTGGTGACGCCGCCAGCCTACACCCGGCGGGGGGAGTTTGCCCCGGCGCAGGCGTCGTTTCGGTGCCCGCAGGGGGCGCGGATACGCTGGCGGGTGCGCGTGAGCCGGCCGGTGGCCGGTGGGGCCCCGGTGCTGGAGATGGACGGGCACCGAGTAGCCTTCCGGCCGGTGGCGGGCGCAGCTAATATGTTTGAAGCCAAGCAGATTATGAACGCCTCAGCCCTGTACCGGCTGCGCTTTGCGGGCACCGTATCCGACGATTATGCCATCGACGTGCAGGCTGACCAGGCCCCCGCGGTGCGCATCCTCACGCCCAGAGCCTACACGCTGGTGCCCGCCCGCGGGGCCCGGCCCGAGGTGCCGGTGCGCGCCCTGCTGCACGACGATTACGGATTGAGCCGCGCCGAGCTGATCATCACCGTGGCCCAGGGCGCAGGCGAGGCGGTGAAATTCCGCGAAGTGCGGCGCGACCTGAGCGGAGCCCTGGGGCCCCAGCCAGCGCAAACCACGGTGGGCAGCCTGCTCAATTTGAAGCAGTTGGGCCTGACTTATGGTGACGAGCTATACTTCTACATTTCGGCCCGCGACAACAATGGCCACAGCGCCCGCTCCGATGCCTACCTGGTGCAGTGGCAGGATACCGCCCAGGCCGCCGGCGTGTCGGGCTTGATGGGAGGGCCCAAGGTGGCCCCGGCCTATTTCCGCAGCCAGCGCCAGCTCATCATCGACACCCAAAAGCTGCTGGCCGAACGCAAGAATCTCACCCTAAGCGAGTTGACTACCCGCGCCAACGAGCTGGGGGCCGACCAGCAGGCGCTGCGCCTGCGCTACGGCAAGTTTATGGGCGAGGAGCTGGAGCCCGGCCTGGGCGTGACGGCGGGCCCCGAGACCGAGGCCCAGCCCGCACCCCGCGCCGAGTCGCACTCGCCCATTGCGGAGGACGACGACGCGCCCGCACCCACTGCGCCGGCCGCGGGCCACGACGACCACGACCACGAGGCCAGCGCGCCGGCGGGCGGCAACGCCTCGCCCACGGCCGAAACCGACGCCCTGCTCCAGCCCTACATCCACAAGCACGACGACGCGGAAACTGCTGATTTTTTGGAGCCCGCCGTAAAAACCAAGCTGCGCGCCGTGCTCGACCAGATGTGGGCCGCCGAGCTGCGCCTACGCACCGCGCAGCCCGCCGCCGCCCTGCCGTACGAGTACCGGGCCCTGCGCCTGCTCAAGGAAGTGCAGCAACAAACCCGCGCCTTCGTGAAGAAAGCCGGTTTCGCCCCGCCCGCCGCGCCCGAACCCAACCTGCGCCTCACTGGTGATTTGAAGGGCGCGGCCGCCCCGCGCCTGCAAGCGCAGGTGCCCGCGCCCGCCGCTCAGCCCGCCGTGCGCGGGGCCTTGGCCTGGCTGGCCGCCAGCACCGCTGGCCAGCCCGCCCGCCCCGCCGATGCCCGCCTGCTGGAGCCCGCCGGTGCCGCCCTGGCCCAGGCCGCCTTGCAGCAGCCGGGGGCCTACCTAGGGGCCCTGCGCGACCTTCGCCACTTGCTGGCCGACGTGCGCGCTGGCCGCCCGTCCTGCCCCGATTGCCGCCGCACGGTGGCCCGCGCCCTCACCGACCTGCTGCCCCCGCCTCCGCCCGCCGACGCGGCCCCGCCCACCCCCGACCGGCTCGCGCGGCGCTATTTTCAGAATTTAAGCAGTCAGCCAAAAGTAAACGCACATTAATTTCTTGCCACATAGCTGTTAATCAAAAAGATGGTGGTATAAAACGGAATAGTCCAGCGACTTTTCCTGTCGTCGGACCACTCTTACGATAGCCCGGAACCACTGTTTTTTAGTGAGAGTGGCCCGACGAAGTCCTTCGGGCAATTCGCCGGGCCACCCCGTTTTAAACCACCACCCAAAAAACGCTAATAGCTAGCATCTAAAAACTCATCCCTTAAGCCGTTGATTGCTTGGCCATTTCTTCCCCGACGTTGATTTATTACGGCTTGGCCGGCGCGTGCCTGCTGCTGGGCCTCGGGCTGGTGGCGGCCGCCTGGCGCCGCCCCAGCCGCCGCCAGCGCGGCCTGCGGGTGCTAGCCGGGGCCCTGGCGGCCGCGGCCCTGTGGCTCACAGCCTATCCACCCCGGCGCGCCGTACCCGCCGCCCGCGCCGAGGCCATCGTGCTGACACCTGACTACCAGCTCGATACGCTAGCCCAGCTGCGGCGGCGGCTCGGGGCGGGCACGCCCGTGTGGCGCTACGCCGGGGCCCCGGGCCCGGCCGGCGCCCGGCCGCTGGGCAGCCTGCTGGCCCTGGCCGAGCAGCGCCCGGCCCTGCGCCGCGTGCACGTGCTGGGAGAAGGCCTGCCCGACGCCGCGCTGCCCCAGCTGGGGGCCCTGGCGGTGCAAACGCACGCCGCCCCGGCCTTTGCGGGTTTTGCCACGGCCGCTTGGCCCCGGCGCGTGTTGCTAGGCGAGCCGCTGCTAGTGGAGGGCACCGCGGCAACGCCCGCCGGGGCCCCGGCCTGGGTGAGCCTGCACGCCGACGGCGCCGGGCGCGACTCAATGCGGATGCCGGCCGGCGGCGGGCCATTTCGGTTGCGCTACCGGCCCAAGGCGGCCGGGCTGGCGCGCTACCGGCTGGTGCTGCGCCAGCCCAGCCACGCCGCCTGGGCCGAGCCGGTGCCGCTGGAAGTAGCCGCCGCCCCGCACCCGCCGGTGCTGCTGCTGAGCGCTGCGCCGTCGTTCGAGTTTAAATTTTTGAAGAACCACCTCGCTGGGCAGCCGCGGGCCGTGGCCGTGCGCACGGGCATCAGCCGGGGCCTCACGCAAACCGAATTCCTAAACCAGCCCGCCCAGGACCTCAGCCGCCTCACGCCCACCCTGCTGGCACGCTACGCCGTAGTGATGGCCGATGCCGGCACCCTCGCCAGCCTGTCGGGCCCCGAAAGCCAGGCCCTGCGCGGAGCCCTGCAAACCGGCCGCCTGGGCCTGGTAGTACTGGCCGATGCCGCGCCGCTGCCCGCCGCTACCCCGGCGCGGGCCGATTTTGCCGTGGTGCCGCACCCTACGGCAGCCACGCCCCAACTGCTAGCCTGGACCGATGCGCCCGCCGCCGTGCGCGCCCCGCTGCCCGCTACGCTGCGCCCCAGTACCGCACTTCAACCGCTGGTGCAGGGCCCCGACGCGGCACTGGTGGCCGCCAAGCGCCGCTTCGGGCTGGGCGCGGTGGTCGTATCGGTAGTACCCGAAACCTTCCGCTGGGCCCTGCAAGGGCAGGACGCCGGGTATGCCTCGTTTTGGAACCGGCTGCTGAGCGCGGCCACGCCCGCCGCGCCGGCCGCCGCCACCTGGCGCGTAGCCACGGGCTGGCCCAAGGCCCAGAACTCCACGGCATTGCACTTAGAAGCGGGGGCCTTCCCAAGCGCGCCGCCCACTGTGCGGGCACTGGCCGGGGGCCCCACCGTGGCCCTGCCCCTGCGCCAGGACCCGCGCCTGCCCGAGTGGAGCACGGCCCTGTTTTGGCCCGCCGCGGCCGGCTGGCACCAGGTGCAGGGCCCCGGCAAAACCAGTTTTTCCTTCTACGTGTTCGGGCCCGACGACTGGCAGGGCCCCGAGGCCCAGCAGCGCCAGCTGGCCGCCGCGCAACGTGCCAGCGCCGCCCCTGGCCCGGCCGCCACAGCCCCCGGCGCGGTGCAGGAGCCCTGGCCGGCGGGCTGGTTTTTCGGCTTGTTCCTGCTCGCCGCGGGGTACTTGTGGCTGGAGGAAAAGCTGTAGCTTCGGGCTTTCTAAGTTAATAAAACGGTCATGCTGAGCGCAGTCGAAGCACCTCTGCCGCAGCAGTAATTAATAAGTTAGTCTGCGGGAGAGATGCTTCGACAGGCTCAGCATGACGGCCTTAAGGCACCCTTAAGATAACCCAGCAGCTTCTAACAAAACCGTTCAATACGGATGGCTAGCGGTGGTTTCGGGGATGACTACGAGGTAATCGTAGCCCAGCAGCACGCGCTGCACGGGCTGGCCCACTACCAGCTTGCCCGCGCTGAGGGCCCGGCGGGCGGGGCGCAGGTCCACCACGTTCCAGGCGGGGCCAGTGGTTTGGTCGAAGAACAATTTTAGCGACGGCTCCTCGGCGGCAGTGTAGGCACGGGGCTTTGATGAGGGACTGGGGCTCAGGCTAGTGGCTGCGGTGCCTTGCTTGCCCATCACCAGAATGTGCAGCGATTTCTGGTCCTGCGCCTCGGCCAGATCCTGCGCCAAGTTGCCCACGTCGTAAAACTCGCCAAACGAGGCCAGGCTGAGGCCCCGCGCCAGGTGGTTGGACCCGAATTTGAACAGCATTTTGGGCAGCGGCTGCCCCGCCGGGCCCTGGGCACTGCGGGCGTAGCGCAGCAGGTTGCGGCGCATCAGGTTCAGGCGCTCCTGGTGGCCGCCAGTGCCGTGGATTTGGCCCTGGTAAATCTGGTAGCTTAGGGCATAGTCGTGCACCATTTGCCGCACGGCGGGGCCCTCCTCGTGGGTGGCGGCCACCAAGCTGTCGAGGGCGCTTTGCCGCTGCTCGGCCATGCTGAACTGGTCCTTGCCTGCGTGCTCAAACGCCTCGCCTTGTGCCTGGTAGGCGGCAGCCTGCCGGCGCAGGTAGGCCCGGGCGGGCTTGCCTTTGGCCGGTTCGGCCAGCAGGGCGTAGAAGCGGCCGGCCATGGCAATGAACACCTGGTCGAGCCCCAGCACTTGCACGCGCTGGGCCCGCAGCGTTCGAATCAGCTCGAACTCTTCGGCCCAGTTGTAGAAGCACAGCGCCTCGGGGTACTGCTGCAAATAAGCCGTAGGGGGCCCCGGCTGCGCCGCTAGGGCCGTCAGGTCCTGGGCCACGTAGGGGTCAATTTCGGCCACGAACACCGCCGGCTTGAGCACCTGCGCCACGGCCGCCGTGAACAGCGGAATCTGGGCCAGGCCGTGGGCCTCACCGATAAACACAAACTAGCTCTTTTGGATGCTTTGCTGCAACTTATCCCAGCCCGCGCCGGAAAACTGGGCCCCAGCGGCCATCAGCGGCAACTAGTGCTGCCGGATGAGGCGCGTGAGGGTACTGTCCTGGGCGCGGACGGGGCCGGCGGGCCACCAGGCCAGCAGAACCAGCAGCAGCGCGGGCAAAAAGCGGGGCCCCCAGCGGAGGCAGCAGGGCGCAAAAAAGGTGGCATATGGCGGGCAAAGTGTTGGTTGACAGGGCGAAGGTGCCCGGCCGGCCCCGCCCCCTGCAAAAATATTATCCCAACCGCCCCAAATTGGCTGTAACACCAGAGCCCCTGGCCCGGTACCCGCGGCGGGCGGGTTGCTCCCAGGAAACCAGGCTTTGGGATAATAAACTACCGGCAGCGGTTCGGCGCGGGTAGCCTTGGCCCAGCAACCATACCCGCCGTTTTCCACCCTCTTTCACCCCCTTACGTTCTGTTTATGAAACTCTTCCGCTTATTGCTGCCAGCCCTGGTGCTAGGCACCACCGTAGCTGCCGTACCGCCCGCAGCCCCCACCACTACCCCCGCGCCCACCGCCCAGGAAGTGCGCGACGTGCCCGCCTTCACGAAGGTGAACCTGGCCACGTCGGTGGCCGTGGAGGTGCAACAGGGCAGCCCGCAGCAAGTGGTAGCGGAGGGCGCACCCGACGACCTGGCCCAGCTGCGCACCACCGTGGACGGAGGCCGCCTGCTCATCGAAACCAAATCGGGCGCCGACTGGAAGGAGTTTCTGCGCAGCCACCGCAACTTGGGCAAGGTGACCGTGCGCATCACCATGCCCACCATCAACGCGCTGAGCGTGAGCAGCTCCGGCTCGCTTAGGGCCCCCAGCGTGCGGGCCGACAACCTGACGCTGAGCGTGAGCAGCTCCGGCTCGGTGGACGTGGCCCAGGTGCAGGCCACCCATGTGCGGGCCGCGGTGAGCAGCTCGGGGCACGTCGGCATCGGCCAGCTGCAGGCCACCGAGCTGCACTCGGCCTTGTCGAGTTCGGGCAGCATCAAGGTAGCTAGCGGCACTTGCCCACGCCACGAGGTAGCCATCAGTGGCTCGGGCTCGGTGGCGGCCCCCGACCTGCGCTCGGCCGCCTGCGAGGCGCGCATCAGCGGCTCGGGCAGCTGCCGCGTGCAGACCACCGAAACGCTCGACGCCCGCATCAGCGGCTCGGGCGAAGTGTTCGTAACCGGCAACCCCAAAACCACGAGCCGCACCAGCGGCAGCGGCGGTGTGCGCCGAGGGTAGGTTTTTAGCTGTTCGTTGCTCGTTGTCGGTTGTCAGTGAACTAATCAGGCCGTCATGCAGAGCGCAGCGAAGCATCTCTACTGCGTAACTAATCCAATCAATTGGGTTTGCTGCCGCAGTAGAGATGCTTCGCTGCACTCTGCATGACGGCCTGATTATTACGTGACATCTTAACTATCAACCACTCACGGACAACGAGCAACCGACAACTAAAACTACGCCGCCTGCTTTTGGGCGTGCCAGAGTACCAGCTGCCAGCCGGCGGGGCCCTTGATGTAGGCTACCGCGTACTTGATGCGGGTGGTGAGGGGCTGGCCGTCGGGGCCGGGGCCCAGGTCGATGCGCACGGTGCCGTTCACGAGGGCCGTGCGCTCGTCGTTGTAGGGGCGAATGCTCAGGGCCTCGATGTCCACCTGGTCGTAGCGGCTTTGGCCGGCGCGGATGCTGGCGAGGTAGCTCGCCTTGGTGTCCTGGTGGCCGTTGGCGTGGGTGTAGACGAGGTCGTCGGCGAAGATTTTTTCCAGCACGGCGTAATCCTTGGCTATTTGCGCGGCGAAGCGCTGGCGTTCGAGCTGTTCAACTTCCTGAATGGCGGTCATTTTGAAAAGGGAAAGCGCCCGGCCAACCCGGCTGGGGCCCCGCAAAGAAACCACCCGCCCGACGCATCAGCCCCGACGGCCGCATCGGCGGCACCCGCGAAATGGCCCGGGCCGGCCGCGACGCGGAGCAAATCGTGCGGGCCCCGGCGCTGGTGCTGGCGCGCACCAGGCGGGTGTTCATGCCCCACAGCAAGGCAAGTGCTTCTGGCTGCCGGGGAGGGAAACTACTAGATAAACGAACATTTGTTAGTTAATTCCAGTAGCTTTGTTATCTCCCAACCACCCCGGCGCTTATGCTCTTCAACCCCGCGGCCGAGCGGATGCCCCTGCCCCAGCTACGGGCCCTGCAAAACGACCGCCTGCGCGCCCAAGTGGCCTACGTGCACGCCCGGGTGCCGTTCTACCAGCAGCGGCTAGCCGCGGCGGGCCTCACGCCGGCGGGCTTCCGCGGTCTGGAGGACCTGCCCAAGCTGGGCTTCACCAAGAAGACGGATTTCCGGGATCATTACCCCTTCGGCCTGTTTGCGGTGCCCGAAGCCGAGGTGGCGCGGCTGCACTGCTCCAGCGGCACCACGGGCAAGGCCACGGTGGTGGGCTACACCGCCGCCGACCTTGCCGTGTTTGCCGAGCTGGTGGCCCGCTCGCTGGCCGCCGCCGGCTGCCGGCCGGGCATGAAGCTGCAAAACGCCTACGGCTACGGCCTCTTCACCGGGGGCCTGGGCATTCACTACGGGGCCGAAAAGCTGGGGCTGACGGTCATCCCCGTGTCGGGCGGCAGCACTGACCGGCAGCTACAGCTGCTGCAAGACTTCCGGCCCGAAATCCTCTGCGCCACGCCCTCCTACGCCCAGGTGCTGGCCGAAGAAATCGAGCGGCGCGGCCTGGACTTAGGGGCCATTAACCTGCAATACGCCGTGCTGGGGGCCGAGCCCTGGACAGAGGCCATCCGCCAGCAGGTGCAGGCCGGACTGCGGGTGGCGGCCACCAACATCTATGGCCTGAGCGAGATCATGGGCCCCGGCGTGTCGCAGGAAGACGTGGACGAGCGCGGCACGGGCAGCTACGTGTGGGAAGACCACTTCTACCCTGAAATTGTGGACCGCCTCACCGGCGAGCCCCTCCCCCACGGCGCACCAGGCGTACTGGTGCTCAGCACCCTGACGAAGCAGGCGCTGCCCATTCTGCGGTACTGGACGGGCGACATTACGCACCTTTCGTACGAGCATTCGGGCAAGCGCACCCACGTGAAAATGGGCCCCATCCGCGGGCGGGCCGACGATATGCTCATCATCCGGGGGGTGAATTTCTTCCCCACCCAAATCGAGGACCTGCTCCAGCACGCGGAGCATCTGAGCCCCTGCTACCAGGTGGTGGCCACCCGCCGCGGCCGCCTCGACGAGGTGGCGGTGCACGTGGAAGTGGCCGCTGCTCTATGGCAGGCCCTGGGCCTGGGGGCCCCCGGCGCCGCGCCGGGACCCCCGCCCGATGCTCTGGTGCGCGTGCAGGGTGCGCTGGCCAAAAAAATCAAGGACAACATCGGCCTCAGCATGGCCGTGCACCTGGTGGGCCCCGGCCAGCTGCCGCGCAGCGAGGGCGGCAAGCTCAACCGGGTGCAGGACCTGCGCCACCTCTAGCCCCGGGGCCCCTGAACACTACGCTTAAACTGACTAATAATTAGCTTCTTATAATGGTAGAGACCAAGAAGATATCGAAGCGCCAGCTCATTTTGGCCGAGGCCGCCAAGCTCTTCAAAGACCGGGGCTACAGCGGCACGTCGATGCGCGATTTGGCCGGGCAGGTAGGCATGGAGGCGGCCAGCATGTACAACCACATCAAGGCCAAGGACGAAATTTTGGCCAGCATCTGCTTCCGGATTTCCGACCTCTACATCTCGCAGCTGGGCGAAATTTCGGCTACCGACGCCAGCTACGGCGACAAAATCAAGGCCTTGATTCGCCTGCACATCCGGCTGATGGTGGAGGACGGCCCGGCCGTATCCGTGGCCAACCATGACTGGAAATACCTGCCAGAGCCCAAGCTGGGCGAGTTCAAGCAGGCCCGCAAAACCTACGAGAAAGGCTTCGCCGCCCTCATCGAGGCCGGCATTGCCGCCGGCGAGTTCCAGCCCGTGAACGTGTCAGTGGCCTTGTTCACCATCCTCTCCGCCGTGCGCTGGATAGAGCTGTGGTACCGCCCCGGCCGCGAGCTATCGGCCGAAGAGCTGGAGGCCAACATTATCACCGTGCTCCTCCACGGCCTGGAGCGGCATTAGGGCGGCTTCTTGGTTCATGTACCGCAGCGCGAGCTTTAGCTGCGGTGCCCATCAACCTGGGTTTTGCGCTAGTGGTGCTTAGTTAGCTCAACGGTAAAACCGTCCTGGGGGCCCTTGGGTGCGGCCCGCAGCAGTCCGGGGCCGCGGTACCTTTGGGGGCCCCAAGCCCCATCCAAGCCCGTGCTGCCAGTATCACCATTATTTTGCCAAGGGTGTTTGGCGCTGAAGCAGCAAGCGCGGCTGAAAAAGCCGATCTGTTCCGCGCGCCTCCGGGCCCCCGGGAACCAGGCGCCGTAGCGCGAACTTTGCAGTTCGCGGCCCTCGTTTCATCTTGCCTTTTATCGTTTAACTACCAGAGTTGTTCCTGAATAAAAAACCGTAAAAAAAGAGCATCCTGCTTCGCTCGTGCTGCATGAAGTTTTACCTTTTTTCAGTTCAGGAACAAGCCTACCGTCTAAAAGCGCGGACTACAACCAAAAGGCAGCGTAGCTACAGTCCACGCCACGGCTTGCTGCTTACCATTTTGCCCGTTCTCTTCTTTGGCCACCCTACCACCCATGAGCCGCTTCCATTCCCTCGCTGTTAAAAGTATTACCCGCGAAACGCCCGACTGCGTGAGCGTATCATTCGACGTGCCCGCCGAGCTGCGCGAAGCCTTTAGCTACGTGCCGGGCCAGTACCTCACACTGCGCCGCACCCACGGCGGCGAGGAGTTACGCCGCTCCTACTCGCTGTGCAGCAGCCCCTTGGACGACGAATGGCGCGTGGCCATCAAGCGCGTGCCGGGCGGCCGGTTTTCCAACCTGGTGGTGGGCGACGACGGCCTGCGCCCCGGCGACCGGCTCGACGTGATGCCGCCGCAGGGCCGTTTCACACCGCCCGCCCTGCGCCCCGAAAATGCCAAGCTATACGTGCTCTTCGCGGCGGGCAGCGGCATCACGCCGGTGTTTTCCATCGCCAAAACCGTGCTCCTCGCCGAGCCCGACAGCCAGGTGTACTTGGTGTATGGCAACCGCGGCCGCAACTCCATTATATTTAAGGAAGGCATTGAGGCCCTGAAAAATAAGTTCCTGCGCCGCCTGAGCGTGTACCACGTGCTGAGCCGCGAGCAGGGCGACGCCGACCTGCTGTTCGGCCGCATCGACCGCGAGAAAACTACGCAGTTTTTGCAGAAAATCGTGCCCGCGGGGCGCATCGATGAGTGCTTCATTTGCGGGCCCGAGGAGATGATTGTGGGCGTGCGGGAAGCGCTGGCCGACGCCGGCGTGGCCCCGGAAAAAGTCCACTTCGAGCTGTTTGCTACCGGGGCCCCCAAGGCCGCCCAGGGCCCCAGCCGCCCCGCCGGCACCGACGATCAAAAGAGCCAGGTCACCGTGCAGCTCGACGGCCGCGCCTACCGCCTCGATATGTCGTACTACGGCGACACGATTCTCGACGCCGCCCTGGCCGCCGGAGCCGACGCGCCCTACTCTTGCAAAAACGGCATGTGCAGCACCTGCCGCGCCCGCATCACGGAAGGCACCGCGGCGATGGACGTAAACTACTCGTTATCAGAAGATGAAATAGCCCGCGGCTACGTCCTCACGTGCCAGGCCCGACCCACCGCGGCCCAGGTAGCGGTGGATTTCGACCAGTAGCGCGGGGGCGATGCAGCGGCGTCGGTAGCGGGGCCCGGTTCGGGCGGCGGCAACCTAGAATAATTTTCAAGTCAGTGTACAGTCCATACGAACGGCGTGTAGAACGGAGTGGCACTCCGTTTCCGGGCGAACGCCAAACGGAGTGCCACTCCGTTCTACAGCACCAGGTACGCCGATTCAAAAGCCGCTCTGGCTTTACCGCATTCCGCTCGTTATGAATAGCTTCGAAACCATTCTGGTGTTGTTGGCCCTGCTCGCGGCCCTGTCGGTGCTGTTCCAGCGGAGCCGGCTGCCGCAGGCGGTGCTGCTGGTAGCGGCGGGCCTGGCGCTGGGCTTCGTGCCCGGTCTGCCCCCCATCAAGCTGGAACCCGACGTCGTGTTTCTGCTGATTTTGCCGCCGCTGCTCTACTACGCGGGCTTCAACCTCACCTGGCAGGATTTCAACCACTACCGCCGGCCCATTTTGCTGCTGGCCGTAGGGCTGGTGGCGTTCACGACGGTGGCCGTGGCCGTGGTGGCGCACTACTTCCTGCCGGGCTTCGGCTGGCCGCTGGCGTTCGTGCTGGGGGCCATCGTGTCGCCGCCCGATGCCGTGGCGGCCAGCAGCGCCACCCAGGGCCTGGGCCTTCCCAAGAGCGTGAGCGTGACGCTGGAAGGCGAGGGCCTGGTGAACGACGCCACCGCCCTGATTGCCTACCGCTACGCCGTAGCGGCCGTGGTCAGCGGCGGGTTTGTGGCGTGGCGGGCGGGCGGGCAGTTTGTGCTGGTGGCCGGCGGCGGCGTGGCCCTCGGGGTGGCGGCTGGCTACGGCACGGCGTGGCTGCAAGCCCATGTGCGCGAGGCCACGACGGCCACGGTTATTTCGCTGCTGCTGCCGTTTCTGGTGTACTTGCTGGCTGAGCGCTTGGGGACCTCGGGGGTACTGGCGGTAGTGTTCATGGGCCTGGTGATGTCGCAGCGGGCCCCGGAGGTATACTCGGGGCCCACGCGCCTGCAAAACGCCAGCTTTTGGCGCGTGGTCAACTTCCTGCTGAACGGCTTTGTGTTCATCCTCATCGGAATGCAGCTGCCGGCCGTGCTGCGCGGCCTGCCGCCCGGCAACTTGCCCGCGCTGTGCGGGTACGGGCTGCTCATCAGTGCCGTAGCCATCGTCATCCGCATCGTGTGGATTTTTCCGGTCACGGCACTCGTCACCTTTTTCCGCCGCTCAACCGGCGACCCGGGCCCGCCGCTCATCAGCTGGCGCGAGCTACTGGTAACCTCGTGGGCCGGCATGCGCGGGGTGGTGTCACTGGCCACGGCCCTGGCCCTGCCGCTGGCACTGGCCGACGGCCGCGCCTTCCCGCAGCGAAACGTGCTGCTGTTCCTCACCTTCGCTGTTATTCTGGTGACGCTGCTGGTGCAAGGCCTCACGCTGCCGTGGCTGGTGCGCCGCCTGGGCGTGCACGGGGAAACGGCCGCCGCCGACCGCCACGAGCAGGCCCTGCGCCTGGAGCTTGCCACCGATTCGCTGGCGTTTCTGCACGACACCCTGGCCCCCTGCACCGCCCCCGAGGTGCTAGCCCTGCTGGAGCAGCGCCTCACCCAGCAGATCGACCTGCTGCAAGCCAACGCCGACGAGCCGGCAGCCCCCGGCGCGGCCGGACCGGGCCCCGGGCAGCGCCGGCATCAGCAAGTGCTGCGTACCGATTTGGCCTTGGTGCAACACCAGCTCGGCCTGCTTGTGCAGCACCACAAGCAGGGCCACGCCGAGGTCGAAACCATCCGCAAGCTCCAGCGCGAGCTGGATTTGGCCGAACTGGACCTGCAAACGCAGCTGGAGGAAAGCGGCGCAGTGGGTAACTAAGGGCCCCGGCGCAACGGGAAGGACGCGGAGCCGCGGGGCCGGGCGGGTCGGGCCCTGGGCCCTAATTCTTGGATGTTATCCGAATAGGGAGTGTCATACTGACGAAAGAAGCATCCTATCAAGATAGAACAGGTCGTTCAGCGGTGGTAAGTAAGCAGTCAGTAGCAAGACCATAATGATATGATAATCAAGAATCAGCACGATTCTTACTACTCATTACTTTTGTCTTGCTACCTATTACTTGCCAGCCAAGAACTTGCTAATGTTGTCGTTCAGAAACTTCGCGTCGGCGGGGTTGCTGGCGGCCCCGGCGGTGTGGCCCCACAGCGACGGGATGGGCAGCAGCGTGACGCCTGGAATGAACGCGGCCTCGTAGCGCGCATCACCCACGGGGAAGTACAAATCCGTTTCCGACGGCATATAGAGGATGGGCACTTTGATGCTGCGCAGGGCCTTCTCAACGTCGCCGCCGAAACCGGGCGTGGTGCCCACGTCGTGGCGCTCCCAGGTACGCATTTGCAGGATGAGGTCGTTGGCGTCGGCCCCGGGGATGAAGTCGGTGCGGAAGCCATTGAGCACCTGCTCGAACGTGGTGCCGGGCGGCGAATACGTGCGCCACAGTTCTTTGCGCCACCACTCCTGCGAAAACAGCCAGCCCGTCCAGACCGTGCCAAATGCTTCGAGGCCCTTCTTGGGCGGTGCGGTGTAGTCGCCGTTATTGAAAGTGGCGTCGGCGGTGAGGGCCGCAATCTGGCCTTCGAGGCGCACCACGCCGTGCGGGTAGTTCTTGGCCGTGCCCGACGTGCCCACGATGCGGTCGGCAAAGGTAGGGTAGCTCACGGCCCACTGAAACGCCTGCTGCGTCCCCATCGAAAAGCCGATGATGGCGCGCAAATGCGTAATCTTGAGCTCTTTCGTCAACAGTTCGTGCACCGCCGCCACGTTGTCGCGGATGGTCATGACGGGGAAGCGGGGCCCGTGGAACGGCTCGGGCGTATTGCTGGGCGAAGACGAATGTCCATTACCAAACAGCTCGGTGGTCACTAGGAACAGCTTGGCCGTGTCCAGGGCCTGGCCGGGGCCGATGAGCCACTCGTAGCCGTGGTGGTCGGCCATATAGTGCGAGGGCAGCAGGATGGCGTTGTCGCGCTTGGCGTTGAGGTGGCCGTAGGTGCCGTAGCCCACCCGGGCCTGGGGCAGCACCGCTCCGCCCTCGGTGCGGAAGTTGGCCAGCACAAAGAAGTGGTGCGGTACCCGGTCGGCGGGCTTAGCGGGGGTTTGGGCCCCGGCGGCGGCGAAGCACAGCAGCAGGACAAGGGTAAGGAGTTGGCGCATAACGAGCAGGTTGGGAAGGCGAAACGGGCGGCGCACGGGTAGTTTTCGCCCCGCGGGCCCGGCTGCCCGTAAAGGTAGCCAGCGCACGGTCCCGCCCGGGCCCCTCATGCGTCCTTCATCCGCCCCGGCAATGGACCAGCTTTCTACCCCGCCGTCTTCGCCGGCTTCCCTCACCGGCTACGCGCGGCGCGTGGGCATTGCGGTGGGCATCGTCTCCGTTGTCTTGTTCTCAACAGGGCTATTGGGCACGGCCTTCGGGGTGTTTTTGCGGGTGCTGGCGGCGCTGCTCATTGCGCTGCCGCTACAAGCCGGGGCCCAGTGGCTGCACCGCCGCACCCGCCTGCCGCAGGGCCTGGCGCTGCTACTGGTGGCGCTGCTGGTGGTGGGGGCCCTGGTAGGCACGGGCTGGCTGTTTTCAACGCACATCGGCGAGCAAGTGGCCGAGCTACGAAAGCAGCTGCCGCAGGCCCTGCGCGACGTGCAGGCGCGCGCGCGCGGCACCGAGTGGGGCCAGTGGGTGGCCAACGAAAAACTGGATTTTGGTAGCATCACGGGCGGCGGCTCGGCTTGGGTGGGCCGGGTCACGGGCATCTTCTCCACCACCTTCGGCGTGCTGGCCGATGGCTACGTCATCATCTTCCTGGCCTTGTTCATTGCCTTGCAGCCCAAGCTGTACCGCGCCGGCCTGGTAATGCTGGTGCCCAAGCCCGGCCGCGCCCGGGCCCACGAGGTGCTCGACAAAATCAGCGATACGCTGGTGAAATGGGTGCTGGGCCGGCTGGTGTCGATGCTGGCCGTGGGCGTGCTCACGGCGCTGGGGCTGTGGGCGTTGGGCCTACCGCTGGCCTGGGTGCTGGCCCTGTTCGCGGGACTGGTCACGTTCATTCCCAACATTGGGCCCATCGTTGCGATGGTGCCGGCGCTGCTGCTGGCCTTCTTCCACGGGGGCTCCACGGAGGCGCTGTACGTGCTGGCGCTATACCTGGGCGTGCAAACACTGGAGAGCGTGGCCGTGTCGCCGGTGGTGCAGCAGCGGCTCATTCTGCTGCCACCCGCCCTCATTTTTGTGGGGCAGCTGGTCATCGGCTCGTTCACCGGCCTGCTGGGCCTTACGCTGGCCACGCCCATCATCGCCATCGGCGTGATTCTGGTGAAAATGCTCTACGTGCAGGACGTGCTGGGCGACGATTCGGTGGAGCTGTAGCGCGGACGCGGCGCGTCCGCGCTACAGCTCTACTTCAAGGCCAGAATCTGCTTTAGCTCGGCCGGCGACACGGTGAGCAGGCCCACTTTGGGCAGGCGCTCGGTGAGGATGCGCCAGTTGGGTTCCTGCCGGAAAATGGGTTTCAGCAGGGCCAGGGCAGCGGGCACCTGCTGCTTGTTGGCCAGCGTGATGGCGTGCCAATACTTCATTTCGAGGTTCTGGGGGAACATCTTTTCGGCGGCCTGGTACTCCTGAACGGCGGCGGGCATGTCGTTTTTCTCCACAGCCAGGTCGCCGGCGTTCATGTGGTCGTAGGCCCGATGCAGCTTGAGGAGGCGGTGCAGCTCGGGCAGCGGGGCGGGGCTGTCGTCCACGCGCAGGTCCACGAGGCGGTCGGCCCAGGGGCCCTCGGTGGCGGTGCCGCGCACCACCAGCAGCGCCGCCGACTGCCGGCCGCGGACGTCGCCCCCGGCGGCCTGGGCCGCGTCGAGGGCTCCCAGCACGCGCTCGGCCAGGGGCAGGGCGGCGCCGGCTTCGTAGGCCCGGGCCATCGCGCCCCACACCGTGTTGTTCAGCATCATGTTGGCCTGCACCGAGAACTGGGGGCCCTGCTGGTGGCCGGCCATATCCACGCACTTTTTGCCGGTGTGCGTCGCCACGCGGCCCTGGTTGTCGAGGATGGCCACCTGGCGCACGTCGCGGCTTTCGTCGGCGGCCAGCAGCTCGTCCAGCGCCTGCTGGGCGGTTTTGCCGCTTTTCAGCAGGGCCAGGCCGCGCAGGCCGAACGACTTGTTAGTGAACGACTGGGTGGCCACCACGCCCACCCCGGCCTCGGCCCAGCTGACGGAGGTGCCCACCGAAAACCAGTGGCTTTGCACCGCCACGGCCATTTCGCCGGTTTTGGCGTCGCGGGCCACAATGCTGAAGGTATGAGCCAGCGGGTCGGTGGCGGAGTAGATGGACTGGGCGGCGGCGGGCAGCGCCAGCAGGGCCCCCAGCGAGCAGCAGAGCAAGTAGCGTAACTTGTGTAGCATTGGGCAGAACGATGAATAAATGGTAGTAAAAAGCAGTATCTGCGCGGCGTAGCGATGCATCTTTGCGTCTCAGGGTTGAACGGCTTGGCTGGGCACTGCTACCGCTGGTCGTTCAATCCTGAGACGCAAGGATGCGTCTCTACACCGTTCTGCTGGCAATCCAAATCGTGGCGAGGCAATGAATCTGCCGCGGCCCAAGGTACGGCCGGTTCCGGGGCCCCGGTATTTTTTCCTTACTTTTACAAACTAACGCTTGTTAGCCCTTGTTAGCTGTTCTATGGAAACGCTCGAAAAAGACCTCAGCCGCGACGACCAGTTTCAGGCCCGCATCGATGCCGACGTGCGCATCGAGCCCAAGGACTGGATGCCCGACGCCTACCGCAAAACCCTGATCCGGCAGATTTCGCAGCACGCGCACTCCGAAATCGTGGGTATGCTGCCCGAAGGCAACTGGATTACCAGGGCCCCCAGCCTGAAGCGCAAGGCCATTTTGCTAGCCAAGGTGCAGGACGAGGCCGGCCACGGCCTCTACCTCTACAGCGCCGCCGAAACGCTGGGCGCCAGCCGCGACCAGATGCTGGCCGACCTGCACAGCGGCAAGGCCAAGTACAGCAGCATCTTCAACTACCCCACCCTGAGCTGGGCCGACATGGGCTGCGTGGGCTGGCTCGTGGACGGCGCCGCCATTCTCAACCAGGTGCCGCTGTGCCGCACCAGCTACGGCCCGTATGCCCGGGCCATGGTGCGCGTGTGCAAGGAGGAGAGTTTTCACCAGCGCCAGGGCTTCGAGATTATGCAGACGCTCTGCGCCGGGGCCCCCGTGCAAAAGGAGATGGCCCAGGAGGCCCTCAACCGCTGGTGGTGGCCTACGCTGATGATGTTCGGCCCGAAGGATTCGGAATCGCCCAACACCGAGCAGAGCATGAAGTGGCGCATCAAGCGCTTCACCAACGACGAGTTACGCCAGAAATTCGTGGACATGATGGTGCCCCAGGCCGAGTTCCTGGGCCTGACCGTGCCCGACGAAAAAGCCAAATGGAACGAGACACGCCAAGCCTACGACTTCGGCGAAGTGGACTGGAACGAGTTTTGGAGCGTAGTAAAAGGCAACGGCCTCTGCAACCACGACCGCCTGCAAGCCCGCGTGCAAGCACACGAGGGAGGTGCCTGGGTGCGCGAGGCCGCCTTGGCCCACGCCGCCAAGCGCGCCGCGCGGGAAGTAGTGGCGGCATAGGGGCCCGGGGGCCCCAACGGGGGAGACTCACCCCCGGCCCCTTTCCAAAAGAGAGGGGTGCGTTCAATTTGCTCCTTATCAGTACTGACTCCTAGCTGACGACTGGCACCCCTCTCTTTTGGAGAGGGGCCGGGGGTGAGTCTCCCCCAGGGCCCCATCTCCGCACATAGTTTAAAACAGTCTTCAAAAAATGGTACAATCAGAATGGCCCCTGTGGGAGGTATTCATCCGCAGCAAGCAGGGGCTGGACCACAAGCACGTGGGCAGCCTGCACGCCGCCGACGCCACCATGGCCATGCAAAACGCCCGCGACGTGTACACGCGCCGCCTGGAGGGCGTAAGCATCTGGGTGGTGGAGTCGACGAACATTCACGCCTCCAACCCTGACGAGGCGGCCGAGTTCTTCGATCCGGCGGCCGATAAAGTATACCGGCACCCCACGTTTTATACCGTGCCGGACTCCATCAAACACATGTAAATTCCTAGCGCGGTTTTCAAGTTGGTGTACTCGGTAGCTTTTAGCTTTCGTTGCACTGCATGAATTCAGACAAACGCTAACAGCTATTGGCTAAAAGCTAACCGCTCAGAAAATGGACCACCCCGCTGATTTGCAACCCGCCCCCGCCGCCATTGCCCACGCCCCCACCGTGCGGCAGCAACTCTTCGAGTTCGTGCTGCAACTGGCCGATACCAGCCTCGTGCTGGGCCATCGCCTGAGCGAGTGGTGCGGCCACGGGCCCGTGCTGGAGCAGGATTTGGCCCTGGCCAACATCGCCCTCGACCTGCTGGGCGAAACCCGCAGCCTCTACCAATACGCTGCCGAGCTGGAAGGCCAGGGCCGCACCGAGGACGACCTCGCCTATCTGCGTCCCGCCACCGCCTACCGCAATCCCCTGCTGGTGGAGCAGCCTAACGGCGACTTCGCCCACACTGTGGTGCGCCAGTTCTTGTTCGACAACTACCATTACCACTTGCTGTTGGCGCTAAAAGAGGGCCCCGACGCGCCCCTGGCCGGCATCGCCGGGAAGTCGGTGAAGGAGGCCGCCTACCACCTCAAGTGGAGTTCGGAGTGGGTGATTCGCCTGGGCGACGGTACCGCCGAAAGTCGCCAGCGGCTGGATAAAGCTCTGGCCATCCTCTGGCGCTACGCCGCCGAGCTGACCGCCCCCACCGCCACCGAGGCCGCCCTGCAAGATCTCGGCCTCGTACCCGATTACGCCGACATTTTGCCCGCCATGCAGGCCCACGCGGCCCACGTGCTGGCCGAAGCCACCGTGCCCCTGCCCCAAATCGCGCCCTTCGCCCAAAAGGGCGGCAAGGCCGGCCAGCACTCCGAGCACCTGGGCTACCTGCTCGCCGAGCTGCAATATATGCAACGCGCCTACCCCGGCCTGACGTGGTAGTTTTTTAAGCTGTTAGCTATCTACTATTTTAAGCTATTAGCTGTCAGCTACTAGCTGTTAGCTTTTTTAGTATGAATACCGCAACAACAGAGCTAACAGCTAACGACCAACAGCTAACAGCCAAAGTATGGCAGCTGCTGGAGGAAGTGACGGATCCCGAGGTGCCCGTGCTTAGCATTCTCGACCTGGGCATTGTGCGGGCCGTGCAGGTGGCGGGCGAGCAGGTGACGGTGACCATCACGCCCACCTACTCGGGCTGCCCGGCCATGAACACCATCGCCACCGACATCCGCCTGCGCCTGCTGGCCGAGGGCATCACGCAACTCACCGTGCACAACCAGCTCAGCCCGGCCTGGACGACGGACTGGATGAGCGCCGCGGGCCGCGCCAAGCTCACCGCCTACGGCATTGCCCCGCCCGTAGACGGCACTGCTACCGGCCACGTGCTCAATCTCTTCGGCAAGGCCACGGTCGTAGCCTGTCCGCTGTGCGGATCGGAAAATACCCAGCTCATCAACCAATTCGGCTCCACGGCGTGCAAGGCGCTCTACCAGTGCCAGGACTGCCGCGAGCCGTTCGATTACTTCAAGTGCCACTGACGCTTATCATTTAATATTTATCAGTTAACATTTAACATTTATAAGTATTCAGATTATTGAAAATAAGCTAACTACTTAGCTTTACCCTGTTAAATATTAATTGATAAATGTTAAATGATATGACCATCGGAATCATCGGTAGCGGGGCCATGGGCGCGGGCATTGCCCAGGTACTGGTTACCGCCGGCCATCCCGTCCGCCTGCTCGACCAGCACGCCGGGGCCCTCGAAAAAGCCAAGGCCGGCATCGAAGCCAATCTGCGCCGGCTGGTGGAGAAAGGCCAGCTCACGGCCGACGCCGCTGGCCTGGCCGCCGCCCGCCTCCAGCCCACCACCAGCTTACCCGATTTTGCCGACTGCGAGCTGGTGATTGAGGCCGTGGTGGAAGACCTAGCCGCCAAGCAGCAGCTGTTCCGCGAGGTGGAGCTAGTGGTGGCCCCCGCGTGCATTCTGGCCAGCAACACGTCGTCGCTCTCGCTGGCGTCCATCGCGGCGGCGTGCCAGCGGCCGGAGCGGTTCATTGGCTTGCACTTTTTCAACCCAGCGCCGCTCATGCGCCTGGTCGAAATCATCCCAGCAGTGCAGACGCGCGCCGGCTTGGCCGACGAGTTGCGGGCCCTGGTGCAGGGCTGGGGCAAGCAGCCCGTGGTGGCGCAGGATACGCCCGGCTTCATCGTGAACCGGGTGGCGCGGCCCTTCTACAGCGAGGCCCTGCGCATGATGGAAGAAGGCATTGCCGACGCGCCCACCATCGATTGGGCCCTGACGACGCTCGGCGGCTTCCGCATGGGGCCCTTCGCACTGATGGACTTCATCGGCCACGACGTGAATTACCGCGTGACGGAAGCGGTGTTCGCCGGCTTTTACTTCGACCCGCGCTACCGGCCCGCCATTGCCCAGAAACGCCTGCTGGAAGCTGGCTTTCTGGGGCGGAAGTCGGGCCGTGGCTTTTATGATTATTCCGCCGGGGCCCCGGTGCCCGCCCCCACCCCGGATGAGGAGCTGGGCCACCTCATTCTGTACCGCATGCTAGCCATGCTCATTAACGAAGCGGCCGACGCGCTGCACCGCGGCGTGGCCTCGGCCGGCGACCTGGAGCTGGCCATGACCCAGGGTGTGAACTACCCCCACGGCCTGCTGGCCTGGGCCGACGCCCTGGGCCCGCCCCGTGTGCTGTCCTGGCTCGACGCCCTCTACGACGAGTACCACGAGGAGCGCTACCGCGCCAGCCCGCTGCTGCGCAAGCTGGCACGCACCAATCAGTTATTCATTCCGCATGAGCGCGTTGCCCAAGCCTGACGCCGGGGCCCCCACCACGGCCGAAACCGTTAAAAACCTGATGCTGGCCCACGATGCCTTCAGCCGCTGGCTGGGGGTGGCTGTGGCCGCGGTGGGCCCCGGCTACGCCTGCCTCACGCTGGCCGTGCGCCCCGAGATGCTCAACGGCTTCGGGGCCCTGCACGGCGGCGTCACGTTTGCGGCCGCCGACACGGCCTTCGGGCTGGCCTGCAACAGCCACGGCCGCCAAGCCGTGGGCCTGAGCGTAACCATTGACTACCTCGCAGCCGGCCGCCCCGGCGACGTGCTCACCGTGGAAGCCCGCGAGGAAAGCCTCACGCATAAAATCGGCGTGTACCAGGTGCGCATCAGCAACCAGCACGGCGCCGCGCTGGCCCTTTTCAAAGGCACTGCTTACCGCTCAGACAAGGAAATCCCAATTTAAAGCAGACTGTTACACAGCTGCAGCTACGCTGACCTTCGGTTGTAGTCCGCGGCTTTCGCTTCGTCCTGCCGATAATTGTTTAGAAGCTATTTGAGTTACTAAAACACTCATGCTTCGACTGCGCTCAGCATGAGTGTTTTATCGATTCGAGTAACTTTTAACAAATACCGTTCAACAGCGCGGACTCGCAGCGTCCACGCTACTTTAACTTATGAAAGACGCATTTATCGTTGACGGCATTCGCACGCCGATTGGCAACTTTGGCGGGGCCCTGGCCACCGTGCGGCCCGACGACCTGGGGGCCCTGGTCATCCAGGAGCTGCTGCGGCGCAATCCCTCGGCCGACCCGGCCGGCGTGGCCGACGTGCTACTGGGCTGCGCCAACCAGGCCGGCGACGACAACCGCAACGTGGCCCGCATGGCTTTGCTGCTGGCCGGCCTGCCGGCCGCGGTGCCCGGCGAAACCGTGAACCGCCTCTGCGCCAGCGGGCTTTCGGCCGGCGTGGCGGCGGCCCGCGCCATTCAGTGCGGCGACGGCGACCTGTTCATCGCCGGCGGCGTGGAGAGCATGACCCGGGGGCCCTTGGTGATTTCCAAGGCCAGCGCCGCCTTCGGGCGCGACGCGCAAATGGCCGATTCGAGCTTCGGCTGGCGCTTCGTCAATCCCCGCATGGAGGAGCTGTACGGCACCGACGGCATGGGCGAAACGGCCGAAAACCTGGCCGAGCGCGACGGCATCAGCCGCGCCGACCAGGACCAGTTTGCCCTGGCCTCGCAGCACAAAGCCGCCGCTGCCCAAAGCAGCGGCCGCCTGGCCCAGGAGATTGTGCCCGTGCCCATTCCGCAGCGCAAGGGCCCCCCGGTACTGTTTGCCGAGGACGAATTTATCAAGCCCAGCACTACCCTGGAGGGCCTGGCCAAGCTGCGCCCCGCCTTCCGAAAAAGCGGTGGCACCGTGACGGCCGGCAACGCCTCGGGCCTGAACGACGGGGCCGCCGCCCTACTCCTGGCCTCGGAAGATGGGCTGAAGCAGTACAATCTCACGCCGCGGGCCCGCTTCGTGAGCATGGGCGTGGCCGGCGTCGAGCCGCGCTTCATGGGCATCGGGCCGGTGCCGGCTACTCAAATGGCGCTGAAAAAAGCCGGCCTCACGCTGGATCAAATCGACCTGATTGAGCTGAACGAAGCCTTCGCCGCGCAGGCGCTGGCCTGCATCCGGGCCCTGGGCCTGGCCGACAACGACCCGCGCCTCAACCCCAACGGCGGCGCCATTGCCCTGGGCCATCCGCTGGGCATGAGCGGTGCCCGCCTGCTCCAAACCGCCGCCCTGGAGCTGCACCGCCAGCACAAGCGCTACGCTTTAGTGACGATGTGCATCGGCGTGGGCCAGGGCTACGCCGCGATTATCGAACGGGTGTAAACAGCTCTGAACAGCTGTAGCGCGGACTTTAGCTACGCTACAGCTGTTCAGAGCTGTAGCGTAGCTAAAGTCCGCGCTACATTCTAATCTTTCTTCCATATGTCTACCCAACTACTTGAAAACTATACCCTTGGCCGCTGGCTACCCGGCGGGGGCCCCCAGCAAGAGCTGCTTGACGCCAGCACCGGCGAAATAATTGCCCTGGCCAATACCGAAGGCGTTGACTACGAAGAGGTTTTGGCCTACGGGCGGCGCGTGGGCAACCCGGCCCTGCGGAAAATGACCTTTCACGAGCGGGGGCGGATGCTGAAGGCGCTGGCCTTCCACTTGCAGGAAAAGAAAGAGGTTTTTTACGAGCTGAGCTACCGCTCGGGGGCCACGCGGGCCGACTCGTGGATTGACATTGAGGGCGGCATCGGCAACCTGTTTGCCAACGCCTCGCTGCGGCGCAAATTCCCCGACCAGCCGTTTTACGTGGAGGGCGAGCCGGTGGGCCTGAGCAAGGGCGGCACCTTTGTGGCCCAGCACCTGCTGGTGCCCAAGGAGGGCGTGGCGGTGCACATCAACGCCTACAATTTCCCCATCTGGGGCATGCTGGAGAAAATTGCTGTGAACCTGCTGGCCGGCATGCCCGCCGTGGTGAAGCCCGCCGTGCCCACGGCCTACCTCACCGAGGCCGTGGTGCGTGAAATCATCGCCTCCGGCATTTTGCCCGCCGGGGCCCTGCAACTAGTCTCGGGCTCAGGCCAGGGCATTCTCGACCACCTCACTTACCAGGACGTGGTGACCTTCACCGGCTCGGCCACCACCGGCCGGCTGCTGCGCGCCCATCCGCGCATTATTGAGGAGGCCGTACCGTTTACTATGGAGGCCGACTCGCTGAACGCCGCCGTACTGGGGCCCGATGCGAAGCCGGGCACGCCGGAATTCGACCTGTTTGTGAAGGAAGTGCGCAAGGAAATGACGGCCAAGTGCGGGCAGAAGTGCACCGCCATCCGCCGCGCCATCGTGCCCGCCGAGCTACTAGAGGACGTGCAGATTACCCTGGGCAAGGCCCTGGCCCAGACCACCATCGGCCACCCGCGGGCCGAGGGCGTGCGGATGGGGGCCCTGGCCGGCCGGGCGCAGGCCGCGCAGTTCCGGGCGCGGGTGCAGGAGCTGGCCCGCCACTCGCCCATCGTGTACGGCACGCTGGATGACGTGGAAATCCGGGGCCAGGAGCTGGGGGCCCACGCCGGCCGGGGCGCCTTCGCCTCGCCCATCGTGCTGCGCAACGACGAGCCATTTCGCCACCTCGACTCGCACGAAATTGAGGCCTTCGGGCCGGTGGTGACGCTGATGCCCTACCACGATTTGGGCGAGGCCGTGCAGCTGGCCAACCTAGGCAAGGGTTCGCTAGTCTGCTCGCTGGCCACGGCCGACGCGGGCGTGGCCACGGAGTTTGTGCTGGGCGCGGCCACCCACCACGGCCGCATTCTGGTCCTCAACGAGGAGATGGCCAAGGAAAGCACCGGCCACGGCTCGCCGCTGCCACAGCTCATCCACGGGGGCCCCGGGCGGGCCGGCGGCGGCCAGGAAATGGGCGGCATCCGGGGCGTGGAGCACTTCATGCAGCGCGTGGCCCTGCAAGGCTCGCCGAGCATGGTTACCGCCATCACGCAGGTGTACCAGACAGGTGCTAAGCAAATCGAGCGCGACAAGCACCCGTTCCAGCACTACTTTGAGGAACTGGAAATTGGGCAGACCTACACCACCCACCGCCACACCGTGACGGAGGCCGACATCACGAGTTTCGCCCAGGTATCGGGCGATAATTTCTACGCCCACGTGGACGCTACTTCCCTGGAAGGCACGCTGTTTACGGGGCGCGTGGCCCACGGCTACTACATCCTCAGCAAGGCCGCCGGCATGTTCGTGGACCCGCGCAAGGGCCCCGTGCTGCTCAATTACGGCCTCGACGAGTGCCGCTTCACCAAGCCCGTGTACCCGGGCATGACCATCGGCGTGCAGCTCACGGTGAAAGAGAAAGTTGGCCAGGAAAAACGCGACGACACCGACGTGGCCAAGGGCATCGTGCGCTGGCTGGTGACCGTGACCGACGAAACCGGCGACACCGTGGCCGTGGCCACGATTTTGACGATGGTGAAGAAGCGCGACCAAAGCTAAAAATCCGTAGGAGAAGCCGTTTGCTGGGCACAGTGCGTTTGCCAGAGCCTTTCCACCGCGTTTTTATACTCGTCACGAAGTAGGGTACGGGGCTTGTTCCCGCCCGTCGTTGAACGAAAGCCGACTGAACCGTTCAAGGACGGGCGGGGGCAAGCCCCTCACCCTACTTCGTTTTCGCATTCCACTTCGTGAGCAGTATAAGCAGCTGCTTGACTTAGTTTTTTGGCTCCTGGCACGGGGGCAGCGACGCAAGGATGCGTTGCTGCCCCCGTTTTTGCGTTAACGCGAACAGCTTTTACGGGCGTTGAGCGATGCGGCAGAGGCATTTTAGGGAGAACTAGGCGACTTTTCTCGCAGGCGCCAAGAAATTGTTTGGGTCATTAAAATACTAATAATGAACGTTTAGCATATCTTTATGACCAACTCAAGCCTTTCGGGTTGGCGGCCGGCGCCGGCCAACAAGGTGGGGCGGGCCTTGGGGCCCCTGGGGTTTATTTCGCATACGTACCTATACTTGTGCTGGGCCCAGCTACGTCCGCGCTGCTCGCTGTTTTACTGGCTGCCTACCTACCCCACCCGGCCATGCCCATTGCCCCCTCCTCCCCCGCTGCTCCCCAAGGCGTTGCGCCCCCAGCGCCCGAAAAGGCCCGCGCCGAGTATACGGAAACCGCCCTCGCCCTGGCCCAGGCCCGCATCGCTGCCCTCGAAGGCCAGCTGGCGGCCACCGTCGAAACCGCTCAACGCCCATACGCCCAGCTAATTGCCTTGGTGCAGGCCCTGCAAGTGGGCCTGGTACTAGTCGACCCCGAAGGCCAGATACAGTTCGTCAATCCGCACTTTTGGGAGCTGTTTGGCCTGGCGCCCCGGGCCATCCCGGGGCCCGGGGCCCCGCCCCTGGTCCCGGCCGATATATTTATCGACGGGGCGTTTGAGGACCCGGCAGCCTTCGGGGCCCGGGCCCGGGCGCTGCACGCGGCAGGGCAAACGGCCCTGCAAGAGGCGTTTGCCCTGGCCGACGGGCGGGTAGTGGAGCTGGATTACCTGGTGCTGGACCAGGGGCAGGGCGGGCGCCTGATTTGCTACCGCGACGTGACCAGCCGCTACCAGCGCGACGCGCAGCTGGTCGCGCAGCGTGCCTTCTACGAGTGCGTGCTGGCGCAGGTGCCCATCGCGGTGGCCGTGTTCGACGCCGACCACCGCTACCTGTTCGTCAACCCTGCGGTGGAGCCCGACCCCGTGGTGCGCGCCTGGATGCTGGGCAAAACCAGCACGGAAGCCTGCCAGCGCCGCCAGCGCCCGCCGGCCGTGGCCGCGCAGCGCGCCGCCGCCTTTGCCAATGCCGCGCGCACGGGCCAGGAAGTGGCGTGGGAAGAAACCAGCCTGGGCCCCGGTGCGGCGCGGCAAATGCTGGTGCAGTACCGGCCCGTGCAGGGCCCCGATGGGGCCCTGCACCAGGTAATCAGCTCCAGCACCGACGTTACGGCCCACAAGCAGGCCGAGGAGCGCCTGGCCGAGCAGCAGGAATTTTACGAAGCCGTGCTGAACCTGCTGCCAGTGGACGTGGCCGTATTCGACGCCGACCACCGCTTCCTGTTCGTCAACCCCTCGTCCATCTCGGACCCCGTGGTGCGCCAGCAAATCATTGGCCTCACCAACACGGAGTACTTTGCCCAGCGCCCGGGGCAGCCCGCCGCGCTGGCCGCGCAGCGGGAGCAGTACTTTGCCCAAGCCGTGCGCACCCGGCAAGACGTGGTGTGGGAAGAACTGCGCCCCAACGGGCCCCGCGGCCCGCAGCTGATGCTGCGGCACCTGCGGCCCGTGTTTGGGCCCGGCGGGGCCCTGCGCCTGATGGTGGGCTCCGGCATCGACATCACAGCCCGGTATGCGGCCGAAGAAAGCCAGCGCCAGGCGCAGGAGCAATTGCAGGAGCAGCAGGCTTTCATCCGCCAGGTGGTGGACGCCCTGCCCGCCGTGCTATACATGATGGGCCCCGACGGCCGCCCAGCCTTCGCCAACGCGGCTTTCCAAACCTCGATATTGCACAGCGACTACGCCCAGCCCGGCTCCGAAAAGAACGCCGTTGTGCAGGACGAGCTACGGCAGATCAGGGCCCTCAACGAACTGGTTATGCGCACCCAGCAGCCCCATACGAAGGAACTACCCTTTACGCCGACCACCGGCGGCACACGGTATTTCCACGTGTACAAGCAACCCATGCGGCAGCTCGACGGGGCGCCGGGCATCCTCACGGTGAGCACCGACGTGACCGAGGTGAAGCGGGCCCGGCAGGCCCTGGAGCAGCGCGAAAAGCAATACCACGACCTGGTGCACTACTCCCAGGCCCTCATTTGTACCCACGACCTAGATGGCCGGCTGCTCTCGGTGAACCCGGCCATCGAGCGGCTCATGGGCCGCCCAGCCGCCCAACTAGTGGGCCTGTACCTGCAGGACGCCCTGCTGCCCGAGCACCGCGCCGAGCTGCAAAGCTACCTTGCTGGCACCCTGCCCGAGCTACCCGAGCCCCGCACCGTGGCGGTGCAAACCGCGGCCGGCGAGCGGCGCTACCTGCACTACTATACCCACCGTGTGGCCGAGCCCGGCCAGCCGCCCTACGTGGTGGCCTCGGGCTACGACGTGACGGCGGGCGTGCGGGCGCAGCGGGCCCTGGAACAAGCCAAGCAGCAAGCCGAGGAAAACGCCCGCGCCAAGGAGGCCTTCCTGGCGCACATGAGCCACGAAATTCGCACGCCGCTGAACGGAGTGCTGGGCATGGCCGCCCTGCTTCAAAAAACGCCCCTCACCGAGCCGCAGGCGGAGTACCTGCACACCATGCAGCACGCAGGCCGCCACCTGCTGGCCCTGCTCAACGACGTGCTGGAAATGGCCAAGATCACGGCCCAACAGCTCGAGCTTGACCATGCGCCCTTCGACCTGGCTGTGGTGCTGCAAGGCGCCTGCCAAACAGTGGCCGCCCTCGCCGAAGAAAAAGGCTTAAATCTGACGGGTACCCTCTGGCCCGAAGGCCTGGCCCCGCGCGTGCTCGGCGACGCGTACCGGCTGCATCAGGTGCTGCTCAACCTGCTTGGCAACGCCATCAAGTTCACCGAGCGGGGGCGCGTGCGGCTGGGGGCCGACGTGCTGCGCGACGCCCCCGGGGCCCTCACCGTGCGCTTCTGGGTGGAAGACACCGGCATTGGCATCGCCCCCGAGCAGCAGGCCCACATCTTCGAGGCCTTTGCCCAGGCCGGCGCCGAAACCAGCCAGCGCTTTGGCGGCACGGGCCTGGGGCTGGCCATCAGCCAGCAGCTGGTGGCCCAGATGGGCGGCGTGCTGCGCCTGACCAGCACGCCCGGCCACGGCACCACGTTTGCGTTTCAGCTCACGCTGCCCCGGCCCATCCCAGCCGCCAAGCAGGCGCCGCCAGCCGCCCCCCCGGCCTACGATGGGCTCCGGGGCCGGCGCGTGCTGCTGGCCGAGGATAACCCCGTCAACCAGTTCATTGCCGTGGTGGTGCTGGAGCGCTGGGGCATGCAGGTGCAGGCCGTGGCCAACGGCACCGACGCGCTGGACTACCTGCGTACCCAGCCCTTCGACGCGGCCCTACTCGACATCCGGATGCCGGGCCTGAACGGGGTGGCCGTTACCCTGGCCATCCGCCAGCACCCCGACCCGGTGCGCGCCACCGTGCCCATCATCGCCCTCACGGCTAACGCCTTCGATACCGACCGCGCCGGCTACCTCGCCGCCGGCATGGACGCCTGCCTCACCAAACCCTACGAGGAAGCCGCTCTCTACCAGCTGCTGGTGCAGCTGCTAGCCCGCGCCCAGGGCCCCGAAGACTAAGTTCTGTTTTGTTAGTCAATATCTTATGAATTAACTAGCAACTGACAATGAGAGCAGCTTCAGGTCCGTGTACGGTCCGGTTGGCCAGCAGTAACCAGGCTATACACGGACCTGAAAACTACTCTAATAACCAACAACCTGGCAGCCGGCCGTAGGCCCCGGGGCGGAGGGGGCCCCAGCGCAGGGCTACCTTTGCGGCGGGAATGGCGCGCGTGGCGCCAGCCCTTTTGCCCGCTGCTCGTTGTGAAAGAACACCTCCGCCCTACCCTACTATTAGCTTACCCCGTCGTCCTCTCGCAGCTCGGCCACATGCTGGTGAGCGTATGCGACTCGGTGATGGTGGGTAACCAGCCTGGGGCCCTCGGCACGGCCTCGCTGGCCGCCATCAGCGTGGGCGTGAGCACCACCAACGTGCTGCTCATCCTGGGCATTGGCCTGAGCATGGGGGCCGTACCGCTGGTGGCCGCCGCCGCCGGCCGCCGCGACGAGCCCGCCCTGCGCCGCCTGCTGGTGAGCAGCGTGTGGCTGTGCACGCTGGCCGGCCTGGTGCTAGCCGGCCTCAGCGAGCTGCTGCCCCGCGTGATGCCCCACCTCGGGCAGGCCCCGGCGGTGGTGGCCATGGCCGCGCCCTGGGTGCGGGTGGTGGGCTGGTCGCTGCTCCCGCTGATGGTATTCCAGGGCTTCCGCGAATTTGCCGAGGGGCTGGGCCTCACGCGGCAGGCCATGTGGCTGTCCATCGGGGCCAACGTGGTGAACGCGCTACTCTGCTACGCCTTCATCTTCGGGCACTGGGGGGCCCCGAAAATGGGCCTCATTGGCTCGGCCTGGGCCACGCTCATCTCGCGCGTGCTGATGGCTATCCTCATGGCCGGCTACGTGCTGCGCGCCGCGCGCCTGCGCCCCTACCGCGCTACCGCGGCCGGGTGGCTGCGGCCCCACACGGCGGTTCTGCGCCGCCTGGTGGGGCTGGGGGCCCCCATCGGCAGCCAAATGATGTTTGAGATGGGCGCCTTCGCCTTTTCGGCTTTGATGATTGGCTGGCTGGGCGCCGTGCCCCAGGCGGCCCACCAAATCGCCATCAACGTGGCGGGCGTGACCTACATGGCGGCCAGCGGCATTGCGGCGGCGGCCACCATCCGGGTGGGCAACCTGCGCGGGGCCGGCGACGCGGCCGGGGCCCGGCAGGCGGGCTTCGCGGCCTACTGGCTGGCGTTTGGCTTCATGAGCAGCATGGGGCTAGTGCTGGTGCTGGCCCGCCACCTGGTGCCGCAGCTGTATAACCACGACCCCGCGGTGCTGGCCCAGGCCAGTACGCTGCTGCTCATCGCGGCCGGCTTCCAGGTATCCGACGGCTTGCAGGTGGTGGGCCTGGGGGCCCTGCGCGGGCTGGAGGACGTGAAGGTGCCCTCGCTGGTGGCCCTGCTGGCGTACTGGGCGGTGGCGCTGCCGCTGGGCTACTTCCTGGGCTTCCACCTGCACCTGGGGGCCCCGGGCGTGTGGGCGGCGCTGCTGCTGGGCCTTACCATCGTGGCCGGGGTACTGCTGCTGCGCTTCCGCCACGAAACCGAACCGGGGGTCCCGCTGTCCACCGGCCCCACCACGCTCTTGCCCGAAGCGGAACTGCTAAAAGCGTAACCGTAGCACGAATTGTAGTGCGGACTTTGTAGTCCGTACTACAATTCGTGCTACGCACTTTTCGGGCCTGGTTGTTGTTTTGGCGGCCTTCCAATTGATGGCTTATTCCGCTATGCGTACTATTTTTTTAGGATTTGCTTTATTACTGGCGGGGCCCCGGGCAGCCAGTGCCCAGGCCCCCGCCAAGCCCGCCGCGCCCAAGCCGGCGGGCATTGCCTGGGCCACCAACCGGCCACTCACGTGGGCCGATTTCCAGGGCCGGCCGAAGTTTGGCGAGCCCGAGGCGGCCCTTACCTCAGCCGATTTGCTGTCGGACGCCAAGTGCGTCGATTTTGTGTTTTCGGCCACCGTTACGCCCACCTTCGACCCCATTACCTCGTGGGTGCGCGATGCCAAAGCGGCTTCGCCCGCGCTGCTGCGCCACGAGCAGCTGCACTTCGACCTGGCGGAGGTGTACGCCCGCCACCTGCGCCAAAAACTTAAAACCGCCACCCTCGACTGCCAGAAGCTGCAACCCGCCTTCGGCCGCCTCACCCAAGCCGTGTACGACCAGTGGAGCGACGAGGAAAACCGCTACGATATCGACACCAACCACGGCCTCAACGCCGCCAAACAAGCCGTTTGGGAAAAGAAAGTGCAGCAACAACTGGCTGAAATGGCGGCGTTTGCGCAGTAGTTATCAGTAGGCTAATAAGGCCGTCATGCAGAGCGCAGCGAAGCATTTCTCCCGTGGCAGTGAACCCAATCGATTGGATTAATGCCGTGGTAGAGATGCTTCGCTGCGCTCAGCATGACGGCCTGGGGGCCCTACTACCAACTGACAACTGACTACCAAACCCCTACACCAAACGGGTGCCGTTGGGCACGGGGGCGGCCACGGCGGCCAGCACGATGTGGCCGTCAGCATCGGCGAGGCCCGTAACTAGGACTTCGGACAGGAACTTGCCGATTTGCTTGGGCGGAAAATTGACCACGGCCAGCACCTGGCGGCCCACCAGGTCGGCGGGCGCGTAGTGGTGCGTGATTTGGGCGCTAGAGTTTTTCAGGCCGATTTCGGGGCCGAAGTCGATGCGCAGCCGGTAGGCCGGGCGGCGGGCTTCGGGGAAGGCACGGGCCTCCACGACGGTGCCCACGCGCAAATCGACGCGGGCAAATTCTTCCCAGGCGAGCGGAGTGGCGGGCGGGTCCAAAGCTACAGGGGGTGCCCGGCGGGCGGGCCGTAGCGGGGGTTGGTGGGGTCGAAGCGCCGCATGCGGCGCTCCAGCGAGTCCACCACGATGACGTACATCTCGTCGAGGTCCTTGCCGTGCACGCCGTAGTAGCGCACGCTGTGCTGAAACGACGAATCGGTCATGCGATAGGTGCGGAACACGTTTTTCTGCTGCGACAGGAACAGGGCCCGGGCCGAATCGGGCTTGAGACCTGCGTTTTCCACCCGCGCTTCGAGCAGGTGCAGGTCGATGAGAGCCCCCACCAGCTGGGGGCGGGGCACGAGGTCGGCGGGGCGCAGGGGTTCTTCGGGGCGCTGGCAGGCGGGCAGGGCCCCGGCGGCGGCCAGGGCTCCGGCCAGCAGCCAGGGGCGGCAGCGGCGGTTCACTGGGCCAAAGTTACGCCCCGGCCGTAGCTTCGCCGCCATGAACCCCGCCCCCCCCTCGGCCCTCACCGACCTGGTGCGCCGCCTGCGCCACCTCGAAATCCGCATTCGCCGGGCCGTCGAGGCGCAGGTGCAGGGCAACGCGCGCTCTATCCTTAAGGGCACGGGGCTGGAGTTTGACGACGTGCGCCTGTACCAGTACGGCGACGAGGTGCGGGCCATCGACTGGGCGGTGAGCAGCAAGGGCCACGGCACGTTCGTGAAAACCTACAAGGAGGAGAAGGAGCAGCAGGCGCTGGTGCTGCTCGACGTGAGCGCCTCGCTCGATGCCGGGCCCACCGCGCGCCGCAAGCTGGACCTGGGCCGCGACATTGCCGGGCTGCTGGCCCTGTCGGCGGCCCGCCAGAATACGCCGTTGGGCCTGCTGGCGTTTTCTGACCAGAAGGAGCTGTACCTGCCCCCCGCCAAGGGCATGCGCGGGGCCTATGCCCTGGTGCAGCGGCTGTTTGCGCTGGTGCCCCGGGGCCGCCACACGGCGGTGGGCGCGGCCATCCGGCAGGCGCTGGGGCTGCTCACGCACCGCAGCCTGGTGGTAGTCATTTCCGACTTCCTAGACCAGAACTACGAGCGCGAAATTGCCCTACTGGCCCGCCGCCACGACGTAGTGATTGTGCAGGTGCACACCCCGCGCGAGCAGCAGCTGCCGCGCCTGGGCATTGTGCCCCTGCGCGATGCCGAAACCGGGGCCACCCGCTGGGTGAACACTTCGGCCCCCGGCTTCCGGGCGCGCTACGCCGCCGGGGCCCGGCAGCACGCCGCCCACCTAGCTGCCCTGTGCCGCCGCCACCGCGCCAGCTACCTGGCTCTGAGCACCGAAGAAGACTTCGTGCCGCCGCTGGTGGCCTTCATCCGCCAACGCAACCGCACCGGGGCCCGTGGCTAAAGCGCGCACGCAATTAGGGGCACTGGCGCTGGCCGGGGCCCTGGGGGCCCTGCTGCTGGCCGGCCCAGCGGCGGCCCAGGGCCCGGGCGCGGACCGGCCGGAAGGGCGCTTTTTGCAGCCCACCACGCGCATCGGCCAGCCGCTCGACTACGAGCTGAGCTACCTGCACGACCCGGCCGAGGAAGTGGTGTTCCCGGATTCGCTGGCTGGCTTCGCGCCGTTTGAGTACGCCGGGCGCAGCTACTCGCCCACGCTCACGCGCCAGGGCCGCAGCCTTGACCGGGCGGTGTACCACCTGCGCACGTTTTCGCTGGCCCCGGTGCAAACCCTGGCCCTGCCCGTGGCCGTGCTCAGCGGCGCCGATACCTTGACGCTGCGCCCGGCCCTGGCCACCGTGCGCGTGCTGCTTTCGGCCCCGGCCGCGGCGCTGGCCCCGGGGGCGGGGCCCCCGGCCCTGCGCGCGGCCACGGCCCTGGCGCCGGTGCCGCCGCTGTTCAACTACCCTTACTGGCTGGCTGGCACGGGGGCCCTGCTGCTGGGGCTGGCGGGCAGCGCAGCGCTGTTTCGGCGGGGCCTGCGGCGGCGCTACGAGGCCTACAAGCGGCGCAAAAACCACCGGTATTTCCTGGCCCAGTTTGCGCGCCACGCCGAGCGGTTCACGCTCTCGCAGTCGGCGGCCAACGTGGAGCGCGCCGTGGCTTTGTGGAAAAACTACCTCGCCGGCCTCGAAAACAACGCCCTTAACTCCTTCACCACCCGCGAGATTGTGGACTACTTCGGCCACGACGACGACGTGCGCCGCGGCCTGGCCACCACCGACCAGGTGATTTACGGCAACGGCCTACCCGACGACGGCGTGGAAATCGAGCGCGCCTTCCAGCGCCTGCGCGTGTTTGCCGAGCACCGCTACGCCGTGCTGGCGCAGGCCGCGTAGGGCCCCGGCGAGAACCCTAGCGCACCAGCGCCCGGCCCACTACCAGGCACGAATTGATGAGGTTGTGGGTGGCCATGGCGGCAAAACAAGAGCCGCTGCGTTCGCGCACCCACAAAAACAGGGTACCCCACAACACCAGGTCCGCCACTTGCCCGGGCCAAAACTGCACCTGCGGTACCACTTGCAGCGGGCCGGTGCGAAAAGTGACGCCGTGCGCCAGTACAAAAAGTAGCACGCTGACCACGCCGCCCCAACTGGTGCGCGTACCCAAAAACGGCAGGTTGCGCGGAAACGCCCGGCCCAGCAAGCCCAGCAGCGTGCCCCGGAAAAACAGCTCCTCAGCAATGCCCGGCATGGTCAACTGGTACCAGAAGCTTTCCCACGCCTGCGAGGGCCCGTACCCCTGAGTGATGAGGGCACTTACCAACTGCACCGTGGCCAGCCCCGCCACCACGGCCCCCACCACGCGCCAACTGCCGGGCTGCGGCCGCACTAGGCCGGTTTCCAGCGGGCTCACCCACTTGAATTTGTAAATGACGAGCAAGGACACCAGGATGCTAAACAGCTTGCCGGTCCAATTATATTTCAGACCGAACAGCAACGCCGGCCACCAAATCGGCACCATGAGCACAAATTCGCCCACGGCGCACAGGAGCGCCGCCAAAACGATGGGGCGCGGGGCCCGCACCAGCCGCGGGGCGCACAGCAATAGGCACAAGAAACCCCAAAAAAGTCCGTTCATGGCCAAAGTAGGCGTGGCACCAGCGACAGCGTTTCCACGGCCGCTAAGTAAGCACGCGGGTAAGCAAGCCAGCGGGCGGCGGGGCTACCCAGCTACTTTTGCAGCGGCCCACTCATTCTCGTTCCATGCGCATTATTTCCGTAAATATTGGCTTACCCCAGGACGTGGAATGGCACGGCCAAACCGTGCGCACCAGCATTTTTAAGCGGCCCGCCGTGGGGCCCGTGGCCGTGCTGGCCGAACACCTGGCCGGCGACGGCCAAGCCGACTTGCGCGTGCACGGGGGCCCCGACAAGGCTGTTTACGCCTACCCGCACGAGCACTATACCTACTGGCAGCAGCACCTGCCCGCCGAGCTACTGGTGCCGGGCGCGTTCGGCGAGAACCTGACCACCAGCGGCTTGCTCGAAAGCGCCGTGCCCGTGGGGGCCCTCTACTGCGTGGGTACCGCCGTGCTGATGGCCGTGCAGCCCCGCCGCCCCTGCGCGAAGCTGGGCATCCGCCTGAACGACCCCACCATGGTCCGGCGCTTCGAGGAAGCGCGGCGCAGCGGCGTGTACTTCCGGGTAATACAAGAAGGAACAATCCAGGCCGGCGACGCCCTGGTGCTCGTCGAGCCCAGGCCCCCCGGGGACGTTACCATCCAGGACATGGTGGACGGCATCGCCTTACCCAACAAAGACTTCGCCAAAATCGAAGCCATGCTGCGGCTGCCCAGCCTCTCGCCTTCCTGGCGCGCGCGGCTCGAACAAATGCTCGCTGCCAGCGGCCACTGAGGCCCCGGCGGCCGGGGGCCCCAGCCAGTGCAGGCGCAGCGGCGGCGCGCCCTGGCGGAGCAGCGCAAAGTGCGGCACGGCCGGGGCGTTTTGGGCACCCACCCCGGCCGGAGCGGCCTGCCAGGGCCCCATTTTACTTGCTAAAGTGCACCTAGCGCGGTGGCCAAGGCAGTGTATGATATGGTCCTACCGATCCGCCGACTTTTTCAGCCGGCCGATTGCCATTAGGGAGAACAGGCGGATGCTGGTCAACCGGTCGGCCGGCCGAAAAAGCCGGCGGACCGGGCCGTGCCCTGGCTTGGAAACCGCGTTAGGCCTTGCCAAGCCGCGCAAGCATTCTTCGGACTCCAACGCCTCGCTCACGGCCCTTGCCGCCTTCGCTTGGCGGCGCTTGGCCAGGGCGCCCCGGCGGCACCCGTACTTTTGCGCCAATGAGCGGCTTCCCCGAGTTTTTGCGCTACGCCACCCTGGCCGGCTACCAGTGGCAGCACCCGCTGCTGCTGCTACTCATCGGGGCGGTGCCGCTGCTGTTTTTGCTGCGCCGGGGCCTGGCTCACCGCTGGCGCGCGCAGGTGCCCGTGACGCTGGCGCCCGGCGTGGCTCCCGGAGGCGGGGCAGTGGCGCTGCTGCGCTTCGTGCCCGACGCCGTGCTGGGCCTGGCCTTGGTGCTGGCCATCGTGGCGGTGGCCCGCCCCCAGCGCACCGACGAGCGGTTGGAACAAACCGGCCGCGGCATCGACATTGTGCTGGCCGTGGACGTGTCAGGCTCGATGGAAATCCAGGACCTGCGCCCCAACCGCCTCGAAGCCGCCAAGCGCCTGGCCACGGCCTTCGTGAACCGCCGCGCCGGCGACCGCCTGGGCCTGGTGGCCTTCGCCGGCACGGCCTACTCGCTGGCCCCTCTCACCACCGACTACGACCTACTACGCGAAGACCTGGCCAGCCTCAAGCTGGGCCTGATTGCCGACGATGGCACGGCCATCGGCACGGCATTAGGCGTAGCCATCAACCGCTTGCGTGAATCGACGGCCCGCTCGCGTGTCTGCATTCTGCTCTCGGATGGCGAGAACACCGGCGGGGCCCTCGACCCGCTGCTGGCCGCCCGCCTGGCCCACGCCTACGGCATCCGCCTCTACACCATCGGGCTGGGCAAGGACGGCTTCGTGCCCTTCGGCCAGGACTCGCTGGGCCACCCGCGCTACGTGCAAACCCGCCTCGACGAAACCACCATGCGCGAGCTGGCCCAAGCCGCCGATGGCCAGTTCTTTCGGGCCACCGACAACGCCGCCCTGAGCCAGGTATTTGCCCGCATCGACGGCCTCGAAAAATCCGACATCCGCCAGCTGCGCTACCGCAACACCAAGGACTTTTACCGCCCCTACCTGGCCCTCAGCATCGCGCTGTGGCTGCTGTGGCTGGCCCTGAAAAGCACGTTCCTCAGCAACCCGCTGGAGGATTAGCTGTTGTTGAGTAGCCGATGGCTTCGGTGCTGTTAGGCCATTCCGGGCTGCTGGCTTTTCGCCGGCTGCCCAGTAATCGCTGCACCACCGCCAGCCGTTGTCCAGGGCCCCAGCCGCCCCAACGATTAGCAGGCAGCCGGCGGAAAAGCCGGCGGCCCGCCCCTACCCCACCCTACCTTTGCCTTATGCCCAGTATTGCCGACAACATCCACGCGTTTGAAGAGAAAATAGCCGGCACCGGGGCCCGGCTGGTGGCCGTGACCAAGACCCACCCCGTGCCGCTGCTGCAAGAGGCCTACGCCGCCGGCAGCCGCCTCTTCGGCGAAAACAGGCCCCAGGAAATGGCCGAAAAAGCCCCCCAGCTGCCGCCCGACGTGGAGTGGCATCTCATCGGTCACCTTCAAACCAACAAGGTCAAGATCATCGCCCCGTTCGTGCACACGGTGCAGAGCGTGGACAGCCTGCGCCTGCTGCAAGAACTTGACCGCCAAGCTGCCCGCCACGGCCGCGTCATCCGCGGGCTACTGCAATTTCACATCGCGCAGGAGGAAGCCAAAACCGGCCTTTCGCTGGCCGAAGCCGAGGAAATCCTGGCCTCCACCGAATTTGGGGCCCTGCAACACGTGCGCCTCACCGGCGTGATGGGCATTGCCACCAACACCTTGGACGAGGCCCAAGTCAGCCAGGAGTTCAACCAGCTCCGCAGCTTCTTCGACGCGCTGAAAGTCAAGTACTTCACTGATGATACCGAGTTCCGCGAAATCTCGATGGGTATGAGCGGCGACTACGCCCTGGCCCTGGCCGCGGGCAGCACGCTCATCCGCGTGGGCAGCGCCATCTTCGGCCAGCGCGGGTAGCAGCTGTAGCGCGGACTTTAGCTACGCTGACCTTCGGCTGTAGTCCGCGGCTTTCGCTTCGTCCTGTCGGTAATCATGCGGCGACCGTTCAAAGACGCGGACTCGCAGCGTCCACGCTACAACCTAATAACTTCAACTCCCTCATTATGACTGCTCGCCTTCTCATTCAACTTGCCGCCGGCCTGGGCCTTTTGGGCGTGGCCATCGGTGCCTTTGGGGCCCACGGGCTGCGGCCCATGCTCGAAGCCTCGGGCCGCTTCGACACCTTCGAAACTGCGGTGCGCTACCAGTTTTACCACACGCTGGCCATGCTAGCGGTGGGCGTGTTGTGGGTGGCGCGCCCCGAGCTGCGCCTGGGCCTGGTGGGCAACCTGTGGCTAGCGGGCGTGCTGGTGTTCAGCGGCTCGCTGTACACGCTGTGCTTCACGGGTATCACAAAGCTGGGGGCCGTGGCCCCGGTGGGCGGCCTGCTGCTCATCGGCGGCTGGCTGGCCCTGGCGCTGGCCGTGCGCAACCTATAGGGTCCCAGGCCGAGGCCCTGACTTGTTCCGAACCGCACGCAAAAAGGGCGGCCCGCTGGTGCGGGCCGCCCTTTTCAGCTCTAGCAGAAGCAAGTGGGTTATTAGTTGCTTGTTGTCAGCCAGGGCTTTGTTGATAAGCTAAACGAGCAACTTAGTTGGCTTTGGTAGTGCTGGCGGCCGCAGCGGCACCAGCTTCCTTCACCTCGCCCACGAGCGATACGGTGGCGGGGCCCGCGGTGGCGTTCGACTCGATGGTCAGCACTTTGTTCTGCATGCCCATTTTGCCGGCCGAGTTGAAGTGGGCCGAGAGGGTGCCGGTTTTGCCGGGCATCACGGGTGCTTTGCTGTACTCGGGCACCGTGCAGCCGCAGCTCACCCCAATGTTGGAGATGATAAGGGGCTGGTTGCCAGTGTTCTTAAATTTGAAAGTATGGTCAACCATACCGCCCTGGGCCACCGAGCCAAAGTCGTACTTCGACTCTTCGAAGGTGATGGCGGGGCCGGCCGTTTTAGCGGCCGCGGGCTTCATGGTTTGGGCCTGGGCGGTGAAGCCGGCGGCGGTCAGGCTCAGGGCGAGCAAGAGGACTTTTTTCATAATTGTAGCGAAACGGGTTGAGTTGAGGAGCAGCAGAAAGGCGACGGGTAAAATTACGCGTTTTGGCGGGCTTGGCAAATCCGGGGCCAAAGCCCGCAGAAACCCCTAAATCGCTGCTACCACCAACAGCCGCCCTAGCCCTTAAATTCCTTGGAGTACGGAAACTGACGCGAAGCCTTGCGCATAATGGTCGTCACGATGGAGTTGGTGTCGGAGCCCAGCCCGCGCGACAGGCTCTTGTCGTACTTCCACAGCAGCTCGCCAGTTTTGCCATCGTTGATGCTGATGGCCAGCTTGCCCGTGTTAGTGGCCCCACCGAAGCCCACCACCATCGTCATGGCAAAGGCGGCCCCGCCCGACATGGGCTGGCTGCTGGCAAACGTGCCCGAAATGATGCCGTCGACGCCCAGCAGGGCCGCCAGCTGCTCGGGCGTGAACGTGGCCACGGTGGCCGGCGTCACGCCCTTTTGGGCCAGCAGGGCATTGGTGCGAGTGGCGTCCTGGATGTCCACCGTCAGGTCGTTTTCAGCCTTGCGCTTAAGAAAATACGATTGCAGGGCGCTCTGCACGTCGAGCCCTTCGCGAGCTTCGAGGCGGGCCACGCCCTCGGGGCCCCCGCTCTTGGCTACCTCGTTGGGGCGCAGCTGCAACGCCACGGCAAAGGGCAGCACGGCGAGCATTTTGTGGTCCTGGGCCAGCTCCCGAAACTTGGGATTGGTGTAGATTTCGCGGCTCTGGGCCCCGGCTAGCTGCGCGCCGCCCAACACGAGCAGCAGCATTAAAGCAAATACTTTTTGCATAAAGAAAGGAAGCGGGAAAAAGGATTAAAATAAGGCCGCAAGCTACGTGTAGGACCTATATATTCCCAATATATATTCTTCGATGCTTTTATTTATTGCGCACCATTTCCCCACCGGGCCCCTCAGTCCTCCACCGGCGGGTCGCTCACCAAGCGCTGCTGGAAATTGAGCAGGAACAGCCGCTCCGAGGCCCGCGTGATGGCTGTGTACAGCCAGCGCGCAAACTCGCCGGCCAGCGGCTCGTCGGGCTTCAGGAAGCCGTGGTCCACAAACACGGCCTGCCACTGGCCGCCCTGGGCCTTATGGCAGGTGAGGGCGTAGGCAAACTTAATTTGCAAAGCGTTGAGGTACGGGTCCTTGCGCATTTCCTTGTAGCGCTCGGCCTTGGTTTTGAGGTGGGCGTAGTCGGCGGCCACGGCTTGGTAGAGCTCGTTGTTGCGGTCGGCGGGCAGGGCGGGGCTCTCGGTGTGCAGCGTGTCGAGGAGCAGCTTCACTTCCAATTCGGGCTCGTCGGGGTAGTCCACCAGCCGCACCCGGGCCTGGGCAAAGTGGAAGCCGTACACCTCCTCGCGGCGAATTATCTTGCTGATTTGCAGGAAGTCGCCATTGGCTAGAAACCCGATTTCCGAGTCCTTGTCGAGCCAGTAGTAGTTGTTGCGCACCACCATCAGGTAGTCGCCGCCCTCAATCTCCTCCTCGGCATCAAACAGGGCCCGGCGGATGAGCTGGTTGTACTGGTTGGCGTTGCGATTCGAGCGGCAAATAATGGTCGTGTTCTCGTGCCCGAACTCGCGGTAGGCCCAGCGCAGGCCGTCCTCCAGCTTGTCGCCGCCCATCTTGAACATGTCGCGGAAGCCCAGGGTGTGCAGCTGAATGTTGGGCACCGGCTGCCGCAGCTCCTCGCGTAACTCCGTGGCGTTCACTAGGATGCCCGAGTTCAGGGCCTGGCGCATCACCTGGCGCAGCTCCACGGTGGCCACCTGGGCCCGGAAGCGGTGGGCCAGGCCCTCAGGGTCGAGGGCGGGGCTCAGGAGCTGGCCCACCGGCGGCAGCTGAGCCGTGTCGCCAATCAGCAGCAGCTTGTTGGTTTGCTTCTCAAACACGAAGTTCATCAAATCGTCCAGCAGCCCAGTTTCGCCAAACGCCTTTTCGTCGGAAATCATCGAGGCCTCGTCCACGATATAGAGCATCTGCTCCATCCGGTTGGGCTGCCGCTGGAAGCTGAGCCGCTCGGCCGGGGCCCCCGAGGTTTGGCGGTAGATTTTCTTGTGGATGGTGCCGGCCGGCACGCCCGCGTAGCCGGCCATCACCTTGGCGGCGCGGCCCGTGGGGGCCATCAGCGTATACTTGCGCTGGAGCTGGTGCAGCCACTGCACCAAGGCGCTGACGACGGTGGTTTTGCCCGTGCCCGCGTAGCCGCGCAGCACAAACACCTTGCGCCCAGGCAGCTGGTCGCGCAAAAACTCGTCGAGCTTGGTAAAGAGCAGCGCCTGGTCGTCGGTGGGCTCGTAAGGAAAAAAATCGCGGACGGAAGGATGGCGGATGGAAAGCATTGTTATTTAATTCGGTATAAATCACCGTCTTCAAAACCGACATAAACCGGTCTATCATTCCCTAGGAACGAATTATTCACTGGACTTTTTCTCAGAACCCTTCCGAGGGAGTAAATAACCTTGAGCAGCACCCAGTACCATTCTTGTTCCTCAAGGGCAGGGGTGATCAATTCCTCCTTGGCAAGAAAATCGGGTGGATCAGCGGCCCATTCGTCGTCCGCTTCATCGTAATTTTTCGAGCCTGCTAAGTAGAGGACGTAGCCATCTTCTACCTCACCAAGGCCGAAGCGGAAAGCCACGATGTCTTCAGTTGGCTTCTCATTTTTGGTAATCTCGTGCAGCCAATTTTCCAATTCCGTTTGAAAAGCGTACGAATTTTCCATGTGCATTTTAAGCTCCAATGGGTTAAGAATTCGGCTCAATCACCGCCATTGTGGCCGAGGCTTTGGCCACCAGCAGGCCGTCGCACCACACCTCGGCTTCGCAGAAGTGCAGGCGGCGGCCGGCCTTCAGCACCCAGCCAATGGCGGTGAGCTTGTGGCCCACGCTGGGATGCAGGTACGACACGCGCAAGTCCGCCGTGACCACGCCGTGGTCGTCGGGCACGAGCGTGACGGCGGCAAAGCCCGCGACCAAGTCGGCCATCGTGGCCACCATGCCGCCGTGCACGAAGCCGCGCTGCTGCTTGTGCTGCTCGCCGATGAGTAGTTCTGCCTCGATGCGGCCGGGCGCAATCAGGGTCAGGTCGGCCCCCACGTGGTGCATAAAGTGCTGGCGCAGCAGCTTGCGGCGGATGCGGGATTCGAGGTCGTCGGCGGGGTCGGGGTTGGACGAGTTAGGTGTCAAGGCGTGGGCAAAGCGGATGGGCGCACGGTATTATGTACTTTTTTGTACTTGTCGCAATTTTTAAGGGCGTTTAAGAACTGATTTCGGACAGCTTTCCGCAGCTTAACCCAGTTCTGAGGGCCCTGGGCAAAGATAGGCGGCGGGCCGGGCGCACCTAGCCGGAGCTAACCGGCAACTTTTCCTGCTACTTTAAGGTCGTGGAGACCATTCCCTTTACTGAGTATATCGCGGCCGGGACCCTGGGCCTAGGCCTGGCCGCCAGCAGCGGCTTCCGGGTGTTTGTGCCACTGCTGGCGGCTAGCGTGGCGCACCACTTTGGGTAGCTACCGGCGGCGCCGGGCTTTGCGTGGCTGGGCTCGTAGGCGGCCATGCTGGCGCTGGCCGCCGCCACGGTGTTTGACTGCCGGTGGTTGATAACGTGCTCGATACGCTCACCACGCCGGCGGCCGTGGTGGCCGGGGCCCTGCTGATGACGTCCTCCCTGCCCCACCTCGACTCCGTGCTGCGGTGGGGGCTGGGCATTGTGGTGGGCGGCGGCACGGCCGGGCTGGTGCAGGGCGGCACGGCGCTGCTGCGGGCCGGCGCCACGGCCAGCACCAGTGGCCTGGCCAACCCCGTACTGGCCACGCTCGAAAACGTGCTGGCCGTGGGCAGCACCGTGCTGGCCGTGGCGCTGCCGCTGGTGGCCGGCGCGGGGGGCCTGGCGTTGGTGCTGTTCGGGCTGGGGTGACTGCGGCGCTGGCGGCAGCGGCGGGCGGTGCGCCGCGCCGGGGCCCCATTGGGGTGGGGCCCCGGGGCCCTTGCGGCATCCTACGCGCATTTTTTGCGTACAGCCCCCCGCGCCCGGCCCACTGCCGGGCGTTTTCTTGCGCTGTAATGCCCGATTCTACCCTGCCGCCGACCGACCCATTGCTGGCACTCTACGCCGGCCAGGTGCGCGTGCGCGTAGGCGGCCTGCTGCTGCACGACAACCGCCTGCTGCTGGCTGCCCACCGGGGCCTGCTGCCCGCGGGGGCCCCGTTTTGGTCGCCGCCCGGCGGGGGCTGGCAGTTTGGCGAGAGCCTGCACGAGGCGCTGGTGCGCGAATTCCAGGAAGAAACCGGGCTGGCAGTGCGGGTGGGCCGCTTCCTGCACTTGCACGAGTTCCGGCGCGACGGCTTGCAGGCCCTGGAGCTGTTTTTTGAGGTGCTGACCGCCGACGGGGCCCCGCCCGCCCCGCGCCTGGGCCACGACCCCGAGCACGCCCCCGACGCCCAGCTGCTCACCGGGCTAGCCTGGCACACGCCCCGGCAGCTGCTGGCCCTGCCGCCGGCGCATGTGCACCCGGTGCTGCGCGGCCTGCTCAGCGTCGACGACGTGTTCGTGCCGCAGCTGCGGTTTGGGGGGTAAAGCGGGCGGGGCGCGCGGCCGTATCTTGCGGGGCCCTTCGGCTTTTTGCTTTGCCCGTGCCCGTTTCTACCGCTCCTTTCCCTGCTTCCTCGGCCGCGCCCGTTGCCCCGGCCGCATTGTTGCGCCTGCGCGACGATAGTTTCGACCCCAACCACCGCGCCGCCTATAACCTATACCTGGCCGTGGGGGCCGGCCGCCTACGCATGGCCGCCGTGGAGGTGGCCCGCCAATCGTTTGTGCTACTCGAAGACTACGCCCTGCCGCCCGGGGGCCTGCCCACCCTGGCTGCCGCCCACGACTGCCTGGGCCGCGCCGGCTGGCACGCCGTGCGCCTGGCTACCACCGGCCGGGCCTTCACGCTGCTGCCTGGGGCCCTGTTCCGGCCCGGCGACGAGGCCGCCGCTCTGCGCCTGCACCACACCCTGGGACCCGCCGAGGCCGCCTACGCCCGCCCCCACCCGGGCCTCGATTTGGTGAACGTGTTTGCCGCCGATGCGGGCCTGGCCGGCTGGCTGGCCGCTACCCACGGACCCAGCGGCCAGCTGCTGCACCACACCAGCGGCCTGCTGGCGGGCCTGGCCCACCAGCGCGACGCCGGGGCCCCGCGCCAGCTCTACCTCTGCCTGGGAGCCCAGGAGCTGACGCTGGTGGTGCTGGGCCCCCAGCAGCTCCAGTACTGCAACGTGTTCCCCTTCACCACTGCCGAGGACGTGCTCTACTACACCGTGCTAGTGATGCAGGAGCTGGGCCTGAACCCCGACCAGGACGAGCTGACCGTGTGGGGCGAGCTGACGCATGATTCGGCCCTGTTCACGCTGCTGCGCAACTACGTCCGCAACGTCCGTTTTGGGCCCAGGCCCTACGACTTACTCTACAGCTACCGCCTCAACGAGGTGTTTGAGCACCACTACTTCGACCTGTTTAGCCTACACTTTATCTAAGTGAATTATGAATTGACTCATGCGAGGCCGGGCAATTCATAGTTTTTAACTTTTAATTTTGGCGGTGGTCTAAGACGGGGTGGTCCGGCGAGGCTTCGTCGGGCCACTCTTGGTAGAAAACAGCGGCTCCGGGGCATCGTAAGAGTGGCCCGACGATGGAAAAAGTCGCCGGACCACCCCGTCTTAGACCACCGCCACAATTTTTAATTCATAATTCACCCTCCCGTGCCCCGCATTGCCCTTTTTCCTGGTTCGTTTGATCCGTTCACCAATGGGCACCTCGACGTGGTGCGGCGCGGTACGGCGCTGTTTGACAAGGTGATTGTGGCCATCGGTACCAACAGCAGCAAGCAGCGCTACCTGCCGCTGGAACAGATGCTGGCGCTCATCCAAGGCGTATTTGCCGACGAGCCGCGGGTATCGGTGCGCACATTCCGGGGCCTTACGGCGGTGTACGCCCGCGAGGTAGGGGCCCAGTTTCTGCTGCGCGGGCTGCGCAATACCACCGATTTCGAGTACGAAAACACCATTGCCCAGGCCAACCGCCACGTCAACCCCGGCCTGGAATCGGTGTTCCTCATCACGGCCCCGCCGCTGGCGGCCATCAGCAGCACCATCATCCGCGACATTCACCGCTACGGCGGCGACGTGCGCGACTTTGTGCCCTACCCGATGCCGCCCGCCCCGCCTTTTTAGCGCTGTTTTTAAATCGCCAAGCCTGTGGAACAGTCGTGCTTCACTGCGCAAGCGCCAGGTATGCACGACGACGACTGTTGCCTGCTTTTGGTGCAGCAACGAGCCAGAACCTAGCCGCTACCCGCGGGGCACGATGCGCAGGCCCACCAGCTGGGTGCTGCGGTTGAGGGCGAACACGGGCAACAATAAGTAGGCTGGGGCCTCGGCCAGCAGGCCGGTGCGGCGCATGAGGGCGTCCTCGTCGTTGCCCAACACCAGCAAGTCGAACACCCGGCGGGTGCGGGCGTCGTAGCTAGCCACTACCGTCAGGCCCAGCGGCTGGAAGGCCAGCGTCGAGTCGGTTCCGGACCGTCGCACGGGGTCCTGGAAACCGGCAGGCAGGGCCCGGGCGGGTCCCAGCTGCCGGCGCACCTCGTCGATGGAGCGGCCCACCACGGCCGCCATGTTCACGGCCGGGGCCGCCGCCGTGCGGGTGAGCGGCACCAACCCGCGGGCGGCGGGGCCATCCGCGCGTTCGCGGGCCCGCGAGCAGGCCAGCTGCGCCGCAGCTGCCAGCAGAAGCAAGGGCAGGAACTTAGCGGGACGGCTCATAGCGGCAAGATGACCTTATTTCCCGGCGGTGGTAGTTTCTTTCGACGGCTTACCGCCGCCGGCCTTGCTCAGGTAGTGGCGCATCACCAGGGCGATGGAGGCGTAGGAATCGTCGAGCTTGGCCAGGGCCTCCTGGGGCGTCATCCAGCGCACTTCCTCGATGTATTCCTCGGCCTGGGGCTTCATTACGGAGTCGTCGAGGCACTGCATCACGTACCAGCTGGTTTTCTTCAGCATTTTGTTGCCCTTGTAGGCGTAGCTGTGCCAGGTACTGGGCAGCTCCTCGCCGATGGCCAGCTTAATATTGGTTTCCTCCTCCACCTCGCGCAGGGCCCCCAGCACGGTGTCTTCGTCGCTTTTGAGCTTGCCCTTGGGCAAATCCCACTTACCGAGGCGGTAAATCATCAGTACCTGGCCGTTCTTTACCACCAGCCCACCGGCGGCCTTGGCAATCTTGAACTGGTCCTTGAGGTGTTGGATGAGCACCGTTTTCTTGCGCACCAGCATGGTGAGGGACTTCAGCTTTTTGAGCTTTTTCACCTCCATCAGCCGCAGCAGGCGGTCGAGGAACGCGGTTGTGACATCGCGCACCAGCACGTCGCCCACCAAGTCCTTGGACGTAAACTCCTGCTCGGGGCCCAGCACCAGGTCGTACTTGTGTTTGTATACTTTCTCGCTTAGTTTTTTGATAACCAGCGGAATATCGTTGATGAAGAGATTCATCGAAGCAAAGGTCGGGGAATGAATGGGCCGCCGGGCCCCGTGGGGCCCGCCCTGCAAGATACGGGCCCGCGCCGCTTTGCGTGGGCCGGGGCCCATCTTTGCCGCATGAAACGCATCGGCCTGCTCTCCGACACCCACGGCTACTTCGACGAGCGCATCGCGCACCACTTGCGCGGCTGCGACGAGATTTGGCACGCCGGCGACTTCGGCACCGCCGCCGTGGTGGGGGCCCTGGAAGCGCTGGCGCCGGTGTTCCGGGGCGTGTACGGCAACATCGATGGGGCCGATGTGCGCCGCACCGAGCCCCTGGTGCAGGATTTTGTAGTGGAGGGCCTGCGAGTGCTCATCACCCACATCGGCGGCTACCCGGGCCACTACGCCCCGGCGGCCCGCCCCCTGCTCGACGCCGCCCGGCCCGGCCTGTTCGTCACGGGCCACTCGCACATCTTGCGCGTCGTGCCCGACAAAGCGCGCGGCCTGCTGCACCTCAACCCCGGCGCCGCCGGCCGCCACGGCTTCCACCAGGTGCGCACGCTGCTGCGCTTCGGCGTCGAGGCCGGCAAAGTGGTGGACTTGCAGGCCGTAGAACTGGGCAAGCGCGGGGCCCTGGAATAGTGCCGCAGTTTTGGGCAAGCGGCCGGGCAAGCGGTCCGCGGGCAGGAGCCGAGTGGCTTGCCGGGGGCCGAGCATTGCTACTTGGGCATTTTTGCTACGTCGCCCAAGGTCAGCATCTTGTAGGCAACGCCCAGCACGGCGGCGTTTTCTTCCACCGTGTCTTTAAACCCGGCCTGCCGGCGGCGTTGGTTCACCTGCGCCGGGCCCTGGATTGGCCAAACGAAGGGCGGCTGCCCGTTGTAGCTCCTCACCTGCGTGCCGTACAGCTGCTCTTTGCCATCATTCATCAGCTGGCGGTCCAGCATCGTGGCGTACCGGAAGAAGGGCAGTTCCCCCTGGTCGGCGGCCGCTTTCATCATCGGCAAGTTCTGGGGAATTGTGGCTGGGGTGTGCTGGATAACGCTCCACACAGCCTCGTTGGTGGGCGCGCCTACCAGCGACTTACCAGGGTAACCGTACTGCTTCACAATGGCTTGTACGCGCCCCAGGTCAGTTGCGTCCACCCGGTGCATCTGGTCCATGATGGTGGCGTTAAGCGTGGCTTTCGTCACTCCCAGCGCGGCCGCCAACGAATCCGGGTTGCGGTTGATGCGCGGGTCAAACAGCATGGCGCGGTAGCGCTGGTCCACCTCGTAAATGCTGTCGAGCTCGTGCTTGAGCCGGAGGTTGAGCTTTGCCTGCGCTGCCGCTGGCAAGGCCCACGTACTGAGCAGGGCCGCGTAAGTGAAAGGTTTCATGCCCCCAAATTAGGGCCACGCGCTCGAAAATAGGCCAGGCGTTACTGCCCAGCTCCTTCGCTCGCTTTCGGGGATGGGGCTCCCGGCATCAAGGGGCCCGAATAAAACGCAAAAAGCGCCTTCCCCGCTGGGGAAGGCGCTTTTAAACTATAGCAACTGCTAGGCAAAAAGCCTTACAGAGCGATTTCGGGCTTGGGGTGCTCGCCGCTCTGGCCGTCGGCGTTCACGGGCTTGGTTACGGCTTCGGCGGCGTCAAAATCGGCGGCGTTCTCAGCGGTTTTGTCGGCGGCCGGAGCTTCGGCGCCCACGGCGTGCTTCACGGTGTCGGCCACTTCTTTGGCTTTTTCCACCACCTCTGAGTGGCTTACTGCGTCTACGGCACCGCTCACAGCCTGCTTGGCTTTTTCAAACAACGATGAATCTTCTTTAACAGCGGGAGCCTCGGCTTTGGCGGCCGGAGCGGCGGCTTTAGCGGCGGGTGCCTCGGCCTTAGCGGCCGGGGCCGCGCCTTCCGGCGTGGTGAAGCGGCTCTTCAGCTCGTCCAGGTCCACGTTTTTCAGCACCGGGGTGCGGAGCAGGTTTTTGATGATGTGCTGCTTGTTGTTGGCGCGGGCAATGTTTTTGCGGTGCTTGCGCTTGAGGCGGGTAACGGACATGGTGCCGGGCGGTTAAGGTCTTATTGCTTAGGAAATGGAGGGCAAAAGTACGGTTTTAATTCGGAAAGTAAAAACGGGGGAGCATTTTATGGGTTTAGGGCCCACCCCGGGGCCCCACGGGCTACTTTTGCTGTGGGCCACCACTGGCCCATTGCCCGGTTTTTCTTCGCTGCCCCCGCTATGCCCTCTCCCGCCCTGCCCCTCGTTGATTTGCGCTCCGACACCGTGACGCGCCCCACCCCGGCCATGCTCGAAGCCATGTTCGGAGCCCCCGTGGGCGACGACGTGTACGAGGAAGACCCCACCGTGGCCCGCCTCGAAGCCGCCACCGCCGCCCGCTTCGGCATGGAAGCCGGCCTGTTTTGCCCTTCCGGCACCATGACCAACCAGATTGCCATCAAGGCCCACACCGAGCCGCTGAGCGAAGTCATTTGCGAACAAACGGCCCACGTGTATCTGTGGGAAGTGGGCGGCATCGCCTTCCACTCGGGGGCCAGCGTGGCGCTGCTGCCCGGCGAGCGGGGCCGCCTCACGGCCGCGCAGGTGGAGGCCGCCATCCGGCCCACGAACGTTCATTACCCCATCACGCGCCTCGTCTGCCTCGAAAACACCCACAACCGCGGCGGCGGCAGCTGCTACGCCTGGCCCGAGCTGGTGGCCATTGCCGAGGTGGCGCGCCGCCACCAGCTGCCACTGCACCTCGACGGGGCCCGGGTGTTCAACGCCACCGTGGCCACCGGCCAGCGTACCGAGGACTATGGCCAGCTGTTCGATTCCATTTCGGTATGCCTGAGCAAGGGCCTGGGGGCCCCGGTGGGCTCGGTGCTGCTGGGCTCGGCGGCGTTCATTCAGAAGTGTAAGCGGCTGCGCAAGGCCTTCGGGGGCGGGTGGCGGCAGGCCGGCTACCTGGCCGCGGCGGGCCTCTACGCGCTGGAAAACAACGTGGACCGCCTCGCCGACGACCACGCCCGCGCCGCCCGCCTCGCCGGGGCCCTGGCCCAGCAGCCCTACGTAGCCGAGGTGCTGGCCCCGGAAACCAACCTCGTCATTTTCCGCCTGCACGCCGCCCTGCCCACCGCCACCTTCCTGGCCCACCTGGCGGCCCACGGCATCAAGGCCAGCGAGTTTGGGCCCCAGTGGGTGCGCTTCGTGACGCACCTCGACGTGGACGACGCCGGCCTGGCCCGCGTGGAAGCGGCACTGGCAATGAGTGAGTCGGTGAATTAGTGCGTCGGTGAAGGAATGAGTTGGTGAGTACAGGCACGGAAGCCTTGACATTTTACTTGCCCCCGCACGTACCAGTTCACCAGCTCTCTCCTTCACCGACGCACAACTCACTCCTTCACCAACGCACTAATTCACCGACTCATCTATTTGAATGGAACTCTATAATGCCCTAGCGCTGCTACTAACCACGGCGGCGGCCTTTGCCTACCTCAACCAACGCTTTTTGCGGATGCCACCGGCCATTGGGCTGATGGTGTTGGGGCTGGGGGCCTCGCTGGCGCTGGTGGGGCTGGCGCAACTGGACTACGCGCCGGTGCTGCGCCTGGCGCGGGTGGTGGAGCGGCTCGATTTCAGCAATTTGGTGGTGCAGGTGATGCTGGGGTTCCTGCTCTTTGCCGGGTCGCTGCACGTGGACACGCGCCGGCTGGGCGCGCTGCGCGGGCCGGTGGGCCTAATGGCCACGCTGGGCACGCTCTTGAGCACGGGCGTGGTGAGCGGGGCCATGTACGTGCTGCTGCCGTGGTTTGGGCTGCCCACGCCGTTTATCTACTGCCTGGTGTTCGGGGCCCTCATTTCGCCCACCGACCCAGTGGCAGTGCTCAGCATCCTCACCAAGGCCAACATTGATAAGACCCTGGAAACGAAGATTGTGGGCGAGTCGCTGTTCAACGATGGTGTGGGCCTGGTGCTGTTCGTGGTAACGCTGGAGGTGGCCACCGTGGGACCCCAGGACTTCTCGGTGGGGCGCGCCCTGGCCCTGTTTGCGCAGGAAGCCTTGGGCGGGCTGGTGCTGGGCACGGCCCTGGGCCTGGGCGGGGCCTGGCTGCTGCGCAGCATCAACCACTACCAAACGGAGGTACTGATTACCCTCGGGCTGGTGGCCGGCGGTACGGCGCTAGCCTCGGCCTTGCACACCTCGGGGCCCCTGGCCATGGTAATGGCCGGCCTGCTGGTGGGCCACCTCAGCCGCACCCGCGACGTGCTCTCGGACGAGTCGCAGGACTACGTAGACAAGTTTTGGGAGCTGCTCGACGAGGTGCTGAACGCGCTGCTGTTTGTGCTGATGGGCCTGGAGGCGCTGGTGCTAAAAATCAGCACGCACACGCTGCTGGCCGGGCTGGCGGCCGTGGCGGTGGTGCTGGCGGCGCGGGCCGTGGCGGTGGCCGTGCCGCTGCGCATTTTGCGCATCGGCGCGGCCTTTCCCAAAAACGACGGCAGCTTCCCGGTGCTGGTCTGGGGCGGACTGCGCGGGGGCCTCTCGGTGGCGCTGGCCCTGAGCCTACCCACCGCCCTGCCGCGCGAGCTGCTGGTGGGCCTTACCTACGTGGTGGTGGTGTTCAGCATCGTGGGCCAGGGCCTCACCATTGAGCCGCTGGTGCGGCGGCTGGGGCTGAGCAAGGACCCGGCCCCGACCGACCACTAGGCGCGGGGGCCGGCCGTTTTTTCTTGTTTGCCGTTAAAAGTCTGCATGAATTTATTTGTTATCGGCGATGTGCACGGATGCTTCCACACGTTCAGCGCCTTGCTGCGGCACTGGCGGCCGGCCACCGAGCGCCTCGTACAAGTGGGCGACCTCGTGGACCGCGGCACCGACAGCCCCGGCGTGGTGGAGCTGGCCCGCCAGCTCCAGCAGCACGACCCGGAAAACGCTGTTTTCATCATGGGCAACCACGACTGGGGCATGGCCCAGCACCTGGGCCCCGGCGGGCCGCTATCCGAATGGCTGAGCTGGGGCGGGCGCGAAACGCTGCACCAGTACCAGTTCCGGCACCCGGCCTGGCTGGGGCCCCACACGGCCTGGCTAGCCGAGCGGCCCTACTTCTGGGAGAGCGACCACTTGCTGATTTCGCACGCCGGCCGGGCCGATACCACGTTCCCATTCGACCCCACCAACTCCGACGGCTCGCTCTGGCGCCGGGGCCCCCTGCTAAACCTGGGCAAGCTGCAAGTAGTAGGCCACACCCCCACCGACGACGGCCGCCCCCGCTTCGACGCCGCCGCCCTGGCGCTGTACATCGACACGGGGGCTTACCGCGGCCAAACCCTCACCGGCGTGCGCCTGAGCGAAACGGGCGAGGTGCTGGAAATTATCTCCCTGCCCACCGACCCGCGCGATTTGTACTGAGCCCGGAAGCAATTTTGCGGGGGTTAGGGTTTGCCAGGGGCCCCAAGCTGTCATACTCATCTGATGTCCGCGCAGCTGAGCATGACGTCTTCCTATCTAGCCAGCCAATTACAGGTTCTTAACCATGCCCCAGACCGCCGCCCTCCAGCACCTCAGCGCCACCGATGCGGTGCTGGCCGCCCTCATTGCCCGGGGCCCCGCCATTGCGCCCCGCGCCCACGAAGACCTGTATCTGGCCCTGCTGCGCGCCATTGTCAGCCAGCAGATTTCGACCAAGGCGGCGGCGGCCATCTGGGGGCGGTTCACGTCGTTATTTAAGCCCGAGGGCTACCCCGAGCCGCGCATCTTGCTGGAAATGAGCGAGGACGACCTGCGCCAGGTGGGCCTCTCGCGTCAGAAAGCCGGCTACCTCCAGGCCATTGCCGCGTATAACGAGCGCGGCCTGCTCGACTACGAGCACCTCACCAGCCTCTCGGAGGAAGCCTTCACCCAGCACCTGACTGCTATCCGGGGCGTAGGCCGCTGGACGGCCCAGATGCTGCAAATGTTTGCCCTCGACCAGCCCGACGTGTTTGCCGAGGGCGACCTAGGCATCCAAAATGCCATGCGCCGCCACTACGGCCTCGAAACTACCGGCCGGGCCCTGCAAAAAGAAATGCTGGCCCTGGCCGAAGCCTGGCGCCCCCACCGCACCCTGGCCTGCAAGTACCTCTGGCAGAGCCTCGACCAAAAAACCGAACTGGAGCCGCTGACGGTTGTAAATCAATTAAAGTAAAAGCTGTTATAGGAAATCGTCGGCACGTTATGCTGAGCGCAGTCGAAGCATCTCTCCCCCTGACTAAACCATGGTTTACTGCTGCGGGAGAGGTGCTTCGACTGCGCTCAGCATGACCGTTTGATTAACTCAAACAGCTTTTTAGCAGTTAGTCCTTACCCGTCAGCTCGATTTGCTCGATGCACTTGTAGAGGCTGCCCTTCTTCTGCATGATGCCGATGTTGTTGATGTTCAGGCGCATGTTGTAGGTGCTCTCGTTCAGGAAGTGTAGCACGGGGCCCAGGGTTTCGGGCGTGGTGTCGTGCAGGGCCAGCGAGAGGTGGGGCAGCCAGCGCGAGGGTGCGTTATAGCGGTCGGCGCCCTTGCAGAGCGGCTGCGTCACGTCCAGTACGCGCTGGTGCAGCGAGTTGAGGTCGAACGAGCGCAGCACGGGGATGTAAATCACCGGTTTGGGCCCCGGGAAGATGCCGATGCCGGTGGTATAGGCCGAGAATGACGGCGTAGTGGCCGCCACTTCGGCCAGCGACTCGCGCAGCGTTTCGGTGCTGCGCACGGCCGCCAGCATGAAGGTGAAGTGCGGTGCCGGCGTGGCCTGCACGGCCTTCAGACCAAACTTGGCTTCAAGCTCGGCAATGATTTTGTTGACCCGCTGGGCATTGCGCGGGTGCAGCATAGACGTGATGGCGAGCATTGCAACGGGCAAAAAAGCGAACGAAAACCCGGGGGCCCGGGCCCCTACTGGAACCGCAGCCGGGCGATGGTGAACTGGCTCACCGGCGGCTGTTGGTTAGCCTGTAAGGCGTTGAGGTTGGAATAGAGCACGTAGCCGTCGGTGCCGGCGCGGGCGGCCAGGGTGGTGGGGTATTGCGGCAGCGTGGCGAAGGTACCGCCGAGCGCGGCGGCGCCCCAGCCGTTGGTGGTGGTCAGGCGCTGCACCTTGGCCTGGGCGTTGGTGCTCACTTGCAGCGTGTTGTTATCTTGCAGGCGCAGGCCGTCGGCGCCGGTCAGGTTCAAGCCGGTGGTGGCTACGCGGGTGAAAGTGCTGGGGTCGCTGAGCGGCACCTTGAACAGGGCCCCCGCGTCGGACTTGGCCACCAGCAGGTAGCCGTCGGGGTGGTACACGATACCATTGAGGCCAAACGTGCCGGCCGGGGCCGTGAATTGCGCGCTGTTCAGCAACACCGTGGCGTTGCCCTGGAGGTCCACTTTGTAGATGACGGGCGCGAAGCTGTCGGTCACGTAGGCGTTGCCCTGGGCGTCCACGGCAATGTCGTTGGCGAAGTGGTTGAGGCCGGGCAACAGGGCCCCCAGGTCCACGGCGCGCACCAACTGGCCGTTGTCGCGGTTGAAAATGACCAGGCGCGCCAGCTTGCGTAGCGTGGCCGTACTGGTGCGGGCGGCGTTGTAGCCGGGGTCCGACACGGCCACCAGTACGCGGTTGCGGCCGGCGTCCAGGTTCAGGCCGACGCTCGACACCAGGGCGGCGTCGGTGGCAAACTCGGTGTAGGTACCGTTGTCGGCCACGGCGCCCACGGTGCCCGCGGTTTGCGAGCTCACTAGGAAGCGGCTGCCGGCGGCGTCGTACTGCACGCCTTCGGGGTAGAGGGCCGGCTTGGTGAATACCACCGTTTCGGGCGCCTCGGGCTGGGCAATCGGAATATCGTTTTTGGAGCAGGCGGCCAGGGCCAGCAGGCCGGCCAGCGGGGCCAGGCGACGGGCGGGGGCCCTAAATGAAGCGAAGAGAAGCGAGCGAACGGGCATGAATCGGGAATGAATGCAACGGTGGTTGCGTTGCCATACGCCCTGGCGCGGGGCGCGGTTGTACCGCCGGGGCCCCGGGGCGGTAGCGGCCAGGCTTTGCGCGCCGTACCTTTGCCCTTCAATACGCCGCACCCGATGATTTCCATTTCCGACCTCGACTTTCACTTTGGCTCCCGTGCCCTGTACGATAACGCCAGCCTGCACATCAAGCCCAAAGATAAAATTGGCCTCATCGGCCTCAACGGCACCGGTAAATCCACGCTGCTGCGCCTGCTGGTGGGCGAGTATAAAGCCGACGGCGGCAGCATTTCGATGAGCAAGGAAGTGAGCCTGGGCTTCCTCAACCAGGACTTGCTGAGCTACGACACCCACGAGAGCATCCTGCACGTGGCCATGCAGGCTTTTGCGGAGGCGCTACGCTTGCAGGACGAGATTGAGGCGATTTTGGTGAAGTTCGAAACCGACTACACCGACGACCTGGTGGAGAAGCTGGCCAACTTGCAGGAGCGGTTCGAGGCCCTGGGCGGCTACACCATGCAGTCGCGCGCCGAGGAAATACTGGAGGGCCTGGGCTTCGGCACTGAGGAGCTACCCAAACCGCTGAAGTCGTTTTCGGGCGGCTGGCGCATGCGCGTAATGCTGGCCAAAATCCTGCTCCAGCAACCCTCACTGCTGCTGCTCGACGAACCCACCAACCACCTGGACCTGCCGAGCATCAAGTGGATTGAGAACTACCTGGCCGACTACGAGGGCGCCGTCATCATCGTGAGCCACGACCGCGAATTCCTGGACCGCACCACCAATACCACCGTAGAAGTGACCGGCGGCAAGCTGGTGCCCTACGCCGGCAACTACTCCTATTACCTGGAGGAAAAAGAGGAGCGCAACCTCATTCAGAAGGGCGCTTTTGAGAACCAGCAGTCGCAGATTCGGGCCGCCGAGCGGTTCATCGAGCGCTTCAAGGCCAAGGCCAGCAAGGCCAAGCAGGCCCAGAGCCGCGTGAAGGCCCTGGATAAATTGGAGCGCATCGAGGACGTGGCCCAGGACTCGGCCAAGGTCAACATCAAGTTCCAGTTCAAGGTGGAGCCCGGCCGGCACATCCTGCGTATGGAGCACGTGACGAAGAAGTACGACGAGAAGCTGATTTTCCGCGACACGAACGTGCACATCGAGCGGGGCGACAAAATCGCGCTGATTGGGGCCAACGGCAAAGGCAAATCGACGCTCATGCGCCTGGTGGCCGGCACCGAGGCCCCCACCGCGGGCAAGCACCAGCTGGGCCACAACGTCATCATGTCGTTCTACGCCCAGCACCAGCTCGAAAGCCTGACCCTGGACAACGAGATTTTGCAGGAGATGAGCGAGGCCGGCTCGAAGCGCAACGACATGGAGCTGCGTTCGGTGCTGGGCTCGTTCCTGTTCACGGGCGAGGAAGTGTTCAAGAAAATCAAGGTGCTGAGCGGCGGCGAGAAAAGCCGCGTGGCGCTGGCCAAAACCCTGATTTCGGAAGCCAACTTCCTGCTGCTCGACGAACCGACCAACCACCTGGACATGGTGTCGGTGAACATCCTCATCCAGGCCCTGGAGCAGTACGCGGGCACGTTCATCGTCATCAGCCACGACCGCTTCTTCGTGGAGAACGTGGCCACCAAAATCTGGTACATCGAGGACTTCCAGCTGAAGGAGTACCCCGGCACCTACGCCGAGTACGAGCAGTGGCAGGAAGACCGCGAGAAGGCCGCCAAGAAAGCCGGCCTACCCAGCCCCAGCGCTCCCAAGCCCCAGCCCAAGGAAGAGAAAAAAGCCGAAACCTCCCCCGCCAAAACGTCGTCGCCCGACCAGAAAAAGGCGCTCAAGGAATTGGCCGAAGTAGAAGCCAAAATCGACACCCTGGAAAAAGAATTAGCCGGCTACGAAAAAGAGCTGGCCGACCCCAAGATTTACCAAAACACCGCGCAGCTCAAAGACGCTACGGTGAAATTTGAGCAGGTAAAAAAGGAACTGGGCCGCATGAACGACCGCTGGGAAATACTGGCGGAGATGTAATTCTGGATAGCTATTAAAGTCGAAAGCCTCTCTCGGAGCCATTGCTTCGGGGGAGGCTTTTTAATTGGTACTAAGTACCGACGGGGGGGGGGGAATTTATTATCCGCTAAGTACCCGTTGGTAAATAGCTTATGTTAAAACAGATAGTCATGCTGAGTTCGTTCAAGCATATATTCTATTTAACTAACTCTAAATGTTATATTTAACTCCGAATAAGAGATACTTCGACTGCGCTCAGCATAACGTTCTTTACATCAAACAAATTAGCAATGGGTACTTAAATACCAGCCATAGTCGCAACTACCGTAGACGTCATCATGGTAATATAGTAATTCGTGCAGTGAATTGCGGTTAGCAACAATAATTCTTTATTTTCTAGGTTTTCGAAAGCGTCAGTTGATATCAATTGATAATCAAAGTTCATTTTGGACCACTGCAGATTTGGCTTAATAGTTAGCAATTTTTCTTCGTTACTAAGTAAAACAAAAATATTTTTTAGAATACTTATTTGCTTTATTATAAAGCACTGACCTATGTCACTAATTTTTGAATTAATTATAATTTGCCCTTTCCAATTCATTTCAAAGTCTAGCAGAGTTCTCTCGTTGTGCTTGACTTCAATGGTTGTTCCCCAAAATCCTTTTGGCCTAATTGTAAAATTCGCATCACCACTAACTAGCTGAATTTCTGCCTTGAATGAATACCAGCTTTCGTACTTTAAGCGTCCAACCAAAGCGTCCGCTTTTGTTAAATTGAAATCTTTGGTATTTGTCGATTTAACCTCGTAGTCCGCCATATTTTTCTTTTTTGGGGTTAATGGTACAAGCCATAATAGTTGGATGGCAGCCGGTGCGCCCACGCCGGGCGCTTTGCTAGGCAGGCCGAAATAACTCATTAAACTGCAACCTATCCCCCACTTCCTCACAGAATCTGGCAGAACTCCAGCCGTTCGCCGTCGGGGCCCAGCAGGTTGAAGAACTTGCAGCCGCGGGCCCAAAAATTTAGGAAAACGGGCTGGTCTTCGATGATGGTGATGCCTTCGCTTTTCAGTAGGGCGTAGGTGGCGTCGATGTCGTCCACGTCGAAGGCCACGTGGTCGATGCGGCCGTCGCGGCGCTGCCGCACGCGACGGCGTTCGGGCTCGGGCATTTAGTAGCCTTCGAGGATGATATCGCCGCGCTGCATCACTGACACCTGGCCGGGGGCCCCGGCGTGGTCGAAGGTGGCGTTCGTGGCGCGGTGGAAACCGAGCTTTTCGTAGAAGGCCTGGGACGCTTCCAGGTCGGTGATGGGCAGGCCGACGTGTTGCAGGCGGTTCGTTTTCAACCCAATAGCAGGGCAATCGTTTTTGGTTTTACTGCTTGTCTAAGAATACGAATATCTTTTCGTAAGCGCTGGTTAGCTCGTTTGCGCTGGGGCTGTGCAGGCCTTCGGGCAGGAAAAGCACCACGTTTTTATTGGGGTCTTTATTGAGCAGTACCACAAACTTTTCGAAGGTGCTGGCCGGAACCTGGTCGTCCTTTCCCCCGTGCCACAAGAAAAATGGCGGATCGTTTTTATCGAAATAGGTTATCGGCTCATACTTGGCAACAGTTTCCTTGGAGGCGAAATCGGCGGAGGGGAAGAGCGCAATTCCAATCTCCTTCATAATTGGCACTTCGTTGCTTGTAAAAACCTGCTCTACTACGTCCAATCCGTCAACAGGACCCGAGAAGTTTATGACGCCGGCAATTTTAATTCCGCTGTCTAGCTTATTAGGGTATGCCGGATCGTTGGCTGTAGCCGCCACCATGCTGGCAATGTGGGCCCCGGCAGAAAATCCCGTAAGTATTACCCGGTCTAAATTGAGCTGGTAAGTTGCGTGGTTGGCTTTTAGGAAATTTAAGGCGTTAGTTAAATCTTCCGTTGCAATTGGAATTCCCCGCTTCAGGCGGTAATTCATATTAACCACATTTAACCCCTTTTTTAAGTAGGGTTGGATGTAGCGTTCTTCATTAGACTTATCACTTACATAATACCCACCGCCGTGCAAGAAAACGATAGTAAAGTTTTTATTTTTCAGCTTGTTTGCACTCGCTGACATATAAATATCCATGGTTTGCTCTTTGTCGGTACCATAGGGCACATCCTTCTTTACCTGGTAGGTTGTTTTTATTTGTTCGTCTGTTTTATCAACTATTGAGACCAGTTTAGCAGAACACGAGCTGAGTGCCAGCGAAACGAATAAACCGAAACTAAGAATATTTTTATTCATGGCGGTAATGCTTTCTGAGTTGCGGCTAGGCGGGTGGTGAGGAATTAGGAGTTGGTTCCGCGCTTTCCAAGGCGGGGAAGCTGGGCCCCGCGGGGGCGGGCATTCGGGGGTTTTGGGCCACGATGCCCGGGCCAGCGCCGGGCGGTGCGAATATCGGTACCGTTTGCCAATGGTGGGCCCGCGCGGAGGGGCCGCAAATTGAGGCCGCGGCTGCGCCTGTACTCCGCGGGCCACGGGCGCGGCGGCTGGCCGGGGCAGCGGAGCCCGCATCCTGCACCCGGCCGTACTTTCGCCCCATGCGCTTCCTGCCCTACCCGTTCCTGCTCCTCGCCGCGGCCTGCGTGCCGCTGGGCACGCCCATCACCTCCACTTCCACGGCCCCTACTACCGTTAATCGGGCCAGCGCGGGGGCCCCGGCGGCGCCCGCGCTGCGCTACGCCGACTACACCTATTCGCCGGCCGTGCAGAGCGTGCAGTGCTACGTGGCCACGGGTACCAACACGGCTGTGTTTCAGCCGCCGGTGGTGCCGCTGGGCCAGAGCCAGTCGCTGGCGCTGGAGTTTGACGTGCTCGGCGACCAGGCCCCGCGCCTACTGGCCCGGCTGGTGTACTGCGATGCCAACTGGCAGCCTTCGACGCTGATTGACAACCAGTTCCTGACCGACATCAATGAGTTTCTGATTACCGACTACAAGATTGGCATTGGCGGAAAGGTGCCGTTTTTCCACTACGCACTGCGGGCCCCGGCCCTGAAGGTGAGCGGCAACTACCTCTGGGTGGTGCAGGACGGGGCGGGGGCCCCGCTGCTCTCGCGCCGGCTACTGGTGTACGAAAACCAAGTAGCGGTGACCCTGGAGCTGGGCCTGGCGCCGGGCGGCGACCAGCGCTTCACGCTCCAGCAGCTCAATTTCGGCATCAGCTACGGCGGCGTGGATTTGGTGAACCCCGCCGCTGAGGTGCAGGTGGTACTGCGCCAGAACTTCCGCTGGGACAATGCCCGCTACGGCCTGCGCCCCACCTTCGTGCGCGACGCCGAGCGCCGGCTCGACTACCAGTACTTCAACTACGAGAACACGTTTCCGGGCCTGAGCGAGTACCGCTACTTCGACACCCGCTCCATCCAGACCGTGGGCCAGAACGTGCTGCACCTCGACCTACGCGCCCGCCCCACGGCCGTGGCCCTGGTGCCCGAAACCACCCGCGCCGGCCTGGGCTACTTCCAGTACATCGACGCCAACGGCCGCCGCGTGTTTGAGAGCCGCGAGTACGGCAACGGCACCACCAACGCCGACTACGCCGACGTGACCTTCCAGCTCCGCGCCGACCAGCCCGCCCCGGGCCCCGTGTACGTGCTGGGGGCCCTCACTGACTGGCAGTTGAAGGACGCCTACCGCCTCACCTACGACGAGGCCGCCCATATGTACACCGGCCGCGCGCTGCTAAAGCAGGGTTACTACAACTACAGCTACGCCGTGGCCCGCCCCGACGGCACGGCCGACGAAACTTACTTCGAGGGCAGCCACTACGAAACCGAAAACCAGTACGACCTGCTGGTGTACTACCGCCCGCCCGGCACCCGCACCGACCTGCTCATCGGCTACCAGGCCATTGATGCCAACGCCCGGCAGTAGCTGGGGGCTCTAAAGGGAGCACAATAAAATTATAAAACGGTCATGCTCATCTGTCGTTCGCGCAGCCGGAGCATGACCGTTTACAAGTCTTAATTGCCCTTTAGGGCCCCAGGACAGCCTACTGCCCGCTGAGCTGGGCGCTGACCTTGAGCGTGAGGGGCTGGGGCCCCATGTAGCCCCCGGGCATGCGGCCGCCACCGCCACCGCCGTAGCCCCGGCCGCCGTAGCCGCCGCGCCCGCCCATGCCGCCGCCGTAGCCACCGTTCATGCCACCGGCACCCACAACGCTCATGTCGCTATTGTTGGCACCACTGGGCGCGGGCACGCGGTTGCTGAGCACCGTGACGCCCACCTTAGCGCGCTGGCCGCTGGCCAGGTTGGGCACCTTGCGGTATAGCAGGCGCAGGGGCACGGCCAGCTCGTACACGATGTTGTCCTGCGCGTCGAGGGCCAAGCCGAGCTTCACGCCGAGCGGCGATTGGGTGTCGGTGTAGGTGGGCTCCTTGTTGCCTTTGTAGTTGAGCAGCTCCATGTCGTGCACGTCGGCCAGGGCCTGGGCCAGGCGGGCGCGGCGGTCTTTGAGGCTCATGGGAGCGGTGGCTACCGGCTGGCCGTTGGCGTCAAGTGCGGGCTTGGCCATGGGCTCGGGGTGCAGCTTGTAGCGCACGCCAAACTGCTGCTGGTTTTGCCCCGTGCTATCGAGCCATACCGTGAAGCCCTGGCCCAGCAGCCGCCCCTGCGTCATGGGGTCCGATACTTTCAGGCGCACGTACACCGCCCGCTGGTCGTTGAGCACCGCGTACTGAAGCTTGCTCCCGGCGTCGTAGCGCAGCGAGTCGGGGCCCCAGTCGGTGCTTTGGCCGTCGATGGTGGGCGGCGCAGCGGCGAAGCGGCTGGGGTTGGCGGCCTGGGGCTGGCGGCCGCAGGCAATGAGCAGCAGCGCGGCCGGGAGGCAGGCGGGCAAGGAACGAAGTGGTGTCATGGGCAAGGCAAAAGGACGTAACTGCGCAAATTTACGCTCCGCGCCGCCCCAGTCAGATGTAGATTTAGTGAAGTACTTGTAACTTTGGCACCACTTTAGTGCGTTGTAGGGAGCAACGCCACTACGGCCGCGCTAGTACTATTCGTTTTACATCCTTTATGAACCTTGCGTTTCTCCGCGCCGGGGCCCTGGCCGTACTACTGCCGCTGGCCAGCGCCGCCCCGTCTACCCCGGGCTTGCCCACCGCCCCCACCGCCCACCCGCTGCAAGGCGCCAAGCCCGACCCGGCCGTCATCGCCCAGTTTGGCCTCTACAACAACCCCGCCCTGCAACGCCTCATCAACGCCAAGGGCCAGCAGATGGAAGCCGTGTCGGATCGCCCCGGCGACTACGGCTTCACCATCGTCGACTCGCCGGTCATCAACGCCTTTGCCACGCCCGAGGGCCACGTGTACTTCACGCGCGGCATCATGGCGTACTTCAACAACGAGGCGCAGTTCACCGGCGTGCTAGGCCACGAGTTGGGTCACATCACTGCCCAGCACGGCAAAAAGCAGCAGCGCAACAACACCTTTGCCGGCATCGGCATGTTGCTGGCCCAGCTTGCAGCTCCCCAGGTCATGCAGTCCATTGGGGGAGTTGTTCAGCAGGGCGTTGGGTTGTGGATGCTGAAGTACAGCCGGGGCGATGAAAACGAAGCCGACGGCCTGGGCGTGAAGTACTCGACTAAAATTGGCTACGATGCCAGCCAGATGGCCGACTTTTTCCTCACCCTGCAACGCACCGAGGAGCAAAGTGGCTCGTCCACGCCCACCTTCCTCTCCACCCATCCCAACTCGGCCGACCGCTACCAGCGGGTGAAGGGCCTGGCCGCGCAGGCCAAGCAAGCGGTGGGCAACCGCCCGCTGGCCGTGAACCGCGACGCCTACCTGCGGGCCATTGAGGGCCTGCCCTTCGGCGACGACCCGCGCCAGGGCTTCGTGGAGAATAACGTGTTTTATCACCCCGATTTGAAGTTTCGTTTCCCGGTGCCCAGCGGCTGGAAAACCCAGAACTCGCCCGAACAATTCCAGATGGCCGAGCCCAGCGGCAAGGCCCTGCTGGCCTTCGCAGGGGCTGGCACCGGCACGCTCGACGCGGCCGCGCAGGCCTTGGTGAAGCAGTTGGGCCTCACCGGGGCCCAGGCCCAAAACACCACCATCAACGGCTTCCCTACCGCCGTAGTGGAGGGCGACCAGGCCGCCCAGAGCCAACAGAGCACCGCGGCCCACGTGCGCGCCTACCTGCTGCAAGACGGCAAGTCCATCTACGCCTTCATCGGCCTGGCGCCGGCTGCCTCGTTTGCTACCTACGCGCCGCAGTTTGCCGCCGTGGCCCAGGGTTTCAGCCGCCTCACCGACGTCAGCAAACTGAACCGCCAGCCCGAAAAAATCCGCATCAAAACCGCTACCGGCACCACCACGCTCGCCGCCGCCCTGGCCGCCAACGGCATCGCCCGCGGCCGCTACGAGGAGCTGGCCATCCTCAACGGCATGAAAACCACCGACCGGCTGAGCAAGGGCATGCTCTACAAAGTGGTGGGGAAATAATTTTTTAACCTGGTTGATTTCACTCTACCCCGGGGCCCTAGTATCCCCGGGGCCCTAATTTCCACACTGGCGCTGCCGCCGGCCAATTTTTCTGCATGGCTTCGCATTCTGCTAACCTTCCCCCGCCTACTGCCTGGCAGCGCCTGACGCGCATGCTGGACACGGAGCGAAAGACGATTAACTACATCATTTTCTACGCCATCGTTACGGGCCTCATCAGCCTGACGCTGCCGCTAGGCACTCAGGCGGTATTCAATTTGGTATCGATGGGGGCCGTATTTTCGTCGACCTACATCCTCATCGGCGTCGTATTTCTGGGCGTAGTGCTGGGCGGCATTCTGCTCATCGGGCAAATGACGCTAGTGGAAGCCATCGAGCAACGCCTATTTGTCAAGGCCGCCATCGAGTTTGCCTGGCGCCTGCCACGCATCAAGCCTGAGGCCCTGGAAGGCGCCAACCCGCCGGAACTAGTGAACCGTTTTTTCGACATCCTGACCATTCAGAAGAGCCTCACCAAAATCCTGATTGACTTGATGTTTGCGGCGTTTCAAGTGCTGTTTGGCGTTATTGTGCTATCGTTTTACCACCCGGTATTCATTGCGTTTGGCCTGCTCACCATTCTGCTGCTGGTGCTCATCTACGCCCTGAACTACCGCCGCGCTCTGCGCACCAGCATCGAAGAATCGGCCTACAAGTACGAGGTAGTGGCCCTGCTGGAGCAGGTGGCCAGCGACCTGCCCGCTTACCGCCACGACGAGGCGCGGCAGGAGCAAGCGCTGGCCCGTACCGACGAGCTGACGGCCGAGTACCTGAAGGCCCGCAACGGCCACTTCCAGGTGCTGAAGCGGTACTTTACCTACACAGTGGCCCTGCGGGCCCTGCTCACGGGGGGCCTGCTGGTGGCGGGCACACTGTTCGTAGTGTCGCGCCAGATGACGCTGGGCCAGTTTGTGGCCGCTGAGATACTGATTGTGCAAATCAGCGGCTCGATTGAAAAACTGATGACCGGAGTGAGCACCATCTTCGACAGCCTGACCGGCGTGGAAAAACTGGCCGCCGTCACGGATTTGCCCCTCGCCGATAATCGCCCCGCCCATGCTTAACCTATCTAACCAAAACGTGGACCAAGCGGTGTGGCAGGAAGCGCCCCGCCTAGCCCGTCCCGAACTGCTCGACCCCGAGGGCGGGCGCCGGCTGGGCCGCGTCATGATGGTAGCGGTCTTGGTATTCTTCATCATCCTGTTTTTACCCTGGCGGCAAAACATCGAAGGCAGCGGCACCCTCACGGCCCTCACGCCCCAGGACCGGCCCCAGACGGTACAGAACGCCATCGCGGGCCGCATCGAGCACTGGGCCGTGCGCGAGGGCCAGCTCGTGCGCCGCGGCGACACGCTACTCACGCTCTCCGAAATTAAGGACGAGTACTTCGACCCCAACCTCCCCGAGCGCCTGGGCGAGCAGCTGGCCGCCAAGCGCGGCAACGTGGCCGCCAATGGGGCCCGTATCGCGGCCGCCAGCCGCCAGATTGTGGCCCTGCGAATGAGCCTGGTGGTGGGCCTGGCCGCCGCCCGCAACCGCGTGCAGCAGGCCCGCAATACGGTAGCGATGGACAGCGCCGACCTGGTGGCCATCACCAACGCCTACCGCATTGCCCAGAACCGGCTGGCCCGCTACGAAGCCGGCTACCAGAACGGCCTGTTTTCGCTCACCGACATTGAGGCCCGCCGCCTGAACCTACAAAACGACCTGGCCAAGGTAGTATCGCAGCGCAACAAGCTGGGCAGCAGCCGGCAGTCCCTGGACAACAGCGTCATCGCGCTGACCGAAATCCAGGCCAAGTATCAGGAGAACCTGGCCAAAACCGAGTCCGACCGCAGCTCGGCCGTGTCGAGCCGGGCCAGCTCGGAGGGTGAGGTAGCGGCGCTGCGCAACAAAATCAGCAACGTAGCCGTGCGCCGCGGCCTCTACATCGTACGGGCCCCACAAACCGGCTATCTGGTGCGCACCCTCAAGGCGGGCATCGGCGAAACCATCAAGGAAGGTGAGGCCATCGCCACGCTTCAGCCCGAGGCCCCGGTGCTGGCCGCCGAACTGTACGTGCGCGCCATGGACGTGCCGCTCATCCAGCGGGGCCGGCAGGTGCGGCTGCAATTCGACGGCTGGCCGGCCATTCAGTTCTCGGGGTGGCCGTCGGTGGCGGTGGGCACGTTCGGCGGCACCGTGTCGGTGATTGACGTGGTGAGCAGCACCAACGGCCGCTACCGGCTGCTGGTGCGCCCCGTGCAAACCCAGCCCGGCGACCAGCCCTGGCCCCCGCAGCTGCGCCTCGGCTCGGGCGTGTACGGCTGGGTGATTCTGGATTCGGTGCCCGTATGGTACGAAATCTGGCGTCAGCTCAACGGCTTCCCCCCCACCCTGACCACCACGCCCGACGGGTCGCCCATCAAGGCGGAGGGCGGCAAAGGAGAGGGTAGCAAGTCGTGAGGACAGTTCAAAAATTAGCGGCGGTTGTACTGGGGGCCCTGCGGCGCGGAGCCCTGCCCCTACTGCTGGCGCTGGGGCCCCTGGGCCTGCGGGCGCAGGGCCTGCCGGCGGGGCAAGGGGCCCCGGAGCAGCTCGGGCCGGACCAGCTGGCGCCCGGGCAGCTCGCACCGCGCCGGCCCACTTCGGACCCGGCCACGCCGGGGAAGCTGGCTACGCCGGCCGCGCCGCTGCTGCTGGGCGGGGACCCGGCCGGGCCCCGCGCGGCCCTCGACTCCACCCGCGTGTTCTCGCTGCAGGACCTGGCCGAGCTGGTGTTTGCCAACCACCCCATCGTCAAGCAGGCGGTCTTGCTCAGCGCCAAGGCCCAGGCCCAGGTGCAGCAGGCCCGCGGCGGCTTCGACCCGAAGCTGGGCGCGGGCTTCGACCGCAAAGTGTTCGGGGGCACCAACTACTACAACGACTGGACCAACGAGCTGAAGGTACCGCTGTGGCCGGGCGGCGTCGACCTGAAAGCCAGCTACGACCGCTACGTGGGCACCTACGTCAACCCGGAGTACCGCACGCCCCTGCCCGGGCTGGCGGGCATTGGCCTGTCGGTGCCGTTGGGCCAGGGCCTGCTCATCGACGCGCGCCGCAGCACTCTGCGCCAGGCCCGCATCATGGTGGCTGCCGCCGAGGCCGACCGCGTGAAGCAAATCAACGAGGTGTGGCTGCAAGCGGCCAAGGACTACTGGTACTGGTACTACACCTACCAGCAAACCGCGCTTATCCAGGAAGGCGTAGCACTGGCCGAGGGCCGCTTCCGGGCCGTGAGCCGCCAGGTGGACGCGGGCGACAAGGCTCCCATCGACTCGGTGGAGGCGCGCATCACGGTCCAGGACCGCCTCTTGCAGGCCGAGCAGCTGCGCGTGGAGCTGCAAAACGCCCGCCTCGTGCTGTCCAACCACCTCTGGAACCGCGACGCCCAGCCCGTGGAGCTGCCCACCCGCGCCGTGCCACAGGCCGTGCGCCTGGCTCCCGTCGACACCACCGACCTGAACCGCCTCAGCGCCCTGGCCGCCGCCCAGCACCCCACGCTGCGCAAGCTGGACGCCAAAATCCGCCAGCTCGGCATCGAGGAGCGCTACCGACGCGAGCTGCTCAAGCCCAAGGTCAACGTGAGCGGCACGCTGCTGAGCCAGGGCGATTTCTACCGCACCGAGCTGCCGGCCACCTACGGTTTTGGGTGGAATAACTACAAGGTAGGCGTCGATTTTGCCTTCCCCCTCTTCCTACGCCTGGAGCGCGGCAAGCTCCAGCAAACGCGCATCCAAGTGCAGGAAACTGGCCTGGAGCAGCAGCAGAGCCGGCGCACCATCCTTAACCAGCTCACGTCCACCTACAACACGCTCAAGGCCTACGAGCGCCAGCTTGCTCTCCAGGCCCTCACCATCGACAACCAGCGCACCCTGCTGCGGGCCGAGCTCACCAAGTTCAACCTCGGCGAGAGCACCGTTTTCCTCATCAACACCCGCGAAACCAAGCTCATCGACCTCCGCCTGAAACTGGCCAGCCTACAGGCCAGCTACGAAAAATCACTGGCCGAGCTGTACTACTACGCCGGCACCCGCACCCCGGGCACGGAATAAAATCAAGTAGCTTGGACTGTGTAGTCCAAGCTACATGCTGGGGGCCCCAATTCATAGCAAACCAGCTCGTTTCCAAGCAAAAGGCCCGGCGTTTGCGCGCCGGGCCTTTTGCTATTAATTATGCTCAAAATCCATTATCAGCGGGCTCAGACGTTGAAGCGGAAGTGCATAATATCGCCGTCCTGCACCACATAGTCCTTGCCTTCCACGGCCATCCGGCCGGCTTCCTTAATTTTTACCTCGGTTTTGTACTCTTGGTAATCAGGCAGTTTGATAACCTCGGCGCGGATGAAGCCCTTTTCGAAATCGGAGTGGATGACGCCGGCCGCCGCGGGGGCCTTGTCGCCGCGGTGGATGGTCCAGGCGCGCACTTCCTGCACGCCGGCAGTGAAGTAGGTGATGAGGTTCAGCAGCTCGTAGCTGGCGCGGATGAGCTTGTTCAGGCCCGACTCAGTGAGGCCGTACTCGCCCAGGAACATCGCCTTCTCGTCGGGGTCTTCCATCTCGGCAATCTGCGACTCGATGGCGGCCGACACCAGTACCACTTGGGCCCCTTCGGTTTTCACGTGCGCCCGCAGGGCGGCCACGTGGTTATTGCCGTCGGTAGCAATGCTGGCTTCGTCCACGTTGGCCACGTAAATCACGGGCTTGATGGTAAGCAGCTGCAAGTCGGCCACGGCCTCCAGGTCGTCGGCGGTAGCGGCCACGGCGCGGGCGTTCTGGCCGGCTTCGAGGGCGGTTTTAAACTTCTGCAGGCCCGCAACTTCCTTCTTGGCCACGGCGTCGCCGGCCTTGGCGCTGCGCTCCGATTTCACCAGCTTCTTGTCGATGCTCTCCAAATCCTTGATTTGCAGCTCGGTGTCAATCACGTCCTTATCGAACACGGGATCTACGCCGCCGGCCACGTGCACGATGTTGGGGTCGTCGAAGCAGCGCACCACGTGGATGATGGCGTCCACCTCGCGGATGTTGGCCAGGAATTTATTGCCCAGGCCCTCGCCCTTACTGGCGCCTTTCACGAGGCCGGCAATGTCGACAAACTCGATGATGGTGGGCAGCACGCGCTTGGGGTTCACCAGCGCCTCCAGGATTTGCAGGCGCTCGTCGGGCACGGTAATCACGCCCACATTGGGCTCGATGGTGCAGAACGGGTAGTTGGCCGATTCGGCTTTGGCGTTGGATAACGCGTTGAACAGGGTGGATTTGCCGACGTTCGGCAAGCCCACGATACCGCAGCGGAGGCCCATTTTAGTTAATGATAAATTGTGAATTATGAATTGTGAATTGGCGCAATTCGGCCGCAAAGGTACGACTTGCCGTAGCGTAGATTCTGTAAATCCACAGGTAACGGCAACCAAAGCCTATAGCGCGGACTTTGTAGTCCGCATCTTTGAACGGTTGATACACAATAATCGGCCGGGCGACGCAGACTACAAAGTCCGCGCTACAGCCGAACGATTGCCGCTGAGACGAAGTAAAAACCGCAGCGCCCACGCCACTGCCAAAACGGCGCGAATAGACCAAGGTCCATTCGCGCCGTTGCGTAGCCAAATGCGTTACTGGGGCCCCCTAATAGCTGTCGTCGCTGCGGTTGGCGTCGAAGGCGGGGCGCTGTTCAGCGGCGGGGACGTCGCGGCGGTCGCGCTCGTCGTACTCGCGGGGGCGGTCCAGCTCGGCCACTTCCTCGGGGGTTAGCAGCTCTTCGCGCACGTAGTCCACGGCATCCTGGAGAGCGTCCACAAATTTCAAAAAATCTTCTTTATACAAGAAAATCTTGTGCTTTTCGTACGAAACCGAGTCGTCGCTGTTCTGGCGGCGCTTGCTTTCGGTGATGGTCAGGTAGTAATCCTGGCCGCGGGTGGCTTTCACGTCGAAGAAATACGTGCGCTTACCGGCCTTAATGCGTTGGGAATAAATCTCTTCCTGGTCGGGGCGGTCGTCCACAGGCGTTGGGTGGGTAAAGTTGATGAATAGAACAATCGATTGATGTAAATTCGAATGTAGGTACGGTGAGGCAAAGAAAAAAGCGCCCGGGGCCCCGCTGTGGTATCTTTGAACAGGGCCCCCGGGGCCCCGGCCCACCCTTTCGCCTGCCCATGCCCGCCCCCGACCTCGCCGCCGTCCGCTCGTTCGAAAACCTGGAATTCCTGGCCCGCCAGCTCGTCGACGGCTTCATCACTGGCCTGCACCAATCACCCTACCACGGCTTTTCGGTCGAGTTTTCGGAGCACCGCCTCTACAACCCCGGCGAGAGTACCCGTCACATCGACTGGAAGGTATTTGCCCGCACCGACAAGCTGTTCGTGAAGCGCTACGAGGAGGAAACCAACCTGCGCGCTCACCTGCTCATCGACGTGAGCCCGAGCATGTACTACCCTACCCCGGGCCACGCCAAGCTAACTTTCAGCGTGGTAGCGGCGGCAGCTTTGGCTACGCTCCTCACCCGGCAGCGCGACGCGGTGGGCCTCGTCACCTTCGCCGACCGCGTGGAGCTGCAAACGCCGGTGCGCTCCACCACCACCCACCGCCACGCCGTGCTGCTGGCCTTACAGCGCCTGCTGGAGCGCCCGCCCGCCCCCGCGGGGCCCCGGCGCGGCACCGACGTGGCGGGCGTCATCCACACCATCGCCCAGCAAATTCCCAAACGCTCACTCGTCATCCTCTTCAGCGACATGCTGGGGCGTGATGCGGCCGAGCAGGCCGCCGCGCTGGCCGCCCTCCAGCACCTGCGCCACCAGCACCACGAGGTGCTGCTCTTCCACGTGCTCGACCGCAGCACAGAGGCCAACTTTGACTTTGCCGAGCGCCCCTACATCTTCGAAGACGTGGAAACGGGCCAGGAAATCAAGCTCCAGCCCTCCCAGATTCGGGAGCAGTACCGGGCCGCCATGGCCACTTTCGAGCAGGACCTGGCCCTGCGCTGCGGGCAATTGAAGATTGATTTCGTGCCCGTGGACGTGCGCGAGCCCTTCGAAAAAGTGCTGTACGCCTACCTGGTGAAGCGCGGCAAGGGCCGCTAAGGGCCCAACTTGCCCCTACTTTTGTTGTAGTACCCATCACCCACGCTCCCCCTCAGCACCATGTACCAAATTCTGCTCTATCTACACTCTTACCTCCGCTACTTCGTGCTCGGGGCCGGCCTCGTGGCCGTGTACCGCGCCTACGTGGGCTGGACCGGCCGCCGCCCGTTTAGCAAGGGCGACAACGCCTTCGGGGCCAGCTTCGTGGGTTTCATGCTGTTGCAGCTCATCGTGGGCTTGGGCCTGTACTTCGGCCTGAGCCCCTGGGGCCTGAAGGCCGTAAAAGTGGCTGGGGCCCTGAAAGACCCAATAGTGCGCTTCTTCGGCGTGCAGCACGTGGCCCTGATGGTGCTGGCCATCATCATCGCCCAAGTCGGCCGCACGCTCTCCAAAAAGCGCCTCAACGACACAGCCAAGCACAAAACAGCCTTCATCTACTATGGCGTCGCCCTATTCTTGGTCCTGCTCATGATTCCATGGGGTATCTGGAACCCGTACCGGCCGCTGTTCCGGTATTAGGCAGCAATACTTTATGGCTGCAAACCCAAGTACGGAATCAGGAGAAAGCTCGACGCTCGTGCAAGTTGAGCAAGCTATTGCCAATTATGCGAAGGCTTATGATGCCTTGGAACAGTTGCAAAATCCTCGGGGCCCTATTCCCCAAGGTGACCAAAAAACAGGAGCTGTGGGCGAGTTTTACGCCCACCTGTACTTGCTCGGCAAATACCCCAATGCGGACGTTATTTTTGGGGGCAACGGCAATCCTGTCTGGGACATTAAGGTGACAGATAACGAATCTGTCTGGCATGTACAAGTCAAGACGGTATCAGCCTTTTCGAAAACAGGGCGTTTATCACCAATTCACGTAGGTTGGCAAGAACTGTACATCATTCGATTGAACAAGCAACTACAACCGGATGGCTTTTGGCAAGTAAAGAGTGATATGGCACTTCCCAAATACATCAATGCTCCCCTTTCGAACCAATCTTCTTCAATTGCTAAAGCGGGGCTGTTTAGCCATAATGAAATTGATGACTTCAGCAAAAACGTTGCCGCAGGAAAACTGAGGTGCATCGTAGCTATCACCGGCTAATTCTTTGTTTTCACTCGCGTGCGTTGCGCTATAAATGAAAAAGCTTTCCCAGTACGCAGTGGGAAGGCTTTTTCATGCAAATAATTCTACAGTAATATCCTATCTGAAGCTTCGAGGTACTGGGCAATGATCCAGCGGGCCCCGGCGGCCGGCCGTGCAACCTTTTCGGCCACGCGGGGGTCATCTAGGCGCTCCCGCTTTTTTCTGTCCGTACGCATGCGCTTGCCTCTGCTTTTTGCCGTTTCCCTCGCGCTGTTCAGTTGCAGCAAAAGCGACGACCCAAGCCTGGCACCCAGCGCGGGCACAGAACTGGCAACGGAAGACGACTGCGGCGCGCCGGGGCCCAGCGGCTACCATGTGCTGCTGCGCACCCAGCAGCAAGCCGTGCAGCTGCCGGGCACGGTCGAAACGTTTCTATTCAGCAAAGACAACGTGTTCAATACCAGCGGCGGCGACCACCTCATCGCCTCCCTCATCCGGCAAGGCGACCTGCTGAGCCTGCGCTACTGCGGCGTGGTGCACGACGGCCTGACCACCGATATCGGGCCCGCCCAAAGCGCCATCAGCCTCCAGGATTTGCCAGCCCAGGTGTACCGCCTACGCATCACCGTGCGCAACCGCCACACCACCGGCACCCTCGACCTGACCACCACGCCCGCCCGCCTCAGCATCGCCGATACTACGGTGGCCGCCGTGTGGCGCTAGCGGGGCCCCCGGGCCGCTAGGGTTTTGCGCACGGGCGGCGTAAACTCGTGGCGCACCAATCACCCCCTGCCATGACCGCCGACTTCCTCGCCAGCACCAAAAAGCAGTTCGCCTACTACAAGCTGCTGGGCGAGCAAGCCCTGGCCCAAGTGCCCGACGACCAACTCAATTGGCAGCCCAACGCGGCCAGCAACAGCCTGGCGGCCATCGTGAAGCACTTGTGGGGCAATATGTTATCGCGCTGGACGGATTTCCTGACCACCGACGGCGAGAAACCCTGGCGCTACCGCGAGGCCGAGTTCGACAACGACCTACGCACCCGCGCCACAGTGCTCGAAAAGTGGGAAGCCGGCTGGCAGTGCCTGTTTAGGGCTCTCGACGGGCTGACGGTGGCCGATTTGGGCCGGGTCGTGTACATCCGCCACCAGGGCCACACCGTGGCCGAGGCCATCAACCGGCAACTGGCGCACTACCCCTACCACGTGGGCCAAATGGTGTTCCTAGCCCGCTTGGTGGCCGGCGACGCGTGGCAGTCGCTCTCCATCCCGCGCGGCGCATCGGCAACCTACAACGCCGATAAATTTGCCCAGCCCCCGCACCAGGCACATTTCACCGACGAGCTTTTGGGCGGCGCCCCGCTTTAACAAGGCTGATTTTTGCGCAGGTTAGGGCCCCGGTGTGGGCAAATCCTTCCCTAGGCGAGCGGGAAAGGCTAACGTGCGCGGCAATTCACCCCGGCCGCTGGTAGCCGTGGCGCCGGGTTTCGTAGCGAAAAGACGGGGATTGGTCGAGTGCAATTTTTCGGGTTGCAACTACAGTAAGCCGCGCGGCATCCCGTCTACATACCAGCCTTGCTGCTTCACCCCATCCCGCCCGTCATGCTTTACCTATTTGGCCGCCTCGCCCTCAGCGATTCTTATTACTTCCAGCAGGAGGAAGAAGATTTTGACTACCAGCAAAAGATGAAGGACCGCCGCCCCGAGGGCCCCCAGCCCGCCCCTCGTGCGGCAGTGGCCGACCGCCGCCGGCACCGCAGCCGCTACTTCCCGTTGCGCATTAACTCAGGCAGCGCAGCTTAGCGCGGTTTCAGTGTGCGGACGGTAGCGTGCAGGATGCGGGGCATGTCCCGGCCCGGCCCTTGCGCTGTAACAGCGGTTCCATTCCCGGGCGGTCAGAGACACGCACCACACCCTACGCACACCAATCCTGAAACCGCGCAATACCTAACGAAACAGAGCTCTTGTCAGAGTCCGAGGAGCCCTGTTTATCGCAAAAAGGCCCGCCGCTGACAATCAGCGGCGGGCCTTTTCGAAAAGTTAAGCGGCAGTTATTGCCCCAGCACAATCGCAAAAATCAGCGGGGCCACGATGGTGGCGTCGCTTTCGATGATGAATTTCGGCGTTTTCTCGCCCAGTTTGCCCCAGGTAATTTTCTCGTTGGGTACGGCACCGGAATAGCTGCCGTAGCTGGTAGTCGAGTCCGAAATCTGGCAGAAGTAGCCCCACAGCGGCACGCTGGTGCGGCCCAGGTCCTGGTGCAACATGGGCACCACGCAGATGGGGAAGTCGCCGGCAATGCCGCCACCAATCTGGAAGAAGCCTACTTTGCTTTCGTCCGTAGCCTGCTTAGTGTACCAGTCGGCCAGGTAAATCATGTACTGGATGCCCGTGCGCATGGTGTGCACGTTCTTGATGTCGCCGGTGATGACGTGGCCAGCGTAGATGTTGCCGAGCGTCGAGTCTTCCCAGCCGGGGCAGATAATGGGCAGGTTTTTCTCGGCCGCGGCCAGCATCCACGAGTCCTTAGGGTCAATCTGGTAGTACTGCTCCAGCTCGCCGCTGAGCAAAATCTGGTAGAAGAATTCGTGCGGGAAACAGGCTTCGCCGGCCTTGTCGGCCTTCTCCCAGAATTTGAGCACCGTGTGCTCCAGGCGGCGCATGGCTTCCTCTTCGGGAATGCAGGTATCGGTCACGCGGTTCATGTGGCGGGCCAGCAGGGCCTGCTCGTCGGCGGGCGTCAGGTCGCGGTAATTAGGTACCCGCTCGTAGAAATCGTGGGCCACCAGGTTGAAGATATCCTCCTCCAGGTTGGCGCCCGTGCAGCTGATGATCTGCACTTTATCCTGGCGAATGAGCTCGGCCAGCTGAATACCCATTTCGGCAGTGCTCATGGCCCCGGCCAGGGTAATCATCATTTTGCCGCCTTCGGCGATGTGCTTATTGTAGCCGTCGGCCGCGTCGATGAGGGCGGCGGCGTTGAAGTGGCGGTAGTGGTGCTTGAGGAAATTGGTGATATGCATTTTTTAAGCTGTTAGCCTTTAGCTGTTAGCCATTAGCTTTTGGGAGATAAGTCGGTATGGTGCTGTACGAAAAGCCAACAGCCAAACCTTACGCCGGCTCGGCGATAATCAAATTATGGTTGGTGTAGATGCAGATGTCAGCCGCGATGTGCAGGGCGTCTTCCACCATCTGGCGGGCGGTGAGGTGCGGGGCGTGCTTCTTCAGGGCCAGGGCGGCGGCCTGCGCGTACATGGCCCCCGAGCCGATGGCGGCCACGTCCATGTCGGGCTCCAGCACGTCGCCGGTGCCGCTGATAATGAGTAGCTCGTCTTTATCGCAGACCACCATCATAGCTTCTAACTTACGCAGGTACTGGTCTTTACGCCAGTCTTTAGCCAGCTCGATGGCGGCGCGCTTGAGGTTGCTGCCGTAGGCGGCCAGCTTCTCCTCGAAGCGGTCGAGCAGCATGAAAGCATCGGCTGTGGATCCGGCAAAGCCGGTGACCACCTTGCCGTCGTTGAGCTGGCGCACTTTGCGCACGTTGTTTTTGGCCACGTGCTTGTCCATGGTGGCCTGGCCGTCGGCCCCGAGGGCAATCTGGCCGTTGTGGCGCACGCCAAGCACGGTCGTGGAGCGAATTTTTGGGAGCATGGGGCAAAAATACGCTCCTTTCACCGGGCGCACCGCAGCGGCCGCGTTTACCAAAAAAGCGGCCGGCCTCCCAGGGCCCGGCCGCTCGTAAAAAAGCTCAAGCCGTGCGGCCGTTGCGGGCCCCCAAGGGGGCCCGCAACGGCTAAACTGGCAGCGTCTTTTCGGAAAATGGGATAGGCAGGGGTTTGATGCAGTTGACGGCCCACTTGAAAAACCGCACCCATATGCCACGCTGCTGCTCCAAGAAGACACCAATGATAACTGCCACGACGGTGACCGAAACGATGGCGATACACATCTGAGACACGTCGTTTGCGCGCCACCCGAACGCGGCACGCCACAGCACAAGCAAGGGGTAGTGTAAAATGTACAGTGGGAACGACAAATCGGCAATCGTGCGCAGCAAATTCACCGCTGCAGGTTTTACGGCGTTGCTTCCCGCGGGCAACAGCCAGACGGCCAGCGCGAAGATGATTCCCGTCAGCCAATCGGTCAGGAACCGGTTAGCGTAGAAAAAAGGCTTGCGCCCCAGATTATAGGGAAAATCGGGAACGTAAATCACCACCAGGACCGCTACAAAAATCAAAACACCCACCAAGGCCCACCCGCGTTTAATTGTAAACGTAGGCGCAGGTATGCGGTAAGCCAGGAAACCGAGTACCCAGATGGGCATCAGCAAAAGTATTTTGGGACCCGCCACACAACACGCCAACACGATCAATATCAGCGACTTGGCACCGGGATGCCGAAAAAACCAGAGCCCAAAAATGGCGTAGTACCAAAACTCAAAGCTCAACGACCACAACGGATTATTGATGGGCGGCGAGGCCGAAAGCAGCCCTATTTCATTGCAAAAAGCCAGACACAACGCGTAGCGGGGCAACGGGTTGCCACGGGAATAGCTCGCGGAAATTACTGGGTCTAGGTAAGACACGGCGAACTCGATGAGCGCCGTGATGACTAGGGCCGGAATCAACACCGAGTATAGACGGCTGAGGCGGGCCACGGCATACTGCCGGGGCCCCCGGTTATTGTTGGTGGTGGTGTAGGCAATAAGGTAGCCGGACAGCACGAAAAACACAATAACTGCGGCGTGCGACAGATCGTCGAAAATGGCTAGCAAACGGGGGTAGCCGGGCAACCACTGGTACGAAGCATGCCAAACCAAAACAACGAGGGCTGCTAGCAAGCGCATCCCGTCGAGGAAGATGCTGGAGTCACCACTAATTGCCCGTCTTTTCAACGCATCCATAGCAATATAAGGAAATATTAAAGTAAAATTTTAATAAATTCTACGTCATTTTATACATCTACAAAGATAAGATATTTAATAAGCATAATATTTTGTTGCGCGGCCCAACATGGCTGCCAATTAAAATTTTTATCCCTTGTGCTTGGGCAAACCGGCGCGTGCTACTAGCAGCTGGTTTGCCCAAGCGCAACCGTTTCTAAAACCGGGCCTGGAGCTTGGCAAACAGGAAGCGGCCGTTGCTGCCCATCTGCACGGGATCCCAGGCGCCGCCGGTTTCGGTGGCCTGGGGGTTGAAGAAGTTGGGGTACTTATTGAACAGGTTAGAGCTGCCCACCGAGAGGCGCAGCTGGTTGGTGAGGGCGTAGCTCAGGGCCACGTCGGTGGTTAGGCGTGGGTTGTAGCGGTTCAGGTCGCCGTTGTAGTCGATGAGCGACACGCCGCCGAACTCCACGAACCGCACCAGGGCCCCGAAGCGGCCGAGGCTGTAGTCGAGGGTGAGGTTAATTTTGAAGGGCGGTGCCGAGGCCTTTACAAACGCCTGCTCGCGGGCCCCGAAGAAGATATCTTCCTTGCCGGCCAGCAGCGGCGTGGCTTGCACACTCGTGACGTTGAGGCGGTTGAGGTTGGCAGCCAGCGTGGTGGTGAGGCGGCCGATGCCCACGCCCAAGGTGTTGGCCACCACGGCGTCGAGGCCAAACGTGCTGGTGGAAGCCGCGTTGGCGAAGAACTGGGCCTGGCCCACGTTTAGGGCCGTGAGGGTAGGCCCGATGATGTTATCGTCGCTGCCAAACGTGCCGGTTAGCACAATCCGGTCCTTGATGTGGATGTAGTAGCCGTCCACGGTAAACGTCAGCACTGAGCCGGCGCGGCCCGTAAAGCCGACGCTGGCCGACCGGGACAGCTCCTGCCGCAGCGCCGGGATGCCCACCGCCCGCGACACCGGCCCGTCGTTGCGGTCGAGCAAAATATCTACCGGCTTACCCCCTACCACGTTGGTAAACACGGTATTGAAGTTAATTTGGGCCAGCGACGGGGCCCGAAAGCCGGTGCTCAGCGTGCCGCGCAGCGAGAAGGCGTCGCTCAGCTTGAGGCGCGTGGCCAACTTGCCGGTGAAGTTGCTACCGAAGTCGGTGTAGTTCTCGAAGCGCACCGCGCCCTCCACCAGCAGGGCCTTGGTCACGTCCAGCTCGGCGTCGGCGTACACGCCGATGTTGCTGCGACTGGCCTTCACCTCGTTGCGCGGCTGGAAGCCGGGGAAGCCCTGGGACCCGCCCGGCCGGTCGTTGAGGGCCCCCGGATATTTGAGGTACGACCCCGCTTCGCCGGCAAACAGCGCGTACCATTCGCGGCGGTACTCGCTGCCGAAGGCCAGGTTGAGGCCCTGCAACACGGTTTTGTAGTTGCGGCTCACGTTGAGATCCACCACGTCTTGCTGGAGCTGGAAGCCGCCCGCGTCGAACGTCGTCGGCGACTGGGGCCCCAACGTCGCGTTCAGCGTATTTTTCACGCCGTAGTGGAAGTTGTTGGAGCCAAAGCCGTTGCTCAGGTCCACGTCCCACTGCCCGAAGGTGCCGCGCATGCCGGCCACCCCTTGCCCGTCAAAAATGCTGCTCGTGATGATGGGGTCGAAGCCGTTGGGATAGAGCGTGGCGTTGCTGCGCGGGTTCGGGATATCGTGGCCCAGGCTGTCGGTGCCGATGGTCGGGAAGCGGGTGTAGGCGTAGGCGTCACCCTTGCGCACGTTGATGCCGCCGAACACGTAGGCGTACACTTTCTCGCTCAGCGGCAGCTTGCTGTTGAGGTACACCGATGTATTGGTAGCCTTGGGGTCGCCGTACTCGCGGCGCTGAATGCCGTCGGGGGCCGGCACGTTGGCGCGCTGGGTGTGCTCGCGCAGGTTGAAGTCGACGGTGGCGTTCACGAAGCCGCCCTGGCCCACGGCCACGCCGTAGTTGGCGTTGGCGTTGAAGTTGCCCCCGTCAAAAGTCTTGTCGTCGAAGCGGTACTTGGCCGTGTAAGCCCCGTAGTTAGCGTTAGCGGTCAGCTCCTTGGTGCTGGTTTTCAGCACGATGTTGATGACGCCCGCAATGGCATCGGAGCCGTACTGGGCCGAGGCCCCGTCGCGCAGAATCTCAATACGCTCGATGCTGGCAGCTGGAATCGTGTTCAGGTCGGTGCCCGTGTTGCCGCGGCCGCGGCTGCCGAACAGGTTTACGAGCGCCGACTGGTGCCAGCGCTTGCCGTTCACGAGCACCAGGGTTTGGTCGGGGCCCAGGCCGCGCAGGCTGGCGGGGTCCACATGGTCGGCGCCGTCGGCCCCGGTCTGGCGGTTCGAGTTGAAGGACGGCGCCACGAATTGCAGCAGCTGGTTCACGTCGAGTTGGCCGGTTTTGGCCGTCACCTGCCGCACGTCGATGATGTCGACCGGCGAGGGCGAGTCCGTCACCGAGCGGTTGAGGCTGCGCGTGCCCACCACCTGCACGCCTTCGAGGGCCGTGCTGTTGGCGGCCAGGTGCACGGCCACGGGGCCCTCGGTGCCCACTTCCTGGCTGGTGTAGCCCAGGGCGCTGATTTGCAGCCGCGGCTGGGCCGTGCGGGCGCGCAGTACGAAGCGGCCCGCGGCGTCGGTGCTGATGCCGTTGTTGGTACCTTTTTCCACCACCGTGGCCCCAATGATGGGGGCCCCCGCCGCATCGAGGATCTGGCCCGATACGGTGCGGCTCTGCGCCCAGGCCGTGCTGCTGGCCAATACGAGCGGTACAATTAGTAGTTTTTTATTCATAATGCAAGGAACTGTGTGATGGTCCATAAATATAGACTATTTTCCATACCACCCCCGCTCGTTAGGGGCCCCAACGGGTTTAAAAGCAGAGAATCAGCCCGGTGGGGGCTGATTCTCTGGGTTACTCTAAAAAATTGCGTGGCTTAGGCGGCGGCCAAGGGTCAAATCAGCATCCGCATAGGGTCTTCCAGCAGCGCTTTCAGCGTTTGGAGGAAGGCCGCGCCGGTGGCGCCGTCCACCACGCGGTGGTCGCAGCTCAGCGTCACCTTCATGATGTTGCCGATGGCCAGCTGGCCATCCTTCACCACGGCGGTTTGCTTGATGCCTCCCACGGCCAGGATGCAGGCATCCGGCGTGTTGATGATGGCCGTGAACTCGTCGATGCCGAACATACCCAGGTTGCTGATGGTGAAGGTACTACCCTCCCACTCGGCGGGCTGGAGCTTCTTGCTCTTGGCCTTGCCAGCCAGCTCCTTCACTTCGATGGCAATCTGCGAGAGGCCCTTGCCGTCGGCGTTGCGGATAACGGGTACCAGCAATCCTTCGTCCACAGCCACGGCCACGCCGATGTTGATGACCTTATTCTGGCGAATCCGGTCGCCGAGCCACGACGAGTTGACCACCGGGTGTTGGCGCAGGGCCACGGCCGACGCCTTGACCACCAGGTCGTTGAAGCTCAGTTTCACCGGCGAGAGCGTGTTGAGTTGCGTACGCACCTCCATAGCCTTGTCCATCAGAATTTCCATCGTGAGATAGAAATGCGGAGCTGTGAACAGGCTCTCCGACAGGCGCTTGGCAATCACCTTGCGCATCTGCGACACCGGCGTGTCGGTGTAGGTGCCTTCGGCTGCGGCGGGGGCCGGCGCGGGGGTCGGCGCGGCTTTGGGCGCCGGCGCGGCGGGCGCGGCCGCGGGCAAGGCAGCGGCAATATATTCGTTGGGGGCCGTGGCGGGCACGGCGGCGGGCACAGCGGCAGGTATGGCGGCCGGGGCTGGCGCGGCTAGGCCGGGCGCGAAGGCTTCCACGTCGCGCTGCACGATGCGGCCGTTGTCGCCGCTGCCCTTCACCTGGGCCAGGTTAATGCCTTTTTCCTTGGCGATGCTCTTGGCCAGCGGCGAGGCCAGGATGCGACCGGCGGGCGCGGCGGGCTCTTCAGCTGCAGCAGCCGGCGCTGGGGCCCCGGCGGGGGCCGCCTCAGCCGCAGTGGGGGCCGGGGCAGCACCGCCGCTCTGGCCGCCCAGCAGCGACTGAATATCAGCGCCTTCCTCGCCGATGATGGCCAGAATACCGTCCACGGCCACGGCTTCCCCGGCCTTAGGGCCCGTGTAGAGCAGGGTGCCGTCCTCGTAGTTTTCGAGCTCCATGGTGGCTTTGTCGGTCTCGACTTCGGCCAGGATATCGCCGGCTTTCACCTTGTCTCCCACCTTTTTCAGCCAGGCGGCGATGGTGCCTTCGGTCATCGTGTCGCTCATTTTGGGCATGAGAACCACGGTGGCTTTCTTGCCGTTGGCGGGCGCGGCGGGGGCCGTGGAAGCCGCAGGTTTGGGAGCTTCAGCGGCGGGGGCCGGGGCGGGCTTGGGGGCCTCGGGCGCCGGGGCCGGGGCGGCCCCGGCCTTAGCCTTGGGGGCGGCGGGGGCCCCACCGCCGTTCAGCAGCGCTGAAAAATCTTCGCCCGGCTTGCCCACAATGGCCAAAATACCGTCTACGGCCACGGCTTCGCCTTCTTTCGGGCCGATGTAGAGCAGGGTGCCGTCGTCGTAATTTTCCAGCTCCATGGTGGCCTTGTCGGTTTCGACTTCGGCCAGGATATCGCCGGCTTTCACGTTATCGCCTACTTTTTTGAGCCAGGCCGCGATGACGCCCTCGGTCATCGTGTCGCTCATTTTGGGCATTTTTATGATTTCGGCCATCGGGTTGTCGCGCTTGGGTTAATTAGGCCAAAATTAGCCCGAAAAGTTGGGCGCACCAACCGGCCAGGGCCCACCTGCCGCCGGCCGCCGCGCTCAGCTTTGCAAATGAGCGGTGTCCAGAAAATTTTTCACCGTGAACACTTTGCCGGTATACTCCAGCTTGTACAAGCACAAGTTGCTGTGTTCGAAGCCGCCCATGCAGCTGAGCGGGTAGTGCAGCAGCTGGCAGAGCAGTACGCGCAGGGCCCGGCCGTGCAGGCATACGAGCACGGTTTCTTCGTCGGCGCGGGCCGTTAGCAGCTCGATGAACGGGCGCTGGCGGGCGGCCACTTCGGCGGGGCTCTCGCCGCCTTCGAGGCGGGCGCAATCGTCGCCGGCGGCCCAGGCGGCCAGCGTGGCGCGGTACTCGGCGTCTTCGGCCACGGTGATGCGGGTGCCCTCGCGGCGGCCCCAGCTGATTTCGTTCAGGGCCGCGTGCGCCTCGTGGGGCAGGCCCAGGTCGAGGAAGCCCTGCACCGATTGGCCGGTGCGGCGCAGCGCCGAGGTGTACACTTTAGCAAACGGCACGCGGCCGTAAGCGGCAAAAAACTGCGCGGCCTGGCGGCGGCCGGTGTCGTTCAGGTCAGAGTCGATGCCGCTGCCCTGCACAATGTTTTGCACGTTGAAATCGGTCTGGCCGTGGCGCAGCAAAAAGATGATCCGGGGCCTCACGTTTCGGGGTAGTTTTGCGGAACAATGGCCCAAAGTACGGGTTTGAATTCAGTACCCTACTAAATTGAGGCGTCATGCTCATCTAGCATCCGCGCCAAACACCCATAAATGACCCTCGACGAAGTAATGGCCTGGACGGCCGCCCGCCCCACCCTGGCCGACGCCCTTGGCATTGAACTGACCGCTCTCACCGCCGACTACATCGAGGGCCGGATGCCCGTGGATGGCCGCACCCACCAGCCGATGGGCCTGCTGCACGGCGGGGCCTCGGTGGCGCTGGCCGAAACGCTGGGCAGCGTGGGGGCCGCCAGCCGCGTCGACCCCGCCAAGCAGGCCTGCGTAGGCCTGGAAATCAACGCCAACCACCTGAAGGGCGTGCGCGACGGCTGGGTGCGCGGCCGGGCCACGCCGGTGCACGTGGGCCGCAGCACGCAGGTGTGGGAAATCCGCATCACCCACGAAGAAACGGGGGCCTTGGTCTGTATCAGCCGCATCACGATGGCCGTAGTTGACCTGCCCCGCTAGGTTTTCGTTGTCAGTTGTTCGTTGTCGGTTGTTCGTCTTTTGGCCCGCAGTCGGCCATGAATGCCTCGCCTTTCTTGTTTTGACCAACCCCTCCATGCCGCTCCCCGAACCGCGCTTGCTGTTGTGGCCGCCTGCCGCGGCGGGCTTGGGGGCCCTGGCCCGGCTGCGCCACCTCGTGGCGGGGGCCCTGCGCACGGGCCGCCCGCTGGCGGTGTGGCGCGAGCCCGGCGCCGGCCGCCCGCAGCTGCTGGTGAGCCGCTCGCTCGAAGCCGCCTACACCGGCCTGCCGCCCGCCCTCGACGCGGGGGCCCCGGCGGGCTTCGCGTTCTTCCCCTTCCGCGAATCCGACCACAACCCGGCCTTTTTCCTGCCCGCCGACGTGCGCTACGACGCGGCCCGGCCCGATGCCGTTCTGGTGGCACCGGCTGCCCGCGCGCTGCTGCCCAACATCGCGGCCTGGCTGGCGCTGCCCACGCCCGCCGCGCTGGCCTGGCACCACAGCCCGCAGCCCGCCCCGGCCGCCGCCACCGAGGCCGAGTACACGGCGCTGGTGCGCGAGGGCGTGGCGGCCATCAAGGAAAAAACGGTGCTGAAGGTGGTCAGCTCGCGGGCAGCGCGCCGGCCGCTGCCGGCCGGGTTCGACCCGCTCGCGGCGTTCGACAAGCTCAGCGCGAAGTACCCGCAGGCGTTCGTGTCGCTGGTGAGCGTGCCGGGCGCGGGCACCTGGCTGGGGGCCACGCCCGAGGTGCTGGCCGAGGTCACGGCCGACGGGCACTTCCGCACCGTGGCGCTAGCCGCCACCCAGCCCGTGACGGAGGCGGCCTCGCCCCGCACGGCCATTTGGCGGCAAAAGGAGATTGAGGAGCAAGCCCTGGTGGCGCGCTTCATCGTGAACTGCTTCAAGCAGTTGCGCCTGCGCGAATACCAGGAAACAGGGCCCCGCACTGTGGTGGCGGGCCAGCTCCTGCACCTGCGCACCGACTTCGAGGTGGACCTGAACGCAGTACCCTTCCCCAACCTGGGCACCGACATGCTGCGCCTGCTGCACCCCACCTCGGCCGTGGGCGGCATGCCCCGGCTGGCGGCGCTGGCGTTTCTGCACCAGCATGAGCGCTACGACCGCGCCTATTACAGCGGCTTTCTGGGCCCCGTGAACGTGGCCGCGCCCGGCATCGCCCGCCTCTTCGTGAACCTGCGCTGCCTGCAAGTGCGCGCCCACGAGGCCATCCTCTACGCCGGCACCGGCCTGACGGCGGACTCGGACCCCGAGCGCGAGTGGCAGGAAACCGAAATGAAACTGCAAACCGTAGCCACGGTTTTACAATGAGTATCTACAAACAAAAAGGTCGTCATGCGGCGCGCAGCGAAGCATCTTTCCGGCGCCAGTAATCCCAAATTTAGTTACGCGGGAAAGATGCTTCGCTGCGCGCTGCATAACGACCTTTTATCCCCGAAATTAATTATTACAATTAGCCGCGTTAAATGAATAACCAAGCCGTTTTCAACATCGCCGAAATCTGCGCCCGGCACGGAATTACCGACGTGGTGCTCTCGCCGGGCTCGCGCTCGGCGCCGCTCGCGCTGGCCTTTGCGCGGCACCCGGCCTACCGCGGCCGGCTGCGCGTGGTGCCCGACGAGCGGGCGGCGGCGTTCATCGGCCTGGGCATTGCGCAGGCCACGCGGCGCCCGGTGGTGCTGGTGTGCACCAGCGGCACGGCCGGCCTCAACTACGCGCCCGCCGTAGCGGAGGCCTTTTTTCAGCAAATCCCGCTGCTAATTCTCACCGCCGACCGGCCTCCGGAATGGATTGACCAGCTCGACGGCCAGACCATCCGCCAGCGCAACCTGTACGGGGCCCACGCCAAGGCGGCGTTCGATTTCCCGACCGATACCACCCACCCCGACGCCAAGTGGCACGCCGAGCGGATAATTAACGAGGCCATTAATTTGACGCAGGCGGGCCCCGCCGGGCCAGTGCAGGTGAACGTGCCGCTACGCGAGCCGTTTTACCCGAAGCTGGGTGAGGTAGTGGTGTACGAACAGGACGTGAAGATTATTCGGGAGATACCAGCCACTGGAACGCTTAGCTTATCGGAATCAACCGAGTTGCGCCAGCGACTAAGAAACGCTGGCCGGGTGCTTGTAGTAGCAGGCCAGTACCCAGCAAATGCGCCGCTTGCGGCGGCTTTGAAAAGCTTCGCGTTGGCCTACCGGGCCCCCATAGTGGGCGATGTTATTTCTAATTTGACCGACGGGCTAAGCCAGATTTTAGGCAAGCAGGATATATTCATTGCGGGTCTTTCTGAAGACGAGAGAAATGAACTTCGGCCCGACTTACTTATCACGTTTGGACAGTCGTTAATTTCTAAAAGCCTGAAGCTATTTCTACGCAATGCCGCGCCATTAATTCACTGGCACGTACAAGCTGCGGGCCCGGTGGCAGATACTTTTCGTTCTCTAAGTGAAATTATTCGGGTCGAACCGACTAGTTTTTTTCGCAGTATTGCCGCGGGTAGTTCTCCCGATGCTTCAATAAACGATTCGACAACTCATTACAACTTGGGCTGGGGTTCGGCGCAACAACACGGGGAAACGGCGCTTAATAATTTCTTCGGTAGCCAGCGCGGCCGTTACCAGGAAGTCCAAGAGCCGTTCAACGAGTTTTCGGCCTTTCGCCACGCGCTAGGGGCCCTGGCCGACGGCACCGCCCTGCACCTGGCCAACAGCATGGCCGTGCGCTACGCCAACATCCTGGGCCTGCCGCAGGGCCGGCAAATTGAGGTGTTTGCCAACCGCGGCACCAGCGGCATCGACGGCTGCAACAGCACCGCCGTGGGTGGGGCCCTGGCGCAGCCCGCGCGGCCGGTGGTGCTGCTCACCGGCGACGTGGCGTTTTTCTACGACCGCAACGCCTTTTGGCACAACTACCCCACGCCAAATTTGCGCATCGTGCTATTCAACAACCACGGCGGCGGCATTTTCCGTATGATTGATGGGCCCCGGCAGCAGCCGGAATTGGAAGAGTTTTTTGAAACCCACCAAGCCCTGACGGCCGAGAACTTATGCCGCGATTTTAAGCTGCGCTATTTCCCGGTTGCTTCGTTCGACGAACTAGATGCCGCGCTACCGGTTTTCTTTGCGGCCGAAGGCGGCGCGGCAGTGCTGGAAATTTTCACCGATAGTAAAACCAACGCCGCCTTCTTTGAGGAATACCGCGCGGCCGTGAAAGCGGCTTTTTAGCGCAAGGTTTCGCGAAGTTTAACACTGCGTTTCGCGAAACCTGACAGATGCAATACTGCGAAACTTAAATTTTAAACCTAGCAAAACTTCGCGCGATATGTCTGAAAAAATTGAATGGACCCCGATTAAGGAGTTCAAAGAAATCCTCTTCTCCCAGCACGGGGGCATCGCCAAAATCAGCATCAACCGGCCGCAGGTGCACAACGCCTTCACGCCGCTCACAGTGGATGAGATGATTGAGGCGATGGACATCTGCCGCAACCGCACCGACATTGGCGTGGTCGTCTTCAGCGGCGAGGGCGGCAAGGCCTTCTGCTCGGGTGGCGACCAGAGCGTGCGCGGCCACGGCGGCTACGTGGGCGAAAACGCCGTGCCCCGCCTCAACGTGCTGGACTTGCAGAAGATGATCCGCTCCATCCCGAAGCCGGTGATTGCCATGGTGGCGGGCTGGGCCATCGGCGGGGGCCACGTGCTGCACGTGGTATGCGACCTGACCATTGCCGCCGACAACGCCCGCTTCGGCCAAACGGGCCCCAACGTGGGCTCGTTCGACGGCGGCTTTGGGGCTTCGTACCTGGCGCGCGTGGTAGGCCAGAAAAAGGCCCGTGAAATCTGGTTCCTCTGCGACCAGTACGACGCCCAGGAAGCCCTCGACATGGGCCTGGTGAACAAGGTGGTACCCCTCGAAAAATTGGAGGAAACCACCGTGGCCTGGTGCCACAAAATACTGCAAAAGAGCCCGTTGGCCCTGCGGATGCTCAAATCCAGCTTCAACGCCGAACTCGACGGCCAGGCCGGCATCCAGGAGCTGGCCGGCAACGCCACGCTGCTCTACTACCTCAGCGAAGAGGCCAAGGAGGGCAAAAACGCCTTCCTCGAAAAGCGCCAGCCTGACTTCTCGAAATTCCCGAAATTTCCGTAGTCGCGGCGCGGCACCGCAGCAAAAAGCCCCGTCAGTTTGGCTTGTCCTTACCCAAATCTTTTGCTGGCTTCTTGGAAGTAGCGTGAGCGCCTTTTTTCGCTGGCTAACACCACTCGAAAAGCCGCAATCTGGGCAAGCACTCGTCTAAAAAAGCCCTTCCGGCCGCATGGCCGAAAGGGCTTTTGAATTTTGGGCAAGGACAAGTCAGTTTAGCAGGGCTTTTTGCGTATAACCAATTACTAATCAAACCCATCAAAAGCTGCCGCCCATGAACTGGCAGCCCCAACACCAGGAGAAAAACTGGCGCAGCCGCGCGTGCTTGCGCTCCTTTTTGGCGGCCTTGGCGGCCTGCTCGGCGGGCGTGCGGGTGGGACGGGCGATGCTTTCAACAACGGGCGCCGGGGGCGCGGGCAGGTGCGGATGGGAGGTCATGGCCGTAGGGATTAAATGGGAATTAGGTAATAATAACGATTTTTTTCGACAAAGGCAAGCCAAATTGTTCCGACCGTTGTTGGCAACTTGCTCAGTGCCTTTGGCGTGTGGGTGCGCGGGCCGCCCCCGCTACGCGTTTACCTGACCGCCCCCAGGGCCCTCTTCTTTGCCGCATGACGGACGCTGAATTTCACGAGGCCCTCGGGCGCATCCGGCGGCGGCACTGGCTGCACTACGGGGCCCAGGCCCTGCTGATGGGCGGCGCGGTGCTGGCCACCGGCCCCCGGATGGCGGTGGGCGCCGCCGCCAACCCGCGGCTGGCCACTTGGCCGGCGCTGCTGCTGCTGGGGGCCCTGGTGCCGGTGGTGGGGGCCCTGCTCTACGCAGTGTCGCGCGGCCTGCGGCCCAATCTACGGCGCCCGTATGCCGAAAACCTGCGCATCTACCAGGCGCGAACGTTGCTGCGCGACAGCTTATTGAGCCTGCTGGCCCTGCCCCTACTGGCCTCCTACGTCGTCACGCAGCAGGCCACGGACCTGGCCATTTGCGGCGGCCTACTGCTAGTTTTGGGGCGGCTGACGGTACCGTCAGTCAAAACGTACCAGCGCTGGCTGGTCCGCTAGGGCCCCGGCGGGGTCCGGCGGGCGGCTTGGGCCGCCGGTTTATCTTGCTTGCCATGGCCTCCTCCAACCTTCCCGATTCCCTGCTGCTCAACGGCCGCGAATTCGCCTACGCTGCCATCCAGCAATACCCCACCGCTGTGCCCGCCGACCTCAACGGCTACGAGGCCCGCGTGCTGGAGCGCGTGCGCGAGTGGCTGAACGGCTCGCAGGAATTCACCCTCACCACGTCGGGCAGCACGGGCACGCCGGCGCCCGTGGTGGTGCGGCGGCGGCAGTTGGCGGCCTCGGCCCAGCGCACCGGCGACTTTTTCGATTTGGGCCCCGGCGACCGGGCCCTAGTATGCCTCAACTGCGAGTACATCGGCGGGCTGATGATGCTGGTGCGCGGCCTGGAGCGGCAAATGCACCTCACCATGGTGGAGCCCCAGGCCGACCCGCTGGCCCTGGTGCCGGCCGACGCCGCGTTTGACTTTGCCGCCTTCGTGCCCTTGCAGCTGCGGGCCGTGCTGGCCGCCGGCCACGCTCCGCGCCTCAACCGCATGAAAACCATCTTGGTGGGCGGGGCCCCGGTGGACGCCACGCTGCTGGCCGCCATCCAGGCCCAGCTCACGGTGCCAGTGCTGCTCACCTACGGCATGACGGAAACCTGCTCGCACGTGGCCCTGCGCCGGCTGAACGGGCCCCAGGCCACCACCGCCTTCCGGGTGCTGCCGGGTATTGCGGCCGGGCAGAACGCGCGCGGCTGCCTTACGCTGCGCGGCGACGTGACCAACGACCAACTCGTCGTCACTAACGACCTAGTGGCGCTGGACGCTGGCGCCCACACGTTTGAGTGGCTGGGCCGGGCCGATTTCGTCATCAACTCGGGCGGCGTGAAGGTGCCGGCCGAGAAGGTGGAGCTGGTGCTCGACGTGGCCCTGGCCGAGCTGGGGGCCCCGCGCCGCTGCTTCGTGGCCGGCCGGCCCGACGAGCGCCTCGGCCAGGCCGTGGCCGCCTACGTGGAGGGCCCCGCCCTGACCGCCGCTGCCGAGGCCCAGCTGCGGGCGCTGCTGGCCGCCCGCCTGGGCAAGTACGAGCAGCCGCGGCACCTCGTGTTCGTGCCCGAATTTCACACCACGGCCTCGGGCAAGCTCGACCGGCCGGCCACGCTGCGCAGCCTCGAAACCCCGGATTTGCTCGGATGAAGGGGCTATTTTTGAAGTTTTGGGGCCTTGGGCTGCTGACGCTGCTGCTGATTGCGGGCAGCCCCGCGGCCCGCGCCCAAAGCGTGGCCAAATCGGCCCGCATCGCGCCCAAGGCCGATACCACCACCACGCCCGCCGTGGCCCCAGCGGCCGGCGGCGCCGCCGGCCTGCCGGCCACCGAATTTGAAACCTACAACGTGAAGGGCAGGGGCGTACGCTACACGGCCGCACTCACGGGCCTTTACACCACGGGCACCGTCGCGCGCATGTTCCTCAGCACCAGTCACACCGTCAACCTGTCGTTCAAGGGCGGGCACTGGCTGGCCCCGGCGGCCCTTAGCTTCAGCTACGGCAAGCAGGACGGCTTGCAGCGCGAGCGCGAGTTTTTGCTGCTCACCACGCCCACCTACCAGCAGGGGCGCTACAAGTTTTACACCCTGGGCCAGGTGGAATACAGCAACCTGCGCGCCATCGACTACCGCGTGGTGGGCGGCCTGGGCGTGGGCTACCAGCTATACAAGGACACGATGCGCAACGAAGTGAACGTGAGCTATTTCCTGCTGCGCGAAGAAACCCAATATTATACCGATCTGCGCCGCCAGGTGCTGCGCCACTCGCTGCGCGCCAAGGGCCAGTACACGCGGGGGGCGGCCACGCTCACAGCCCTGGTGTATTACCAGCCGGCAGTGAGCGACGTTAACGGCGACTACCGCGTGAATGGCACGGGGGCCCTGGCCGTGCGCCTCTCGCGCCACCTGGCCCTGGCCGTTACTTACTCCTACGCGCTCGAAAGCATCAACGTAGAGGGCCGCGCCCCCGTGAACACCAACCTGTCGGTGGGCTTTACCTACGCGGCGGGCAAGTAGCGGCTAGCGGGCCGCGCGCGGGGCCGTCGGGGCCAGGCGGGGCACCACGCGGGCTGCCGGGGCCACCGGCGCAGCGGCCGGGGCCACGGCGGCAACCGGGGCTACCGGCACCGGCGGGGGCCCCGGGGCGCTACCGCCCTTGGCCAGCCATACGGCCGGTAGCAACAATAACCCAAAGATCCAGCGGACACCACGGGCGTCAGGCACAAACGCAGAAATCCAACCGAAACGCATACAAGTACCATTTATTGTGGAGACGAAGGCAAACATAAGTCGTCGCTGCCCACGCCACAAGAGTCCGCCCGCATAATTATTCGCGGCGCAGCCCTTTTTGGGGAAATAGCCGCTCGCGGCCCCGCACCACAGCTACCAAATCGTTGAGGAAGAGCTTGCCGCGCAGGTAAAAAATGGGCCCGCTAAGCTCCTTGCGCACCGTGCGGTTCACAAATACCGGAGCCCACCAGCCGGCGCCCGCCACCAACCCGACCCAGCGAAAAATGCGCATTTGGACATTCGTGCTAGGCTCGATGACGCCCATGGAGTCGTGGAGCGTTTCCTGGATGCTGCCGTCGGGCGATGCGTACTCCACGTAGGCGTTGCCGAGGCCCGCTTGCAGGGGCACGTCAGCTCCCAGCGGCGGTTTTCGAGGAGCACGTACTCGCCGTAGAGGGCCAGCTAGTCTTTCAGCGCGGCCTCGATGGCGGCCACAGTTTCGACCCCATCGGAAGGGCGCGGCGCGTATTTTTTGATCAGGCGGCCGTCGCGCCCGATGAGGTAGTAGCTGGGGTAGCCATTCACCTGGTATACCTCGGCTTCGTCCGCGCTGGGCGCGCGCAGGTGTACGCTGTTGGGGCTGGTGAAGTGCTTGCCGGTCAAAGTTTTCTGCCACTTTTCTTCGGAGTCGCCCACCGCAATGTAGAGAAATACCACGTCGCGGCCGGCAAACTGCTGCTTGAGCGCGGGGGCAAAGTTGATCATCTCGTTCATGCAGGGGCCGCACCAGGTCCCCCAGAAATCGAGGTACACGACCTTGCCCCGGAAATCACTCATCGTCACTTTTTTGCCCTCATTGCTCAGCAGAATGAAAGCGGGGACCGGTTGGCCGGCGCTTAGCTGTTGGATAGCCGCTAAGCGCCGGCCCTTGACAAATGCTTGCCGAATGTCGCGCGCCATCGCCGAGTCACGGTTGTGCTGCCGGAAAGTGGGGTAGAAAGCGAGCGCCCCGGGCAGGTTGGTGCGGATGTTATCCGTTAGCAGGACCTCCATGGTCCAGTCGCGGATTCGCCCCGCGCCCACCTCGGCCGTGGCCAGCCGGTAGAGCCGCGGGCCCTGGGCGGGGTCGGCGCTGAGCTTACCCGCGGGCACCAGGCGGTTCTGGTAACCCATTGTAAAATTTGCTACCAACGACCTATCGGCAATGCTACGCCCCCAGTGCTGGCTTAGCTCCCGCGCCGGTACTTCGGCCAGGAAGTTGAAGTACGTCTCTGGCAGCGTCTCACCGGACGGAGTAGGCCATTGCCTCCGAGCGTAGTAAAGGAGCGCAATGGCCCAATCGGCCGCGATGGTGGTCTGGGCCTCGCGCTGAAAAAGGGCCGGTAGCGGGTGGATGCGGGCGTAGTCAGCCAAGAAGGCGAGGCGCTTCCGCCGAAAAGCGTCGGCGCACTGCCGCATTTCGGGGGGCGTGGTGGCGGGGCCTATTCTGTCCATCGGCCGGGGGTCGTTGCCGGGCGGGCTGTACTCAAACAACCACTGCGACCGGGCCAGGTAATTGTTGGCGTTAGCCCCCCGGCCACTGTACACAAGGCTATTATCAAAATCGCTAAACTCCAGCGTCAGGCGCAGCTGGTCGCCGGGCGTGAGGTAGAGCTGGGTACGCTGCCCGGCGTACTCGAAGCTAACTGGCAGCGGGGCGGCGAGGTCCTTCACCTCAAACTGAAAATCGCCGGCTGGGCTGAGCACCGTTTTCAGCTGCTGCTCGTTGATTAGCAGCCGCACGGTATCGCCGGCCGGCGCGTGGCTGAGGTGCCCGCTGAGACGGGTTACGAGCGGGGCGGGGGCCCCGGCCAGCAGGCGGAGCGCCGTGCCAAAGGCCAGCGCGGGAAGGAGCAGCAGTAGGCGCATGAGCAGAAAGCAGTTAGGTGGGGAAGTCAGTTCGGCAAGATAGAAGCGGTTGGCTATTAATGCCCGGCGCCCGCCGCTTCGCCCCGCCCCACGGCGGCTTGGCCCGGGCGCGGGGGCGCTTCGCCCCGAATGGGCGGCCGGCCGGCGGGGCCAACTTCTACTTTTGACGCAGCTACCGCCTCAAACGCCGCCCATGCCCACGCCCGATTTCCTGTTTTCGCTGGCCAACCCCGCCGCCCTGCTCAGCTGGGCCCTGCTGATGCTGGCCCCGCGCAGCCGCTTCGCTAAGGCGCTGGTGCTCAATGGGGCCCTGCCGCTGGGGCTGGCCGCGGCCTACGCGGCGCTCATCGCGGCGCACTACCTGGGGCCCCACGGCGGCGAGGGCGGCTTCGGGTCGCTGGCGCAGGTGGCGGCCTTGTTCCGCGACCCGTGGGCGCTGCTGACGGGCTGGGTGCACTACCTCTGCTTCGATCTTTTTACCGGCGCTTGGGAAGCGCGCGATGCCCAGCGCCGCGGCCTGCCGCACGCGCTGGTGGTGCCGGCGCTGGCCCTCACGTTCCTGTTCGGGCCGGTGGGGCTGCTGCTGTACTTCGGGTTGCGCGGGCTGTGGGCCCGGAAAGCCAAAACTGCTTCTTCGTCAATTAATTAACGCCTCTGCTCATGGAAACGCTGCTGCCTTTCGCCGCTCGCCCAACTCCTACGGCCCTGCCCGCGGCAGCCGGGGCCCTGCGCATTTTGCACCGCGCCAACCCGGCGCTGTCGGGTGCCGGGTGGCTGCACGTGGGGCTGGCGGCGCTGGCCCTGGCGCTGCTGCCCCTCGACCACCGCCTCGTGGCGGGGGCCCTTGTCTGGATAAAGCCGCTCAAGTTTGCCCTCTCGGGTGCGGCCTACCTCTGGACGCTGGGCTGGCTGCTGGCCGACCTGCCCGCCACGGCCCAGCGGGCGGTGCGCCGCCTCAGCGGCGGCGTGGCCTTAAGCATGGTGGTCGAAATCGTTGTCATTTTCATGCAGGCCGGGCGCGGCGTTTCCTCGCACTACAACGCGAGCAGCGCCCTCAACGGCCTGCTGTTCGGGCTGATGGGGATTTTTATTGTGCTGAACACCGTACTGGCCGCCTGGGCCCTGTACCTAGCCTGGCGCTACCGGCCGCACGGTCCGGCCGGCTACGTGTGGGGCCTGCGGCTGGGGTTGCTGGTGTTCCTGGTGGGCTCGGCGCTGGGCGGATTCATGATTCATGCCCACCAGCATACCGTAGGGGCCCCCGACGGCGGCCCCGGCCTGCCCGGCCTGGGCTGGAGCACCGTGGCCGGCGACCTGCGCATTGCCCATTTCCTGGGCCTGCATGCTTTGCAGGCGCTGCCGCTGCTGGGCTGGGCCCTGAGCCGCTGGGCCCCGCGCCGGGCGGTAGCCGGCACCTGGCTGGGCACGGCGCTGTACGCGGCGGCCGTGGGCGCGCTGCTGCTGGGGGCCCTGGCGGGCCGCCCGCTATGGGCCGGGCATTGAGGCCGCAGCGTGCAATCTATGCCATTCTGTTCTTAGTCAATTATACTGCTCACGAAGTGGAACGGGAAAACGAAGTAGGGTGCGGGGCTTGCCCCCGCCCGTCGCTGAACGGTTCCGTCGGCTTTCGTGCAACGACGGGCGGGGGCAAGCCCCGCACCCTACTTCGTGACAAGTATAAAATGGAGTTATCACCCTCTTCTTCCTACCCAATGCACCGCTTTCACCTACGCACTCTCGTTCAGATTTTTGCCTTCGTCATCGCCTTGACCGAGCTCGCCAGCACGCCGGCAGCGGCGCAAAAAGCCCGCGCCAAGGGCGCGGGGGGCCCGGCGCTGCTCACCGGCGAGGTGGCCTTCCGCACCTCCGATTCGGTGCGGCTGTTTGTGAAGGTTTCGGGCCGGGGCGTGCCGTGCGTGTTTGTGCACGGCGGGCCGGGCGCGGGTAGCTACGCCTTCGAGCAGCTGGCTGGCCGGGCCCTGGAAGGCCAGCTGCAAATGATTTACCTCGACCAGCGCGGCAGCGGCCGCTCGGCCAGCGCCCCCGGCCACAACTACCGCCTGGCCCGCCAGGTGCAGGACCTGGAGGAGCTGCGCATTCGGTTGGGCCTCAAGCAGTGGGTGCTGCTGGCGCACTCCTTCGGCGGCGTCATCGCCACGGCCTATGCCCAGCGCTACCCGGCCCGGGTACAGGCCCTCATCCTGGCCAACGCCGTGCTGAACCCCTCGGCCTCGCTGGCCAGCATGGTGCATTATGGCGACAGCCTGCTGCCCGCCGCGGCCCGCCCCCAGCTGCCGGCGGGCGCGCCGCTGCCCCAGCAGCTGGGCCTGGTGATGCAGGCCCTGGGCCAGCAGAACCTCCTCTACCAGCTGCAATACGCCGCCGATACCACGGCGGCCCGCGCCGGCCGCGTGGCGCGCCAGGTGCCCGGCAACCAGGACTTTGCGGCCCACGTGTTCGACTTTCCGGAGTACGGGCAGGACTACGCGCCCGCCACGGCGGCCCTGGCCATGCCCGTGCTGGTGCTGGCCGGGCACGACGACTACACAGCGGGGCCCCGGCACTACCGCTCGTTCCGGTTTCCGCGCCAGCAAGTGGTGGTGCTGCCCGGCCGCCACAACTCCCTGATTGAGCAGCCCGCGGCAACCCAGCGGGCGGTGCGCACCTTTGCGGCGGCGCTGCCCGTGCGCTAGCCCGTGCCCATGCCTTTGCCCGCTTCTCCCCCGCTTCGTGACCGCCGCCTGGTGCTGGGCGGGCTCGTGCTCATCAGCCTGGTGATGACGCTGGCCAGCGGCCAATGGGCGTTTCAATCGGCTCTACATTTTAGCGTTACCTGGGGCTGCTCGCTGCTCTATACGCTGGTGCTAGGCCTGGGCAACCGCGAAATCTGGCGGCAGCTGCAACGGCGCTACCCACACGTGGCCCAGACGCGGCGGCGGCTGTGGTACCTGGGGCTGGGCAGCGTGGCCTACACCAGCGTAGCCACGGTGGCCGTCACGCTGGGGCTGGCCTGGGCGCAGCCGGGCGTCAATGCCTCGCCGCGGGCGCTGCTGCTCATCGCGGCCATCAACCTGGTGCCCACGCTGGTGGGGCAGCTCATCTACGAAAGCCGCCACTCGTTTCAGCAGTGGCAGGAAAACCAGCGCCGCGCCGACCAGCTCGCCCAGGCCCAAACCCAGGCCCAGCTCGACGCCCTGGCTCAGCAGCTCGACCCGCACTTTCTGTTCAACTCCCTGAACACGCTGGCCGCCCTCATCGACCCCGCCAACGCCCTCGCCCAGCAGTACCTGGAAGGCCTGGCGGATGTGTACCGCTACGTGCTGCTGGCCCACGACCGCCCCACCGTGCCGCTGGCCGAGGAGCTGGCCTTCGTGCGCACCTACGTGGCGCTGCAAAAGGTGCGGTTTCGGGACAACGTGCAGGTGTGCTACGACGTACCGCCCGGGGCCCTGGCCCGCCGCGTGGCCCCGCTCAGCGTGCAGCTGTTGGTAGAGAACGCGCTGAAACACAACGAGGCTTCGCGGGCCCGCCCGCTGCACCTGCGCCTGGTGGCCGATACCGCCGCCGGGGCCCTGCGCGTGGAAAATACCTGGCAGCCCCGCCCCGCCGGTCTGGCCCCCGGCACCGGCCTGGGCCTGGCCAACGTGCGCCGCCGCTACGCCCTGCTGGGGGCCCCGCAGCCGGTGGAAGTCGCGCAGGAAGGCGGCACTTTTGCCGTCACGCTGCCCCTACTCGACGCTTGAGCCACGTATTTTTCGGTTTGGGAACCGTTGGCGGTGGTTTCGGCCACTTTAGTTTGCGGGCGGCTAGGGGCCCCGGCTACTTTTGACGAGTTGCTGCTTCCCGCGGGAAGCCGGCAGTTTCCTTCACTCCTTGCCCCGCCCCGCCATGCCCCTGCTGTTTCTTCTCGTTTACGCCGGCTGGTTCTTGTCAGAAATTCTGCTCAACCGCCTGCTGCGCTCCTCGGGCACCGACCAGCCCCACGCCGACAAGCACTCACTGGGCCTGATTTGGGCCACGCTCATCGGCGCAATCAACCTGGCCGTGTACCTGGCGGACCACTACCGCTGGCCGGTGGGCCCGCAGCGCCTGGTGCCCGCGCTGGGGCTGGCCCTCGTGGTGCTGGGCGTGGTGCTGCGGCTGTTGGTTATCCGGTCGCTGGGCCGGTTTTTTACGGTCGACGTCACCATTCGGGAAGGCCACCAACTGAAGACGGACGGTTTTTACGCCTACCTGCGCCACCCTTCCTACGCGGCCTCTTTGCTGTCGTTCGTCGGCTTTGGCCTTTCGCTCAACAACTGGCCGGCGCTATTCGTGGTTACCACCGCCACCCTGGCTGCCTTCAGCTACCGCATCTGGGTCGAAGAAGCGGTGCTGGCCCGGCAGTTTGGCGCCGCGTACCGCGCGTATCAGAAGCGCACGAAACGGCTGATTCCCGCCCTTTACTGAGTTAGGACGCACGCCAGGGGCACCGGCTGAACGAAGGCAGAGCCCAGGGGCCGGATTCAGCAAAACGTGGCACTACCTTCCTGCCCTCACTCCTGCCCCCACACCCTCCTACCACTTGACCGTTCTCATCCTCGAAGACGAGTACCCCGCCGCCGAGCGCTTGCAGCGGCTGCTAGCCCAGGCCGCACCCGGGGCCCAGGTGCTGGCCGTGCTCGATACCGTGGCCGGGGCCCTGGCCTGGCTGGGGGCCCACCCCGCGCCCGGCCTCATCCTCAGCGACATCCAGCTAGCCGACGGCCTCAGCCTCGACGTGTTTGCCCAGACCCTGGTGCGCAGCCCGGTCATCTTCACCACCGCCTACGACCAGTACGCCCTGCAAGCCTTCCGCGCCAACGGCATCGATTACCTGCTGAAACCCCTCAAGCTGGCCGAGCTGCAAGCCGCCCTGGCCAAGCTGCCCGCGGGGCCCGAAGCGGCGGCCGGGGCCCCTGCCTCGTTCAACATCGAGCGCCTGCTCGACGCCCTGCCCCGCCCCCAGCGGCCCCACAAAACGCGGTTTCTGGTGCGCCAGGGCGAAACCCTGCTGCCCCTGCCCACCGCCGACGTGGCCTGGTGCCAGAGCCGCCACGACACCACCACGCTGGCCACCCACGACGGCCGCCGCTTCGTGGTAGACTACACGCTAGAGCAGCTCGAAGCCCTGCTCGACCCGGCCCAGTTTTGCCGGCTCAACCGCCAGCTCATCGCCCAGCTGCCGGCCGTGCGCCGGCTGGTGCCCCACTTCGGCGGCAAGCTGCTGGTGGCCCTGCACCCCGCCCCCACCGACGAGATTGTGGTGAGCAAGGAGCGCGCCGGGGCCATCAAAACCTGGCTGGAGGGCTAAGCCCGGGGCCCTATTCCTGCGTACCTTGTTCCTTCACTCGCCCCGGTTTTTATGGACGTTATCAAGCTCAAAACCCCAGTCCTGGACCGCCTCACTGATGCAGAATTCTACGAGTTCTGCCAGGACCACCGCGACTTGCGCATCGAGCGCGGCACCGACCACCAAATCACCATTATGCCTTCCGCCAGCTCTGAAACCGGCGCTACCAATAGCGAAATCAACTATCAGCTGGCCCACTGGAACCGCCAGCACGCGTTAGGAAAAACCTTCGATTCGTCAGCCGGCTTCACACTTTCCACCGGGGCCATGCTCTCGCCCGATGCCAGCTGGGTGGCCCAGGCGCGCTGGGACGCGCTGGCGGCCGACGACCGGCGCGGATTCGCCCGCCTCTGCCCCGACTTTGTAGCCGAGCTACTCTCGCCCTCCGACCGCCTCACCGACACGATGCGCAAGATGGAGCACTAGCTCGAAGCCGGGGCCCGGCTGGGCTGGCTACTGGCCCCGGCCAGCGAAACAGTGTTCATTTTCGCGCCCGGCCAGCCCGTGCGCATCGTCCAGGGCTTCGACCAGCTGCTCAGCGGCGAGCCCGTGCTGCCCGGCTTCGCCCTGGAGCTGCACCACCTGCGGCCGGTTAGTTGATAATTATACTCACCACGAAGTGCGGGGCTTGTCCCCGCCCGTCGTTGAACGATTGGCACATGCTTCGTTCAACGACGGGCGGGGACAAGCCCCGCACCCTACTTCGCGACGACTACAGCTATTGGCGATTGGTTCGACGTTCAAAAAAAGCTAACAACTAACAGCTAACAGCCAGCAGCTGACAGCTAACGTAGCTACCGATCCAGCCAACTTTTGAACAGGTTGACTTTTTCGCGGCTCACCAGTACCTGGGCGTCGGGGGCGGCGGGTTTTAGCACGGTTTGCAGGCGCGAGTTGGTGTAGTGGATGATGTCGTGGATGGCAACCTGCTGGACCAGGTAGGCGCGGTTGAGGCGGAAGAACCGGGCCGGGTCGAGCAGGGCTTCGAGCTGCTCCATCGTGTAGTCGACCACGTACTTGCGGCCCTCGGCGGTTTGGAGGAAAGTGGCTTTTTCGAGGCTGAAAAAATACGCCACCTGCTCGACGGGCACCACTTTGAGGTGCTCGCCCACCCGCACCACAAACTGCGTTTTGTAGCTGGCCGCGGGCGCGGGCTGGCGCAGCTGCTGCACCAGCTGGGCTAGGGCAGCGGCGTCGAGCAGCGGCGCGGCGGGCGCGGGGGCCCCGGCGGCGGGCGGAGCCAGGCGCTGGCGCAGCTTGGCCACGGCGCCGCGCAGTTCCTCCTCGTCGATGGGCTTGAGGAGGTAGTCCACGCTGTTTACCTTGAAGGCGCGCAGGGCATACTGGTCGTAGGCGGTGGTGAAAATGACCGGGCACGTCACCGCCACCTGCTCGAACAGCTCGAAGCTGAGGCCGTCGGCCAGGTGAATATCGAGGAAGAGCACGTCGGGCGCGGGGCCGGCTTGCAGCAGGGCCACGGCCTGCGCCACCGACTCGGCGGGCCCCAGAATCTCGAACGGCTCGGGCAGTTTGTGGAGCAGCGCGGCCAGGCGGCGGGCGGCCAGCGGCTCGTCCTCAACGAGTAAAGCGCGAAGCATGAATTAAGGAAATGTGTGGAATGTGTGGGATGTGTGGGATGTGCGAAGGTGAAAGGAAGGTTGTTTGAAAAGCTTGTTGACCGCCAGTATAAACTTCATGCTGAGTCTGTTGAAGCATCTCTAATGCTCAGCTGATCCAATTGATTACTGCCGCGGGAGAGATGCTTCGGCTACGCTCAGCATGACGTTCATACTGACGGCCAATAAGCTTTCCAAACCGCCCCTTTTTCACAGCTTCAGCAGCGGCAAGGTTACGACGAACTCCTCGCCCACGGGGCCCGCCGCCACGGGCCGGTCGGTGAAGAAAACGTAGCGGGCGCGCAGGTTGGCGAGGCCCCGGCCCGAGGCTTCGCCGGGGGCCAGGCGGCGGGGGCGCCGGGTGTTGCGCACGGTGAGGGTAGCGGCGGCCGCGTCCACGGCCACGCGCAGGCGCAGGGGATCGGCCTGGTAGGCGGTGTTGTGCTTGAGGGCGTTTTCGAGCAGCAATTGCAGGGCCAGCGGCGGCAGGAACAAGCCGGCCAGGGCCCCGGTAGGCGGCACATCAAGCTCCACTTGCAGGGCCTCGTCGAGGCGGGTTTTTTGCAGAAATACGTAGGCTTCGGCGAAGGCCAGCTCTTCGGCCAGCGGCACCAGCTCCTGGCTTTGGCTGTCGAGCACGTAACGGTACACGCTGCTGAGCTGCCGGATGAAGCGCACGGCACGGGCCGGGTCGGCCTCTTCTACTAGGCTGGTGAGGGCGTTGAGCGCGTTGAAGAGGAAGTGCGGATCGACCTGCCGGCGCAGCGAATCGAGCCGGGCCACGGCGCTTTCCTTCTCCAGCCGCTCGGCCCGCACGGTGGCCTCGCGCCAGGCCAGCAGGAAGGAGCGCGAGTGCATAAAGAGCGAAATAACCACCGTGGTGAGCAGCGGCATGGCCGAGTTCGCGAAGAACTGGTGGCGCAGGGTGTAGCCCAGCGGCCGGTGAAACAGCAGCACCGCCGACAGCTCGCCCACCAGCACAATCACCAGCAGCGAGGCCAGAAACGACGTGCCCACCGTGAGCAGCAGGCGGCGGATGGGCTGCTCGCTCCAGCCGGTGCGCAGGTTCAGCAGGTCGGCGGTGTAGGCGTTGGCAAACCACAGCCCCGCCGCGTAGCAAAAGGCGATGCCGAACGACACGGTGTAGCCCAGCGGGTCGCGCCAGGGCGGCGGCGCAAACAGCAGGGCGGTAACCGCGCAGGCCAGCATTATCCAGCCCAGCACCCGCCCAAAGGCCCGCACATTGGAGCGCGCCACAGTCGTCACCCAGGGCGTGCCGGGCGGGGCGGCATCGGCATAGGGCGGCGAATACGGCGGGGCGGGCGGCGGCAGGGGCAAGGGCACGGCGGGCGGAGCAACGAGGGAGTGAGCCATAAAAATAGCGGCGGGTAGCGCAAAAGAAACGGGCGCGGGGCCCCCTAGGGCCAGAGCCGTTAAGTTCTGGCAGGTCGCCCTCCGCGAACGCCGCACCCCCCGGCCCCCTTCTCCGAAAAGGAGAAGGGGGGACTAGTTTTTAGTCTTAAATAAAGCTAGAAATTAGAACGGTAACTAGCTCCCCCTCTCCTTTTCGGAGAGGGGGCTGGGGGGTGAGGCGCACGCGGAGGGCGACCTGCCAGCAAGTAGCAGCGCCCCCCCCCTGGGGCCCCCGGCGCTACTTGCTGGCCTGGGCGGGCGCGCCGTATTCTTTCATGCGGCCCAGCACCTGGCCCTGGCCCCAGTTGGGCGCCAGCGGGCCGGCGGGCTTGAAGGCCGCAAACTTGGCCTGGGCAGCCTCGAACAGCGGCCGGGCCGCGGCGGCGCCCCCGCCGTACTCTGATGGCATGTAGTACAGGTTGTTGGCGGCAATCAGGTACGGGCGGGGGTTGGCGGGGTTCAGGGCCCTGGCTTGGGCCGCGGCGTCGCCGGCCAGCTCCGAGTATTGCTGGCCGCGCTCCATGGGCGACACCCGCAGCCGGGCCTGGTACACGTAGGCTTGCAGCGCGAGCAGCTCCGATTCGTCGCCCTTCAGCTGGCGGGCCTGGCCGAGGGCCTTTTCGGCCTGGTCGAGGGTGTTGTCTTTGGCGGTGGCATTATCCTGGCTCCCAAATGTGCTGATGGCTAGGGCGTAGGCTTGGTAGTAGCGGGGCAGCCAATCGGTGGGGGCGGCGGCGGCGGCGCGCTCCATTTTGGCCGCCCCGGCTTGCAGCACGGCCGGGTCGCCGGTGCTCGTAAGCGCGGCAATGGCCTGGGCCATGCCCTCGGCGTAGCCGGCGGGCGCGGCGGCCGTGGCGGCGGCTTTGGCGGGGGCCCCAGCTTTGGGCTGGGCGGTGGCGGCGAGGGCAAAGGCAACGAGGGCGAGGGTGAACAGCGACTTTTTCATGGCGTGGGGTTGGGGTGAAAAGGGGGTTGGGTGCGTTGGTGATTCAAAGGTGGCCGCCCGGCCCGGGGCCCCCAAACGGTTGTTCCCGAAGTGTCATTTGGGGCGGATGAACCGGCGAATTGGGGCCCCAGCGCGGGGCGGCTTCCGGGCTAATCCGGGGCCACCTCGGTATTCCCGGAGGCCTTCTTATTAATGGAGATGAACACGCCCACAAACAGCATGCGCGGGGCCGAGGGGGCCAGGGCCACGCCCTGGTACTGGCCGCTAGCGTCGGGGGCGGCGGCGTAGCGGTAGCCGTAGGTGTTGGCGCGACCCAGCACGTTGCTGGCGGCCACGTTCACGATGATGTACTGGCCCAGCAGGTGGGTGAGGTAGCTGGCGCTCAGGCTCAGGTCCTGGTAGCTGGGGGTGCGGGCCTGGTTGTAGCCGGGTTGGTTGGGGTCGTAGTAGGCGCGGGGGCTGTTGTAGGCGGCGGTAGCCCCGAACTGCGTGTGCAGCTTCGGCACCCAGTACTTGGCCACCACGCCTAGGGCGTAGCGGGCGGCGAAGGTGGGCACGGGGTCGGCGCGGTACTAGCGCACGGTGGCGAGGTAGCCGTAGCTCACCCAGTAGTCGAGGCGGGGGCCCGCTGCGGCGGTCGCGCCAGAACAGGTCGAAGCCCCGGGCGTAGCCCTGGCCGCCGTTGCGGTAGGCGCCGGCGGCGTAGAAATTGGCCGGGTCGTAGGTCACCAGCTGGGCGTAGCTTTTCTGGTACACTTCGCCCCGCAGCGTGCGGCCGGCGGCGCTGCGCGCGTAGCTGAGCTGCACGTGCTGGGCGCGCTCGAAGCCCAAATTGTGCGTGAAGCTGAGCAGGTCGTTGGCAGGCGTTTGGTAGAAGTAGCCGGCGGCGGCCGTCAGCTGGCCGTGGGGCCCCAGGCGGTAGGCCAGGACCAGGCGCGGGGCGGCGTTCCACTGCCTGAGCAGGGCCGAATACTCGGCGCGGGCCCCGGCGCGGCCGGCCAGGCGGTGGTTCAGCACCAGCTCGCTCTCGGCAAAACCGGCCACGCGCTGCTCATCGAAACCCGTGCACAGGACGCTGGGGGCCCCCGGGGTGCCGGGGGCGGCGGCGGCGGGCCGGTAGGTTTGGCGGTAGCGCTGGGCCAGGCCTTCGGCGCCGATTTTCAGGTTGAACCAGGTGCTGGCCGAGTCGTTAGTAAGCACGAGGCGGGCCACGGCCGGCTGCTCCACGTCGCGCACGGCCAGGGCGCCGGGGCGCACGTCGTTGTCGTCGTGGGTCAGGGCCAGGCCGGTGTTCAGGCTCCAGCCGCGGCGCAGGGGCCCCCGGCCCAGCACCACGGTCAGCTCCAAGGGCTCAAACCCGATGAGCCGCACCACCAGCGGCAGGGCCCCAGCGGCGTGCCCGGTGCTGAAGCGGAAGCGCCCGAGCGAATCGGTGCTGGCCCCATCGAAGGTTGATTTCAGGAAGACGTTGGCCCCGGATAGGGGCTGGCCGGCGACGCGCTGTTTGCGCGGCCCCTCAATCCACTCGGGCAGTGGCTGAACGCGGTGGTGCGGCCCAAGTACGGGGCCCACCCCGAGGTGCGCGAAATCGAGCAAATGCTCCAGCAAATGCTCAGCACCGGCCGCGACCTGACCGCCCAGTACAAGCGCAACCGCATCGAAGAAGCCCGCGCTGGCCTCGACCGCGTGCACACCCAGGCCGAGCGCATCGACGCCCTATTCCAGCAGCTGGAACCCAGGGCCAAAATATCCCAGGCCGCCTAATTTTTCCTTTGCCGATTAACGCTGCGGGCGGCTCCCACCCGGAGGCCACTCGCTTTTTGTTGCAGCGCGGGCGCGTCACTCGCTTCGCCCCATCGGCGGCCGTTGCAGTTGTAGCGCGGCCTTTAGCTACAGCTGCGCTACTACAAATTGAACAGCGCGGCGGCGTTGCGGGTAGTGGCTTCGGCCACGGCCTCGGGCGACTGGCCCAGTAAGGCAGCCACGCGGTGCAGCACCAAGGGCAGGTAGGCGGGCTCGTTGCGCTTGCCGCGATGGGGCACGGGGGCCAGGTAGGGGCAGTCGGTTTCGAGCAGCAGGTGCTCCAGGCCAATGCCGGGCAGGAATTGGTCAGCCCCGCCGTTTTTGAACGTGGCCACCCCGCCAATGCCCAGCTTGAAGCCCAGCCCGATGGCCTGCGCCGCTTCCGCAGGCGTGCCCGAGAAGCAGTGAAACACCCCGCGCAGGGTGCCGTCCTGGGCCGCCGCTACCAGGGCCACGGTTTCGGCGAAGGCCTCGCGGGTGTGCAGCACGATGGGCAGGCGGTGCTGCTTGGCCAGGTTCAGCTGAATTTTCAGGGCCTCCTGCTGCTCGGCGAGCAGAGTTTTGTCCCAGTACAGGTCGAGCCCGGCCTCGCCCACGGCGGCAAAGGGGCGGCGGCCCAGCCACTCCTCCACTTCGTAGAGCTGCGCTTCGAAGTTGCGCGTTACGGAGCACGGGTGCAGGCCCATCATGGCGAAGCAGGTTTCGGGGGCTTCGGCTTCCAGGGCCAGCATGCCGTCGATGCTGCTGTGGTCGATGTTGGGCATGACGATGGTGCCCACGCCCGCATCCTGGGCGCGGCGCAGGGCAGCGAGGCGGTCGGGGCCGAACTGCTCGGAGTAGAGGTGGGCGTGCGAATCGGTGAGGTGCATAGCGCGGGCAAAGGTCGGGGCCCCAGGGCGGGCAAGCCAAACCGGCCACTGGCCCCCCGGCGATGGGACTACTATTCCTTGGGACTCCGTTTGCGTTCAGGTCATTAATAATCAATACGTAACCCAAATATCAGCACGCCGGCCAAAACAGTTAAAACGCATAGATACGTTTCGTAACTTATAAATAAGTTGATAAACTGAAAATACCGTTATATATTTGGGTATGGAAGAACTCACCAAAACCGAGGAGCGCATCATGCAGGTGCTGTGGGAGTTAAAGAAGGCGTTCGTGAAGGACGTCATCGAGCGCTTGCCCGACGAGCCCAAGCCGCCCTACAACACCGTGTCGTCGGTGGTACGCATTTTGGAGCGCAAGGGCTACGCGGGCTTCAAGGCCTACGGCAAAACCTACGAATACTTCCCACTGGTGAGTAAAATGGAGTACCGCACCGCCAGCTTCAAGCGCATGCTTAGCCAGTATTTCGACGATTCGCCCACGGCCTTGGTGTCGTTCATGGTGGAAGAAACCCTGAGCCAGCGCGAAAAACAGCAGCTGCTCGACCTACTCCACAATTCCGAAAATCCCGCCGACGATGCTCGCTAACAGCCTATTGTACCTGGCCGGGGCCAGCTTTTGCCTGACCGTGTTTGCCCTGGCCTACCGCTTGGCGCTGGCCCGCCTCCCCGCCTTTGCCTGGAACCGCGCCTACCTGCTGGGGGCCCTGGCGGCCGGGGTGCTACTGCCCTTGGCGGCGCGGCTGGGGCTGGCGGCGCTGCTGCCACGGGCCCCGGGGGCTCCGGCGGAGGCACTGGTGGTGCTGCACTGGTCGCTGGGAGCCTCGGCAACGGCCGCTGCAACGGCTCAGGCCGGCGCCCCGGGGCCCGACTGGGCCGCCTTGGCGCTGGTGGTACTGGCAGCCGGCTACGGCTGGGGGGCTCTGCGCCGGCTACGGGCGGCGGCACGCAACCTGGGGGCCCTGCGGCGGCTGATCCGAGGGCACCCACGCACCGCGCTGGCGGACTGCACGGTGGTGCACCTGCCCGCGCCCGGCCTGCCGGCGTTCTCCTTCGGGCGCTACGTGTTTCTGTCGCCCCTGCACGACGCGCTAAGCGCCGCCGAGCGCGACCAGCTGCTGCGGCACGAGCAAGTGCACGTGCAGCAGCGCCATACGCTCGACTTGCTGCTGGTGGAGGCCCTAGGCGTGGTGTTCTGGTTCCACGGCGTGGTGCCCTACTTCGGCCGGCAACTAAAGACGGTGCACGAGTACCTGGCCGATGCGGCGGTGGCACGGGCCCCAGCCGGCCGCATACCTTACGGTGAGCTGCTCATTAAGCTGGCAGCCCAGCAGCCGCCCTTCGCCTTGGTGCACGCCTTTGCGCACAAACAGGTTTTTCTCCGCATCCGAATGCTCACCCAACCCCCCACCACGCCCATGCAAAAGCTCCGTTTTCTCTTCGTGCTGCCCGTGGCGGCTTTCGCATGGGTCGCCACGGCCTGGGCCACGCCGGCCCCCAGCGCCCCCACATCCAGGGGCCCCAGCGCCCGCACCCTGGTCGCCGCGCCGGGAGCCCCGCGCATCGGCCGCATCAGCTGGCGGGGCAACGCGGCGGTGCCCACGGCCCGCCTGAACGAGGCGTTGGACCTGCGAGCCGGCGACGCCTACGACTCGCTGGCGGTGGAAAAGCGGCTGGCGTACGACCCGGCCGGCACTGATGTTTCTTCCCTGTACATGAACCACGGCTACCTGTTTTTCCAGGTAGCGCCCGTGGCCACGCGCCAAGCCGACGGCACCGTGGACCTGGCCTTTACCGTCGCGGAAGGCCGCAGGGCCCAGCTAGGCCGCGTTTTCATCACCGGCAACCTCGACGCTTCCGCCAAAGCGGCGTTGCTGAAGCAGCTGCCGCTGCGCGGCGGCGACGAATTCAGCCGCGCTAAACTCATCGAAACCAACCGCTTTCTGGCCCAGGAAGGCCAGTTCGACCCGCAGAAAATTGGCATCAACCCCCAGCCCGTGATGCGCCCCACCGAGGCCACCGATTTGGTGGACATTGAGCTGGTGCTGACGCCTAAATCGCGGCCTTAATCATTAGTATATAGCACATTTGACCAGGCAAGAGCAGTAACGCACACCCTGTAGTTCGCGCTACTGCTCGGCCTGACCTCAAACCAATATAAAATAGCCCCACCGCGCGCGCCGGTACGTTTTCAGCAATTGCTGAGCATAGGGGCGCACGCCAGCTTCCAGCGGACGGCGTGCCCCGCGCCGGGGCCCTAAATTGGCCACCTTAGCCAACGAAAGCGCTTGCCATTACCATGTTCAACCCCCGCCAAATAATGTTCCTGGCCGCTACCGCCGCCCTGCTGCTGCCGGCCGCCGCCCAACTACCCACCCGGCCCGCTACTACCAACGCATTGCTACACAATGCCCTGATTACTACAACAGCTGCACGGCCTGCCAACTTTGTGCGCCAGCACGGGGCCCTGCGAGTGGAAGGCACGCAGCTGGTGGACCAGAAGGGCGAAAAAATTGCGCTGCGGGGCGTGAGCTTCGGCTGGCACAGCTTGTGGCCGCGCTTTTATAATGAAAAGGCAGTGGAGTGGCTGGCCCAGGATTTCCGGTGCAACGTGGTGCGGGCGGCCATGGGCATCGAGGTGGGCGAGCGGTGCTACAAAAAAGATCCGGCGTTTTCGAAAGCCAAGGTGAAGGCGGTGGTGGACGGGGCCATTAAGGCCGGCATCTACGTTATCATCGACTGGCACAGCCACAACATCAACCTGGCCGAGGCCAAGCAATTCTTCGGCGAGGTATCGAAAACCTACGCCAAGACGCCCAACGTCATCTACGAAGTGTTCAACGAGCCCGACCAGGAAAGCTGGCCCGAGGTAAAGGCCTACGCCGAGGAAATTATCAACGTCATCCGCGCCAACGACCCCAGCAACGTTATCCTCGTCGGCTGCCCGCACTGGGACCAGGACATCAACCTGCCCGCCGCCGACCCCATCCGGGACCAAAAGAACCTGATGTACACGATGCATTTTTACGCCGCTACGCACGGCCAGTGGCTGCGCGACCGCACCGACGCGGCCATCGCCAGCGGCCTACCGGTGTTCATTTCCGAATCGGCGGGCATGGAGGCCTCCGGCGACGGGCCCCTGAACCCCACCGCCTGGCAGGCCTACACTGACTGGATGGAAGCCAAGGGCCTGAGCTGGATTACCTGGTCGATATCAGACAAAGACGAAACGTGCTCGATGCTCCAGAAATCGGCCAGCGCCACAGGGCCCTGGAAAGACGCGGACTTGAAAGAATCGGGCCTGAAAACGCGGGGATATGTGCGGCGCTACAACGTGGAGAAGTAACGTTTTGGCCCGACCCGGCCTCAGCCCTGGTCGCAGTTTAGCGCGTAGCGCGCAACTGCTAGCCGGTAAATGGGGCGAGTTTGCAACTCGCTGCCACGCAGTGGCGAACTTGCCCCAGGGCCAGGAACGCAGTTCCATCGGACCGCTGCACGGCCCTGAATCGCGCTCACCCCATTCCCCGGCCGACAGTTACGCGCTAAACTGTGGCCAGGACCGGGCCGGCCGTTGACTCAGTCGTAGCGGCGGCCCTTCCATACCACGGCCCCGCCGAAGAAGCGCACGTAGCCCATGCCCAGGGTGAGGGCCAGCGCGTAGCCCTCGAAGAGTGGCAGCAGCCAGGGGCGCGGGCGCAGGCCGGCGCGGCGGTAGCACACGGCCGCCAGGGCCCCCTGCCCCGCCAGGCGCGCGCCCCACAGGGCCAGCGCCAGGCCCGGGGCCCCCGCCCAGACAAGGGCCCCCAGCGCCGGCCAGAAGCTGCTGTAGGCCAGCAGCTCCAGGCGCAGGCGCAGCGGCAGGGCCTGCACGCCACGCAACCAGCGGTGGCGCTGCCGCAGCAGGGCCCGCCAGGTGGGCATGGGCAGCGAATCGGCCCGGGCTTCGGCACTGAACACGTGGCGGAAGCCGTAGCCGTGGCCCAGCACGGCCCGGAACAGGGCGTAGTCTTCAGTGACGGAGAACGGCAGGGCTTCGTAGCCGCCGGTGGCCTCGTAGGCGGCGCGCGTCACGAGCATATTGTTGCCCATGGCCGTAACGGGCCGGCCCGTGGCACTCACCACTTGGATGAGGCCCAGCGAAATCAGCCAGTCGAGGCCCTGGAGGCGGTCGAACAGCCGGGGGCCCTGCACGGCGGTGATGCCCGTGACGGTGCCCACGCCGGGCGCGGCGTGGGCCAGCAGGGCGGTTATCCAGGTGGGCGGCAGGTGGATGTCGGCGTCGGTGACGAAGAAATACGCGGTGGTGGCGCGGCGGGCCAGGTGGGCCAGCACGTTGGCCTTGCCGCGGGCCGTGCCCAGGGCCTCGTCGGCGATGGGCACGACTTCAAAATGCCCTTCGAAGCCCCGCATGGCCGCCGCGGCCACGGCGGCGGTGCCGTCGGTGCTGCTGTCGTCGCCGAGCAGGATTTCCAGCAATTCGGGCGGGTAGCGCAGGGCGCGCAGGCTGGCCAGGCAGCGCGGCAGGGCCGCGGCTTCGTTGCGGGCGGCCAGCAAAATGCTGACGCGGGGCAGCGGCATCGGCAGCGGCCCCGCGGCGGGGGCCCCGCGCCGGGTGGCCAGGGCCCCCGCCGAGCCGGCCAGCACCAGCAGCCACAACAAGCAATACAGCAGCAGGAGAGTCGTCATCACTGGTCTATGAGCTATTTAGGAATTTACCAGAACGTCATGCTTCGACTCAGCACGACGTTCAATTTTGAATTTTCAGACTTCCTGGAGCGGTTTCGGAGTCAATGGAGGTAGGGGCGGGGCTGGCCCCCGCCCGTCGCTGAACGGAATCGGTGGATTGGCGCGAACATCCGGGCGGGGCCAGTCCCGCCCGGATGTTCGCGCTAATCCACTGACTCCGAAACCGCTCTAAACAGCCCCATTATTTGAATCAGCGAAATCACGATTAATCATTTTAAATCAGTGATTTAAGTCAGCGATGCGAACTCGTAGCCGCGCCGGGCAAAATGAGCCAGTACCCGCGGCAGCACGTAGCGCAGGCGGGCGCTGGCCTTGCGGCTGTCGTGAAACACGAGGATGTCGCCGGGCCGGGCGGCGGCCAGCGTCAGATGCAGGCACTCGGCGGGGGCCAGTCGGGGGTCGTAGTCGCGGGTGAGCACCGACCACTGCACCACCCGAAACCCAGGCCGCAGCGCCCGCAGCAGCGGCCACGTGAGGCGGCCGTAGGGCGGCCGGAACAGCGGCTTTTCATTAGCTATTAGCTGCTGGCTGTTAGCTGTTAGCTTTTGGTCAACCGTAGTGCTAACCGCTAATAATGAATCCAGGGCCTGCTGGCACTGGGCCACGCCGGCCAGGTACTCGGCACGGGGGGTTTGCCAGGCGCTGCGGTGGTGCTGGGTGTGGTTGCCGAGGCGGTGGCCGGCGGCCAGGGCGGCGCAGGCAATTTCAGGGTAGCGGGCGAGGTTGTCGCCCACGCAAAAGAAAGTGGCCTTAGCGCCGTGCTCCGCCAACTGCGCTAGCACCCAGGGGGTTTCCTCGGGAATGGGGCCGTCGTCGAAGGTGAGGTAGAGGCGCGGCCGGCCGCTGGGGCCCGCGGCGGGGCCGCGCCACTCGGCCCCCGGTAGCAGGCGGTGCAGCAGCTGGGGCGGGCGCGTGAGCAGGGCCGCTTCCAACCAGCTCATCAGCGGGCCCAGCATCAGCGGGCGATGCGCATGTAGGGCACGCCGGCACCGGGTAGCGGGCCCAGCACCTGGGCCAGGGCCTTCAGAAAATTGGCCGCCGTGTCGGGCCGGCCGGCGGCGGGGCCCCGGCCGAGCTGGCGGTAGTGCTCGCCGCGCCACTCGCCCACCGCGGTGGGCGTGCCGGCCTCGTCGGAGCTGCGGCCCAGGGTGGCTTCGAGCAGGAAGTAGCGCGGGCGCGGGGCATCGGCGGCGGCGGCATCGGCCGGGCCGGGGGCCCCAAGGCCGACGGCGGGCGCGTCGTCTGCCGCCTCGTCGTTGTCATCCTCTTGGTCTTCGTCGTCCGCTTCGTCTTCGTCGGGATAATCTTCTTCCTCAGGCTCGTACACCAGGGCCCCGAAGTGGGCTTCGGTGCTAGCTTGGGGAGCGGGCAGGTGCAGCAGGGCCACGGCGCGGCCGGCCACCTCGTGCCAGGTCAGGCGCAGGCCACGGGATGGCACGTGCTCGGCGGGCGGGAGGCCTTCGGCGGCCTTTTCCCACATGTAAAGCAGCAGCTCGCGGGCCAGGGCGGGGTCGGCCAGCTCGCGGCGCACGGCGGCGGGGCGGCGGCCGGCCAGCTGGGGCACGAGCACGTGGGCAAAAGTATAAGGATGCGGACGGGCCATAAGTGGGGCAAAAGTAGGCCGCCCGGGTTTAGTTGGCGGTTGTTAGTTGTCGGTTATTCGTCGCCCGTGGCTTGTTATCCATCACCTAAACGGAGCAGGGGCCCCAAACTTGCCGCAGCGGCGCTACGGTTTCTTCGGCAGCAGAGCGCGGATTTCGGCCAGCTGCACCACGCCGGTGGCCAGCAGGATGGGGCCGAACAGGGCCCCCATCAGGCCTGCCTCCAGCCACCAGGGCAAGGCCAGGCCGGCGCGCGCGGCCCACCACGCCCCGCACAGCAGCCCGAAGGCCAGCAGCAGGCGTGCCAGCAGGGCCCACGGCAGGGCCACGCCGGTGCGCCGCGCCACCAGCACCAGGTAGGCCCCCGACACGGCCACGGCGCACACGAGCGTATTCAGGGCCGCGGCCACGGCCCCGAAGCGGGGCAGCAGCACGATGTTCAGCACCACGTTCAGGGCGAGGCTGGCGGCCACGGCGCGGCTCACGGCGCCCTCGTGGGTAGTGCTGGTGAGCAGGGTGCTGTAGATGGCGAAAAAAGCGTGCACCAGCACGTTGAGGAACAGAATGCGCAGGCAGAGCGCCATCTTGGCCAGCTCGTCGGGGCGGCTATGGTGGAACTGCCAGAACAGCACTTCGCCCCGAAACAGCCCGAACGCCACCGCGAACAGCAGCGGCGCGGCCACCACCCGCTGCCCAAACCAGAGCAGCTTGCGCTGGGCCTCGGCGTCGTGTGGGGTACTGGCAAACTTAGCAAAAAACAGCGGCAGCACCGTCCAGGCGTACATCATTACGGCATCGGCCCAGCGGTAGGCCCCCGCGTAGTAGCCGGCCTCGGCGGGCGAGTGCAGGCGTTCGAGCATCACCATGTCCACGCGCTCGTTCACGCCGTAGAGCACCGCCATCAGGGCAAAGGGCAGGCTGGCGCGCAGGGCCTGGCGCGCCCGAGGCCCCTCCCAGCGGTAGCGCACGCGGCCAAACAGGCGCGTCATCAGCCCGTAGAAGAGCACCGCCGTGAAGGCCGCCGCCCCCAGCCGGGCCCCCACGTAGCTGCCCAGCGTGAGGCCGCCCGGCAGCAGGGCCAGGATGGCGGCCAGCAGCAGGGCTTTTTCGAGCACCGAGAGCACGGCGTCGGTGTTGAAGTGCTGGCGGGCCTGCACGGGGCCCCGCAAAAACTGCCCGTACTGCGTGAGCAGCAGCGCCGCCGCCACCCCCGCCAACAGCCCCAGCTGGGGGCCCCGGTAGCCCAGCACCCAGCCCACGGGCAGCAGCACGGCCAGCCCGGCCAGGCCCAGCCCCCCGCGCAGGGGCAGCAGCACCGGGAATTCCTGGGCCAGAAACTCGGGCGCGGCGGCCAGGCGCTGCACCACGTAGGGCGTCAGGCCCAAGTCGGCGAGGGCGGCCACGGCGATGGCCAGCGCCGAGAGGGCGGCCACCAGCCCGAAGGCCGCGTGGCCCAGGCGGTCCTGCACCAGGTTTTCGACCACAATCCAGCCGGGCTTAATGGCCAGGTTGAGCAAAACGACGAGGCTGATGTTGCCGAAAAACCGTTTGATGCGGGGTATGCGTTAGGGCGGCGCGGGCACCGCACCCACGCCGGGCAAAGCTACGCCCCCGGGCCGGCCGGGCCCCTCCCCTACTTCATCCGGCAGCTGAGGATCGTTACGTCGTCGGCGAACTGATCGGTGCCGCCACCGAAGGCGCGGATTTCGCGCAGCAGGGTTTCGTGCAGGCGTGGCAGGGGCAGGTAGCGGTTCTGGGAGATGACGCGCAACACGCCTTCCTCGCCGAACTCATTACCCTCGGCGTCAAATACTTCCGTGAGTCCGTCGGTGTAGTTAAAGAGCAACGAGCGGGGCGGTACCTGCACTTCGCCCACCTCCAGGCCGGGCAGCTCCTCGATAATGCCGAGCATGACGGAGCCCGTTTTGAGGAACTGCGGGGGCCCCTGGTCGGACAGCAAAATGGGGTCGTTGTGGCCGGCGTTGATGAAGCGCAGGTGCCGGGTGCGGCAATCGTAGATGCCCAGGAAGGCGGTGATAAACTTCTCGCCCCCGGCGTTGCGAAAGATTAAGTGATTGAGCTCGTGGGCAATAACGGCCAAGTCGACGCCCTGGCGCAGCAGCGTGCGCAGCCCGGCCTGGAAGTTCGACATGAGCAGGGCCGCCGCCACTCCCTTACCGCTCACGTCGGCGATGCAGAGCAGCAAGCGGTCGGCGTCAATTTCCACCACATCGAAGTAGTCGCCCCCTATTTCGGTGTGCGGCACATAGGTGCGGGCCACGGCCACGGCCGCGTTGTTGGGCAAGTGCGTGGGAAAGAGCAGGCGCTGCACGTCCTGGGCAATCTCGATTTCGCGGCGCAGGGCCGCCGCGGCCATCCGCTGGCGGGTGAGGCGGCGGTTTTCGACAGCCCCAAGCAGGATGTTGGCCAGCGTTTCGAGGAACTTGACGGCCTCCTCGCCCGCGTAGTCGGCCTGGGCCGTGCCGATGAACACGTAGGCAAGCACCTGGTCGGCGAGGCGCACCGGAATCACGGTTTCGAAGCCCGCCCAGGCGGGCCCCAGGCCGAGGGCGGCCACGGGGCAGGGCGTGGCGTGGCACTGGGCGCGTACCGCTTCGGGCAAGGGGCCCATCACCGCCGGAAACGCTACTTCCTCCCGAAAAACGCCGTCGGTAAGCACGTACAGGGCCAGGCGCCGCACCCCGAGCTGGCCGATGAGCGTAAACTGAAAAATCTTGTAGAGCGCGGCCTCGTTGGTCGCGTCCTGGGTGATGGCCTGGGTGATTTCGAGCAGCGCGGTGAGTTCGCGCTCCTTCAAAAAAAGGCGTTTATCGGGGGTAACGTTAGCCATAAGCAAAAAAAAGGGCCCTAGCGCAGCGCTGTTTTGGGGTCGTAGGCGTCGCGCAGGCCATTACCCAGCAAATTAAAGCTCAAAACCAGTAGCGAGATGGCCGCGCCCGGCAGCACCGTCAGCCAGAGGCCGGCTTGGGTGCCCAGCAGGTCGTAGCCCTCCTTCACCATCAGGCCCCAGCTGGGGGCTGGCGGCTGCACCCCCAGCCCGAGGAAACTCAGGCCGGCTTCGAGCAGGATGGCAGCGGCGAAGTTGCTGGTGGCCAGTACCAGCAGGGGCCCCCGCAGGTTGGGCAGCAGGTGCCGGGCAATGAGCCGCGAGGTGGGCAGTCCCAGCACCCGCCCGGCCTCCACGAAAGTGGCCGAGCGCAGGCTCAGCAGCTGCCCGCGCACCACGCGGGCCACGTCCACCCACATCGTCAGCCCCACAGCTACGAAGCTGACCCACACACCTTTGCTATCCAGCGCCAGCGAAATGGCGATGACCAGCATAATGCCCGGGATGCTCCACACCACGGTCATCACCCCCAGCAGCACGCTGTCAATCCAGCCGCCGAAGTAGCCGGCCAGGGCCCCCACGGCCATGCCCAGCGCCATCGAAATGAGCACCGCCACCAGCCCAATGCCCAGCGAAATGCGCGTGCCCAGCAGCAGGCGGCTCAGCTCGTCGCGGCCGGCCTTGTCGGTACCTAGCCAGTAGGTGCGGGCCACGCGCGGCCCGGCGGCCACGCGCTGCGGGGGCCCCGGCGCGGTGCCGGGCTCGGCCCAGGGCCGCACCAGGGCCGAGTCGGGGCCCTGGACTTGGTAGGCAGCGATGGGCGCTTCCTCGTAGGTGGGCTCGCGGCCGCGCCACCAAGTGCGGAAAATATTGCTGGACGGGCGGCCGGCCAGCGCCGAATCGGGCAGCGGCCGGCGCAGGAAATCTACCGTGAGGCCGGGGCCCTGCTTTTGCAACGCCACGAAGCCGTGGCTGGCGTCGGGCGAGTTGTCGGGCAAAATCCAGTAGCCGAGCACCGACACCAGCGCGCACAACGCAATGAACACCAGGCCGAATACGGCGGGCCGGTTCTGCCACAGGCGCTGGCGCACGTAGTAGCCCGGCGGGCGGGCGGCCGGCGGGGCGGGCAGCACGGGCGGGGCCACGGCTAACGGGTGTTGTGGCGCAGCAGCCCCTCCTTGGAGGCCAGAAAGCTGGCGTCGGTGGCAATGGCGCCGTAGGAGGTGGGCTCGTAGGCCAGCTCGGTGTCGGGGTCGGGCCAGTAGCTGCGAATTAGGCCCTGCTCCAGCAGGCTGCGCAGCTGCTCGCGCAGCTCGGCCACGGGTAGGCCGGTTTTTTCCAACAAGGTGCGGAAGGGGGTGACGAAGTACAGCTCGTCGAGCAAGTCGAATTCAGGGTCGGTCACGGGAGGCGGAAAGCGGCGGGGGAAAGGGGGTGGGCAAAGGTAATTGCGGGGAAGGTTTGGTTCCAGCATTTGGAAAATCTGCTACATTAGCAACTATGGGTGTTTGCTACTCAAGAAGCAGTAAACACATAGCCTCCTTGACACTTACGCAAAGCACAATGATTCTGGGCGATTTTATGCAATTGCGTAAACCTAGATGTTATCTGCAACCCTAAAACGGCACTGTAATTATGAAAGAAGACATAAAGAAAATAAGAGAACTGCTCGACAATATTGAAAATTCTAACACACAAACGGACAGTGAGAGTGTTAAAGAAACATTTGACCTATTTGAACTTCCACAACTTATAAAGGACATCGTTGACTTTTTACAACCAGTTATTTCTCCTTATGAAATGGATGTATATTGGTTTCTATTCAGGCATTCAATCCTTGAAAACGGAAATGTATTCATAAGGGCTAGTAACGCAAAAATTGCAAAAGGTATTGGTTCAAAATTTAAAAACTTGGACAGTCAAAATCCGAGGTCAGGAGAAAAAACTGTTGCAGAGAATTTAAGATCATTGGAAATCTTAAATGTGATAAAAAAAGTTGGAGACACTAATAGGGAAGGAACATTATATAAAATATTTCTACCAGAAGAGATTGAAATCTGTAAAGAAAAAATGAAATTCTTTATCAAGGAAAACCTCCCTTTTGTTGACCCTAAGAAAGAACAAGACTATTATAACATTAAGGAAAATAGACTAAAGATATTCGAGCGAGACAAATATTTGTGCTACAAGTGCAATAAGCAACTGACAAGATTTAATGCTACACTAGACCATATTCAACCAGTAAGTGAAGGTGGTGACAACTCGTTTGACAATCTTGTTACTTGTTGTTTTCATGATAATGCAAGCAGACGTGCGACACCAATTTCAGACTTTATTCCTGAATAATAAGAAGGGCAGCAGATAACAGCGGTTTGGCAGAAGGCGGGCTGAGGTGCTTCGTAGAACCATTCGTGTAGGATTCAAGATTTGTGCTCGGCATGAGCTTTAGTGCTAAAAATCCTGCCCTTCGCCGGGCCGTTTAACGCTACCGCACCGCCCGCCCCTTCCAGCGGTAGCCGCCGCGCCAGCCGGCCGCGCCCACGGCCAGCGCGTAGGGCGCGTACAGCAGCTGGAGCGGCAGCAGGCCCCACAGCCACCGCCGGGGCCCCAGAAACCGCAGCACCGGGGCCAGCAGCCACCAATCGGCCCCGAGCTTAAGCCCCCAGGCGGCGGCCACCCAGGGCCCCAGCGCCGGCCACCGCAGCGCCGCCAAGGCCCCGGCGGCCAGGGCTACGTTGGCCCCCAGCACCAGCGGAGCCAGGCGGCGCGAGGCGGGGCTTTGGTAGTGGCGCCACTTGCTGGCCCAGCGCACCCGCTGCCGCAGCAGGGCCCCCAGGGTAGCGGGCGCGGCGGTGCGGACCACGGCGGCGGCATCGGCCAGGAAACGCACGCTGCCGGGGTGGGCGGCGTGGAGCTGGTGCATCAGGAACTCGTCGTCGCCGCTGGCTAGGTGGGCGTGGGCAGCGTAGCCATTGATGGCGTCGAAGGCGGCGCGGCGGTAGGCCAGGTTGGCGCCGTTGCACATGGTGGGGGCCCCGCGCCCAATGCAGGCCCCACCCACGCCCACCAGGCCCGCAAATTCCAGCCCGAGCAGCCGCTGAAAAAACGTACCGGGCCCCGTGAGCAGCACCGGGCCGCTGATGAAATCGGGTTGGGGACCGGCGGCCAGCAGGCGGGCGTAGGCGGCGAGCCAGCCGGGGCCCAGGCGGCAATCGGCGTCGGTGCAGACGAGCCAGGGGGCCCCGGCCCGCGCCAGGGCGGCGGCCAGGGCGGCTTTCTTGCCGGTTTGGGCGGCCGGTAGTTCGACCAGTTGCAGGCGGAACGGCAGGCCCGCGGCCGCCGCCCGTACCAGGGCCCCGGTGCCGTCGGCGGAGTGGTCGTCGGCGATGAGCACCTCGAAGCGGGCGGCAGGCAGGGTTTGGGCGGCGAGGTCGGCCAGTAGCTGGGGCAGCGCGGCGGCCTCGTCGCGGGCGGCGATGAGGACGGAGAAGAGCAGCGGGGCGGCTGCAGGTTCGGCCGGGGCGGCAGTTGCAGAGGTGGCAGGGGCCCCAGCGGTAGTGGCGGCGCTAGCGGCGGCGTTGACGCGGTGGAGTTTCGCGGCAGCAGGGGCCCCGGCGGCGGCTTCGGCAGCGGCAGTTTCAGCTAAGGCGTTGGCAGCTTCGGTGCTTGCCTTAGCAGGAAGCCCGGCGACTATGGGGGCCCCAGCGGCAGTTTCGCCTGGAAACCCCGCAACTGCGGGGGCCCCGGCAGCAGCTTCACCTGGAAACCCAGCGGCTGCGGGCGGCCCGGCAACGGCTTCGCTGGGGCCCCCAGCGCTTGCCTTGGCGATTGTTTCGGCAGCTACTTGCGCGGCTTCGGCGGCGGCGCGGCTGCGTTGCCAACCGCCGCGCAGCCACACCATTACGCCGGCGTAGAGCGCGGGGGCAGCCAGCAGCAGGGGCCCCACCACGGCCGCCCTCACGCGCTGCGGCTGCGCCACACGCGCAGGCCCGGCACCAGCAGCAGGCCGGCGGCGCTGGGCAACGCAATGTTGATGACCCACAGGCTGAGGCTGGCCGAGAGCACGGGCAGCGCCGGCTGCCCCAGCAGACCAAACAAGTGGGTGGCCGACAGCTCGCGCACGCCCACGTCGGCCAGCGCGTTCAGCGAGGGCACCAGCGATTTCAGCAGGAACGTACCCGCCACGGCGGCCAGCCCGGGCCCCAGCCCCGCCCCCACCCCGTAGGCGCGCAGCAGCAGCAGAAACTGCGCGCAAAACACGGCGTAGCGCAGCCCCGAAATGGCCAGCACCGCGTGCAGGGCCCGGGCCGGGTAGGTGGGCATCACGGCCAGCGCCGGCCGGAACCGCCGCAGCGGCCGCCACAGGCCCAGCGCCGCCACCAGCAGCCGCGAGCGATAGAGCGGCACCAGCACCAGCCCGCAAACCGCTGCGGCCGTGGTAATTACCCCCAGCTCCGCCGCCGGGAAATCCGCCAGGTAAAATGTCAGCAAAAAATACAGCAGGCCCGCCACGCCGGCCAGCACGGTGGCCACCAGTTGGCAGTAGCGCCCCAGAAACACGGCCCCCAGGGCTCGCACGCGGCGGCTTTTCAGCTCCAGGATGCGGCCGGCGTAGTCGCCCACGCGGTTGGGGGTGGCAAAGCCCAGGGTGAGGCCCACCAGCACGCCCCGCAGGCTGCGCCCGAAGCTTACCGGCCCCAGGTGCCGGGCCAGGCGGTGCCACTTCCAGGCCTCCAGGCCCCAGTTGACGGGCACCAGGGCCAGGGCCCCCAGCACCGGCCCGCGGCCAGCGCCGCCCAGGGCCGTGGCCAGCAGGGCGCGCCAGGCGGCGGCCGTGTCGGGGGCCGCAAACACGGAATTGTACAGCAAGCCCAGCGTGAGCAGCGTCACGCCTACTTTGCCCAGCGTAATCCAGGGCCCCCACTTGGCGGGGGCGCGGGGCGGGTTTTGGGGCCCCGGGGCGGGGGCCGCGGCCGGGGCGGGTGGCGCCGGGGCAGCGGCGTAACTTTGTAATGAAGGCGTACCTGCCCACTGCTGCTCTTCGCGTCCCGCTTCCGAGCCGCTTCCCGTTTCCCGATTCCCGCTTCCCAACTGCTCCCCGCGCCCACCTTGCCCGCCTTCCTCCACCCCCGCCCCGCCCCGCCGGCCGATTTGCTGCCCAAGGTCATCATGGGCGTCGACCCGGGCACCCAGATCATGGGCTACGCCGTCATCGAGGTGCGCGGGCAGCACGTCACGGTGCTCCGGTACGACGTCATCAATATGAAAGCCCTCGGGTCGAACCATGCGGTAAAATTAAAGCGGATTTTCGACCGGATGATTGAGCTGATCGACGAGTTTCTGCCCGACGAGCTGGCCATCGAGGCGCCGTTTTTTGGGGTGAACGTGCAAAGTATGCTCAAGCTGGGCCGGGCGCAGGGCGTGGCCATCGCCGCCTGCCTCTCCCGCCAGATTCCCTACGTCGAGTACGCCCCCACCAAGGTGAAGCAGTCAGTCACCGGCTCGGGCAGCGCTACCAAGGAACACGTAGCCCACATGCTGCGCCAAACCCTGGCCCTGCCGCCCATCGCCGAGGCTCCCAAGCTGCTCGACGCGACCGACGCCCTGGCCGTAGCCCTGTGCCACCACTACCAAAAAGGTAACAACGCCACCGCCGCCGGCGGCAAAAGCTGGGGCAAGTTCCTGGCCGAAAACCCCGACCGCCTCAACGCCGCCACCACCAAAAAATCTACGCCCCGCGCCGCCAAAAAGGTGGTGTAACGCGGACTTTGTAGTTCGCGGCTCTCGCTTCGTCCTGCCGATTATCGTTGGGTGACCGTTCAGAGCCGCGGACTATAACCGAAGGTCAGCGAAGCTAAAGTTCGCGCTACGGATGCACGGTCACCGGTAGGACGAAGCGAGAGCCGCGGACTACAAAGCCCGCGCTACAAGTGCACGATTACCGGCGGGACGAAGCGAGTGGCGCAGACTCGCAGCGTCCACGCTACAAGCCGGGTAAGTTGTGCAGGGCCCCCACTAAGTAGGTTACGGCATAGCCGCCGATGTCCACCCGGTCGCCGCGCAGGCGGCACCACAGCTCGCCACCGCGGGCCGATTCCTGGCGGGCAAACAGCTCGGTTTTGCCCAGCTTGGCGGCCCAGAACGGGATGAGCGTGCTGTGGGCCGAACCGGTGACGGGGTCTTCGGGCACGCCCACTTCGGGGGCAAAAAAGCGCGACACAAAATCGACGCCGGCGGTACCGGGCGCGGTGGCCACCAAGCCGATGTAACCCAGCGCCACCAGGGCCCCGAAGTCGGGTTGCAGGGCCAGCACCTCGTCGGCGGTGGCAAACTCAACCACCAAATCGCGCGCGGCTAGTACGGCCCGCGGCACGGCCGCGCCGGGGCCCAGCGCCTGCGTAAGCACGGCCGGCACCTCGTCGGGCGCCAGCGGCCGGGGCGGGCGGCTGGGGAAATCGAGTGTGCGGCGGCCGTCGGCTTCGCGGCGCACGCGCAACGGGCCGCTCTGGCTCTGGAACACGATTTCGGACTTGGCGAAGCCGCGCTCGTTCCACAGCACGTGGGCCGTGGCCAGGGTGGCGTGCCCGCACAGGTCAATCTCGAACGTGGGCGTGAACCAGCGCAGGTGGAAATCGGCTTCCTGACCTTGCAAAGGCACGAAAAAGGCGGTTTCGGCCAGGTTGTTTTCGGCGGCAATCTGCTGCATCAGCGCGTCGGGCAGCCACGCATCAAGCGGGCACACGGCGGCGGGGTTACCGGCAAAAGCGCGGCGGGCAAAAGCATCGACCTGGTAGATGGGAATGGACATGGCAAAGGGAAAAGTGGGGCGCACACCGGGCGGCGGCACGGCGCAAAGATGCGCCCGCGCCGCGGGCTGCCGGGGCCCCGCGCCGGCCGCCGCCCCGCTACTGCGCCAGGAACCGGGTAATCCACCCGTTTATTTCCTGCTGCTGGGTGGGCGTGGCGCCGTCCCACATGTCGTTGTGGATGATAGCCGGCAGCCGCACTACGGCACTGCCAAAACGGCGCTGCTCGGCCGGCGAAGGCACTACGCCGCTATCGGCCACCTGGTCGCTCGAACGCAGCGACAGCACCCGGGGCTGGCGCGCGCGCAGAAACGGCATCCGGCGGTTGTCGAGCGACACCACGCGCCGCACCAGCGCCGGGTGCTCCTGGGCGAAGAGCATGGCCGGGTCGCCGCCGTTGGAATGGCCCACCAGCAACAGCTGGCCGAAGTCGACACGGGGGTATTTCTTCCGCAACTTCTGCCGCACAAACAGGATGTTCTGCACCCTGCGCTCCCGGTTGGGGCGGCGCACCACCTGCGGGGGCCCCACGGTGGGGATGGGCACATCGGTGGGCAACTCGTGCTGGATGCTGGCCACGAAGTAGCCGTGCGCCACCAAGCTGCGGGCGATGAACGAATACGCCGTGTTCTGCCCACCGTAGCCGTGGCTGAGGATAGCGGCCTTCAACCGCGTGTTGGGGCCCCAGCCGCCGAGGAATTACAGCGCCACCGGCACGGCCCGCTGGCGGGCACCGTCGAACAGCGCGAGGCTGTCGGTGAGCATTTCGGCCGGGGCGGCGCTGGCCGGCGCGGCGCGATGAGGGCTGGTGGCGCAGCTAGCTGTGAGCAGGGCCAGGAAAACGAGGAATTTCACGCGGCGGTGGGGCTAGCGAGCCGGCAGCTGGGCCGGGTCATGCGGATTAACCACCAGCAACCCCGCGATTCACTGGGAATCCACCGCATTTCGAGTCAGCAGTGGCAGCCCGTGTATTAAGGCCGTGGCGGCAATGATGGCATCGGGCAGCTTGATGCGGTGCTGCTGGCGCAATAGAATGGTTTGCTGGACGACGGGCTCATCGAGGGGTAAAATGATTGTCGCCGCGATGAAATCTTCCAACAATTGCAGGTCTGCCGGACTGCCAAGCCAAGAAAGCAGCTCTATCTACACTACCACAGACATGGCCATGCCGCCCTCATCGAGCGCCTGCTGAAACCAGGCGGTGCTCGCTGCAGGCAGCTTATCGTTCAGAAAGTCAATTCCCGCGTTGGTATCCGCTAAAACGTGCGTTCCCATTCTTGCCGCGCTTGTTCGGTGTGTTCCCGCAACTTACTAGCCGTGGCATCGCTCAGGCTGCCGGCCCATTTACGCTTGGCCGGTGCGGGCGCCTCGGCCGCGGGCACTACCCGCAGAATATGCAGCGCTTCCAACTGCCGCAACAGCTCGTAAGCTTGCTCGCTCAGGGGTTCGATGAGGATAGGGGGCATAGTTACACTCGTCACGAAGTAGGGTGCGGGGCTTGCCCCCGCCCGTCGTGGAACGAAAGCCGACGGAACCGTTCAAGGACGGGCGGGGGCAAGCCCCGCACCCTACTCCGTTTTCGCATTCCACTTCGTGAGCAGTATAAAAACTGATTTTCGTTGCCCTGAGATACCAGCGCAACGGCTGCGGTTCGATACACAACGCCTGAGTAGTTAACGCGGGGCTGGTTGTGAGCGTAAACTACGCGCTCCACCCAAACCCGTATCCGCCGTGCCCACCAATTACCAACCCATTGCCTGCGGCTTCTACGACATACTGAAAGCGGCAGCCACCCGCCAGCAGCCCGTGTACTTACAGTATTTCAACGACTTGCGGCAACTGTGCCAGGAGTCGGTGGCCATTAAAACGTTCGTCACCCGCGACCATGCCGAGTACGCGCAGCTGGCCTCGGGCAGCGAGGTGCGGCTCGACCACATCATCCGCATAGACGACACGGCCGCGCCGGCCTTCGCCGACTACCCCGATTTCCGCTGCGGCTGCTAGGGCCCCGGCGCGGGGGCCCTACGTCCAGTACTGGATGGGCGCGTGAGGGAAACGCCGCTGCCATTCGGCGCAGAACCAAGTCTTTAGCTCCTTCATGGTGGGCGGGTTGTACACATATTTCAGGCCCCCGAACTTGTTGCGCTTCACGGCGCGGTCGGTTTCGCTGAGGTCGAGGGTGGTGCCGGGGTACCAGCCGAGCAGCACCTCCTTGGAGCCGGGCGTGAAGCGGTGCGTGACGAACTCCACGGTGAGGTCGCAGTCGAAATCGAAGGCCGCGCGCACGCGGTCCAGCAGCTCGCCGTAGTGCCGCTGCCAGTCGGGCAGGGGCATGATGGGGGCCAGCAGCACGCCCACCGGGTAGCCGCCGCCGCCCTGCGCCACCGGCAGCGCCAGCTTGCGCAGGGCACGGATGCGGGCCTCGATGCTGGCCGTGCCGCCCTCCAGCTGCCGGGCCAGGGGCTCGGCGTTGAGGGAGGCGCGGGCGCGGGTGTGGCCGCGGTGGGGCAGGCCCAGCAGGCTTTCCACGTGGTCGTACTTGCTCACGAAGCGCAGGCGCCCCCCCTCGCGGCCGGCGAAGTAGCGCACGGTTTCGGCCAGGGCCCCGGTGAGGTGCTCGATGCCCAGCACGTCGGTGTAGCAACTGGCCTCGAAGCTCACGGGGCGGTCGGCGCGCTCATATACCTGGGTGTTGGCCAGCAGTTTGGGCAGGTTGGCGAAGGCGCGTACCACGGGCGGCCCGCTAAGGCTACCGGCCAGGTAGCAGTACTGGCAGTGGGCGGGGCAGCCTTTGGCCAGGTTGAGCTGGAAGTTGGCCGAGGGCGGGGTGGGCTGGAGGCGCAGGGCCCCGGCGGGGGCGTTCACGACGGCCAGCGTGGTTTTGGCGGTGCGGTAGGTGGCGCGCTCGTCGTCGCCCCGCAGGCCGGTGAGGCGGTTGCTTTTCAGCAGCTCAATGTCGAGGTTCAGGGCCGTGGCGCGGGCCAGGATTTGCTGGCCGTAGTCCTCCTGCAAGGCGTCGGGAGTAAAGAGCACACGCTTGGGCAGCTACAGCTTGGCGCCATGCGTGCGCGGAGCCGTAGCATCGGCGGAAACGTCGGCGAGCACCGGCGCGGCCACTGGCATCGGGGCGTTGAGAACGGGCAAAAAGAGGTCGGTCTGCATTGGTTATTAAACACTCCGGGCCGTACAATAGGTCCTTTCAGCGAACACTCTTCTTTTGTTTTATTTGTTGGATATCAGTATATTAAACAAGTATTTATCGGGAAAAAGTAAATAAATCAGGTCGTCATGCTGAGCGCAGCCGAAGCATCTCTCCCGCTGACTAAATCATGGATTACTGCCGCGGGAGAGATGCTTCGACAGGCTCAGCATGACGGCCTTTTGGTCACCGTATAATGGCTCTTAATTAATAAAATTCAGAAAAAATAGGCCGTTATGCTGAGCGTAGCGAAGCATCTTTCCCGCACCAGCAACTATGATTAGTAACACCAGAAAGATGCTTCGCTGCGCTCAGCATGACGGCCTTTGAATACCACCTTAACATTGCTTTTCCCCAAAACTCCCTTCCCCCTCCTCATGTCCCTTCCCGCCCCTGCCCCGCTCATCCTCACCCTGGCCCTCGATGCTGAATCGCAAGCGTATTTCGACGAGCTGCGCCGCCAGCACTTCCCGCCCAAAATCAACTACTTGGCCGCGCACGTTACGCTGTTCCACCACTTACCGGGGGAGGACGAGGCGCGGCTGAAAACCGAGCTGGCCGACGCTTGCCGCGCGCTGGGGGCCCTGCCGATGCAGGTGGCCAGCCTGCGCTCGTTGGGCCGCGGGGTAGCCTTCAACCTGGAAAACGCCGAACTGCGCGCCCTGCACCGCCGCCTGCAAACGGCCTGGGGCCCGCGCCTCACGCCCCAGGACCAGCAGAAGCTCCAGCCCCACATCACCGTGCAAAACAAGGTGGACCCCACCGCGGCCTGCCAGCTGCTGGCCGGCTTGCAGGCCGATTTCCAGCCCTTCGCCGCCACTGGCACCGGCCTGAAGCTGTGGGCCTACCGCGGGGGGCCCTGGGAGCTGCGGGCCGAATTCGCCTTCGCGGGCTGAGTAGCCGTGCAAAAGTGAACGAGCTCTCATTTGTTAGTCAACAACTTATAAATCAGTCAACAAATGATAACTAACGACTGACAACTTAGCGCAGCTTTCCGGTCCGTATATCGTCTGGCCGCTGCCGGTCCGCCGGCTTTTTCAGCCGGCCGGCCGATTCTCGTCAGGGAAAATAAGCGGCGGCTAGCCGACCGGGCCGTACACGAACCTGAAAACTGCGCTAATAGGCCGCTACTGGCCCTGCCAGGCGGCCAGCTCGGCTTGCTGCTCACGGCGCGCCAGGGCCTGTACAGCCGCGTCGGGCCCCCGGCCGACGATGATGAGCGTGCCGTGCTCACGGGCGTAGGGGTTAGTAACTGTACCGGCGCGGTAGTAAGTGGCGAAGTGCGACGCGAGCTCGGGGTGGAATTCGTCATCGATGATGATGGCGGCGCGATACGTTTGCGGGGCGGGCCACCAGAGCAGGAAGCTGCCGTTGGTGCTCTGGGCCGGAGGCATGGGGCGGTGGCGGTTGTAGTAGTTGATGGCGCTGGCCTGGCCGTAGTTGGCGCACTTGATGAGGGTATGGGCGCGCACCGAATCGGGCAGGGACTGGTAGGCGGCCCAGGTTTTGTCGGCCAATTCGCGCCAGCCCAGCATGTCGGCGTAGTCCTGGGGCAGGGCGTGGTCGCGGCCGTCTTCCCAGCGGTAGAAGCCCAGGCCGGCGTAGCGCGGGCGCAGGGCCAGCATCCCGGCGGGCCCCACCACGGGGTAGATGAATGGGAAAATGCGCGCCAGCAGCACCAGCGGCAGGGCCACCAGCGCCGGCCGCAGCACGGCTTTCCAGCGGGAGTTTTGCAGCCGGGCCGCCCACCACACCGCCCCGAAGCTGAACAGCACCGGGTAGTAGCCCAGGGCGTAGTAGTCTTTGCCGTGCAGGGCCGCCAGTAGGCCCACGCCCAGCACCGGTACCCAGCCCAGCGCCCGGTACTCCCGAAACGCGCGCCCCACCAGCAGGGCCCCCAGCCCCGGCACCCACACCCACACGGCTCCCAGGCACATAAGCAGCTGCATTTTCCAGAACGTACCGGCCCCGATGTGCACCAGCTGGCCATCGTGCAGCAGCTGCATGTGGTGGCGCACCGGCAAGCCGTGGGCCAGCTGCCAGGCCAGGTTGGGGCCCCAAAGCAGCAGCGCCAGCCCCAGCGCGCCCCAGAAGTGGCGGTTCCGTAGCAGCCGGCGGGCGGGCGTGAGCAGCAGGGCCCCCACCAGCGCCGCCCCGAAAAACAGCGTCGTGTACTTGTTCAGCATCCCCAGCCCCAGGCCCACGCCCAGCCCGTACAGGGCCCCGGGCCGCTCCGTGTGCAGGTAGCGCGCCAGGCAGTAAAGGCAGAACACGAACCCAAATACCTCGAACGAGTTGGGCTGAAACAGCAAATTGAGCCGGGCGAAGGCCGTGCCCAGGTAGCAGGTGCCGGCCAGGCCCCCCGCAAACCAGCCACCGCCCAGCCGCTGCGCCAGCCGCACCACCAGGTACACGGTGGCCGCGCCCCACAGAAACGGCCAGAACTTCACGGCCCAAAAATCGCCGCCCGCCGCGTTGGTCAGCCAGGCCTGGGCCGCCGTCAGGGGCGGCACTTCGAGGTAGCCCCAGGCCAGGTGCCGGCCGTGGGCCAGGTACAGGTACTCATCGCGCTGCAACTCGTACAACGGGCTGAGCAGCACGTAGCCTGAGATAAACTTGACCAGGGCAAACAGCAGGGGCAGCCAGCGCGTTTTCATGCGGGCAAGGTAGGGGCCCCACGGCTTTTGCAACGGCGTACCGAACGAGCTTTGTTGGTTTGCCCGGTCGCCGGGGTTAATGGCGGCGGGCCCGGACCTAGCGATGCACAAACTGGTGCAGCAGGTTCAGCAGCACCGGGGAGGCAGCCGGGGCGTGGCTGGCTAAGAAGCCGGCACCGGCAGGGTTAAGGTAGCCATCGATGGCCACCTCGCTGGCCGGGGAAGTGTGCAGAAAGCCCATGTGCCAGCCGGGGAAGGTGCGGGCGGTGAGTGGGCCGTCGGCCAGCACGTGCAGGCGGCGGTAGCGTAGGTCGCGGGCAATGGGGCCGTAGTAAAGCTCGTGCACCGTGGCTTCTGCGCCTTCCAGCAGCTACAAAAACAGGCCCTCGCTGTACAGCAGCAGGCCCGTTAGGCCGGTGGCTTGGTTGCGGGGCCAGGCCTACGCCAACAGCGCCCGCAGCACATCATCACTGAAGGGCTGGACGGCGGTGCTGACGTAGATTAATTGATGCAGGCACATACCAAGCGGTAGTGAGTGGCTCAGCCAATACACTAATTTATCGATTCTTTTGATGCTTTTCAACAGAAAACAGGCACTCAGTAGGTGCCAGTCAGGCCGTTATTTTTCTTTAGTTCAGCTTTTCCGGGGCCCCGGCGCTGCCGCCCACGCCAGCAGCGGCCCGGCTAAGTGCAGGAAGTCCGCGCCCACGGCGCTCTAACAGTACCACCAGGCACTGCCTACGCGTTGCGCTGCGCACCCCGTTGGCCGCTGGCCCCAGCGCTGGGGCCCCGCCGCCGATTGGAAATGGGGGTCGCTGGCGCTTTCCTCCATCCCGTAACATATTTATTCCTAGATTCTTCTTTATTTATGGAAACTGGCGCGGATTTGCGCGCCTAACGCCTTTATTTTTACCCTACTAACTTTTTATCTATCGCTGTTCAACTTCTACCCGCATGATTATTTACTGATGTTACGCACCACTTTGACGGATTGCGTAGGAAGGGCATTTGCTGAAGCAGCTGGAGTCCCTTTCTGAAGCGTAGGCGCAATCAGTGCGTAACATCAGTTATTTACGGAACCAACGGCGCGCACCTGCATACGGCACCGCTGCCCGGCATGGCCTGCCCGGCCTGCGCTACCCCCGAAGCGCTGCAACTCAGTTTATTCAGCCAATACGCCCACTCGTATTGGGTGCCGCTGTTTCCGCACAGCAAGCCCGCCGTGACGCAATGCACGCACTGCCAGCGCACGTAGGACGGACGACCTGGCCGTGCCAGCCGCCGTGCGCGGGGCCGTGCGCGGGGCCGTGCGCGGGGCCGTGCGCGGGGCCGTGAAAAGCGCCAAATCTCAACTCCGGGCTCCCATTTGGCACTGGACCGGCGTTTTCCTGCTGGTGCTGGGCGTGGCGTGGGCCAGCATAGCCTGCGCGCGCGACGACAAGAACAACGCCGCCTACCTGGCCGCACCCCGCGTCGGCGACGTTTGCACGGTGCACGAAAAAGCGGGCGACCCCAACTACTCGCTCCTCAAGGTCGTCAGCACCGGGGGCAACCTCGTGGATCTGGTGGCCAACGAGTACCAAGTCAACAACAGCCACCCGATTGACGACCTCAACGCCCCGGCCAAGTACAGCAAGGAATCGTTTTCGCTAACCCTGCTCGACCTGCGCACCATGCAGAACAAGGGCCAGATCACCGACGTGGACCGGCCGGGCCAGCAGGGCCTCTAGGGTCCCGGGGGCTCTAGAGGCCCTGCGGCAGCTGCACCCGGGCCAGGTACTCGCCCAGGCCGGCGGACTTTTGGAACACGTGGATGAAGAGTACCGCGTCGTCGCCGCGGCTGCGCCAGGTTTCGGCGTAGAAATCGCCCACCGCGAACAGCATCAGGTCGAAGCTGTCCTCCTGGCGCTCGGCCAGGCGGTGGCCATGGCGGGCCAGGTGCGCGGTCTGGCGGCGCTGGTGCAGGGCTTTGAAATCGGTGAAGGTCATGCGGGCGGGGAGAGGCAGCGGCCCGGCAAAGATCGGGCAGCGGCGCGGGTTGCCGCCGCCGGGGCTCGCGGATGGCCGGCCCGTTGCTACCTTTCGCCGCGCCGGGGCCCCTTTCGCTTGCCCGGCCCGGCCGCGCAAAGCCCTGGCGGTTTAGCACTTGTTACCCGATCCGCGTTCACTTCCCGTTCACTGCTTATTGCATTCCAGTACCCGTCACCTTGGCTCCTTCTTACACCATTCTCCACCGGCCCGACCTTCACATTTTGTTCCTGCGCTGGCTGCGCGAAACTACCCTGGCCGAAGCCCAGGCCTCTTACCGGGACCTGCTGGCCCAGGCTCAGCAGCACGGCTGCGCGCATTGGCTGCTCGACGCCCGCCGCGGCGGCCCCATCAAAGTCGTGGAAACGGCCTGGCTCGCCGACGAATTTTTCCCCGAAGCCGCGACCCGGCTGGCCCCGTGCCCGCTGCGGCTGGCCGTGTTCAGCTCGCCGGCCCGCATCGAGCAGATGCACACTGACGCCGCCGTGGTTTCGCCCGTGGCCTACGCCCTGGCCCCCGAGCGCCCCTACCAGGCCCGCGTGTTTGCCGACGAAGGCGCGGCCGTGGGCTGGCTGCTGGACCAGCCGGCCTGACCGCCTGCACAGCTTTTAGAGTCGGCGTACCCAGCGTGTATGCTGCTCACGAAGTGGAATGCGAAAATGAAGTAGGGTGCGGGGCTTGCCCCCGCCCGTCCTTGAACGGTTCCGTCGGCTTTCGTGCAACGACGGGCGGGGACAAGCCCCGCATTCCACTTCGTGAGCAGTATAAATAGCTTTATGCTGCTCACGAAGTGGAATGCGAAAACGAGGTAGGGTGCGGGGCTTGCCCCCGCCCGTCCTTGAACGGTTCAGTCGGCTTTCGTGCAACGACGGGCGGGAACAAGCCGCGCGCCCTACTTCGTGACGAGTATAAAACGGGAGGGCGCTCCGTTTGGCATTCGCATGGAAACGGAGCGCCCCTCCGTTCTATGCGCCGGCCTGACTGTACACCGCTTTGAAAATTGCGCCAGGAGCCGCTGCCTGGCCGCGCCCGCGGCCCACAAAAAAGCCCCGCGCTTTGCAACCGGTAACGATTGCAAAGCGCGGGGCCCAAAAACGAGCCGGTGGCGCAGGGGCGCCAGCGGCTCGGCTTACCAGGGGGCCTACCAGAGGCGCGTGTCGCTGATGCCGGCCGGCAGCGGCGGGTGCTCGGCCAGGCCCAGCACGCACCAGCCGGCCTCAATGCCGAAGGCGCCGCCTTGCAGCACGTGGCTGGCCCAGCGCAGGGCAATGCGCCCGCTGTGGGCCCCGGTTTCGGGGTCGAACTCGCGCAGCAGCAGGGCGTCGCCGGCCCGGAAGTTGCGGTCGTTCAGGCGCACGTCAAACGGTTTGGTACCGGCTTCGATGGCGGTGTAGCAGGAAGACCAGATGTCCAGCTCGTGGAGCTGGCAGTCGTCGGGAACCGAGACTTGGATGTGGTTCGAAGGAACAATTCTCATAACAATCACGCATTAATAGATAACAGGCGGAGCGCCTCTTTTTTCGCGCACCGCAGCCGCAATGTACCCAAAAAGCCGTGGGCACGGCACTCGTCAATACAGCCACCCCGGCCCGATTGGCCGGCAGGGAATCCCCGGGAAGTACAAAAAATGGGCCCCAAATGCGGGCTACGCCGGGGGGTTGTGCTGCACCAAATAGTCCGTTTCCACCCCCACGTCGCGCAGCGCTACCCGCGATTCCCAGATCAACAACACGCTGGCGTAGAAGAACATTCCACTACCGGCCAGGGCCAGCAGCACCAGCAGCCAGGCCGCCGTGAGGGCCAGCGCCTCGATGGCCCCGATGACCACGATGCTGCCCACAAAGATACCCAGCGCCCCGTAAAGGCTGGCCAGGGCCCGCTGCAAGGGCCGGGTGCGCCGGGCCGAAAACCCCGGCTGCTGCGTGAAGTAGCCGTGCTCGTCGGCATCGGGCGGGGCCCCGGCGGCGGCGGCGCGCAGGGGCTTCAGGGCGGCGGCCACGGCCCGCACCCGCTCCAGGCTGCGGCTCAGGCGCTGCGAGGTGGTGAGCACCAGGGCCCCGCAGGCCGATACCAGGATGGCGGGCGTGACCATCGCCGAGCGCGCCGCGAGGGCCCCGGGCACGTCGCGCAGACAAACAGTGGGGTGCGGCATGGCGCGAAGTAACGCCCCGGCCGGCCGGGGCCCCTATCTTCCGCGCCCTTTCTGCCCCTCCCCGCGCCCCCCATGCCCCTTTCCCTTTCCGAATTAAAAGACCGCGCCATCCGTTTTGCCCAGGAATGGCAGGATTCGACCGATGAGCGGGCCGATGCCCAGTCGTTCTGGATTGACTTTTTCCACGTCTTCGACGTGAAGCGCCGGCGCGTGGCCTCCTTCGAGGTGCCCATCAAGAAGGCCGACGGCAAGCAGGGCTTCATCGACCTGCTCTGGAAGGGCACCCTGCTGGTGGAGCACAAGAGCCGCGGCCGCGACCTCGACCGCGCCGGGCAGCAGGCCCGCGACTACTTCCCCGGCCTGAAGGACCACGAGCTGCCCAAGTACATCCTCGTGAGCGACTTCGCCCGCTTCCGGCTCTACGACCTCGACGAAGGCACGGAGCACGAATTTGGGCTGGCGCAGCTGCACGAGCACCTGCACTTGTTCGCCTTCCTCACCGGGTACCAGAAGCGCGAGTACCGCCCCGAGGACCCCGCCAACATCAAGGCGGCCGAGCTGATGGGGGCCCTGCACGACGCCCTGCTCGACAACGGCTACCACGGCCACAAGCTGGAGGTGCTTCAGCTACCATAGCTGGGCTTGTATCTTCGCAACAGGCCGCGTGGCCGGCTAATGCCTTTTGTAATGATTAAATCCGTTCGCCTCGTTAATTTCTTCAGTTTCGGCGATTGCACCATTGAATTGGAGCCGGACTTGAATGTGCTGGTCGGTGTTAATGGCAGTGGCAAAAGCAATTTATTACGTGCTTTTCAACTGCTAAAGGCGGGGATAAATGGCCGGCTGCAAGAGCAAGTTGCCCAGTGGGGCGGCCTAAATTCGATACACCCAAAGAATCTGGTTCGACCAATCATTCACCGCCAGATAGAAGTGGCTTTCACATTATCGGTCGATGTCATAGGGCCTTGGAAAGACGGTTACGAAGACGATATCGTTTACCGCATCGTCCTCTTAGGAAACGCTAACGATTTTACGGTGGACGAGGTAGTGGAACGGCCGGACGGACAGCGGTATTTTGATTCCCTCGGTGGCAGCATATTCGCATCGGCAATAGCAATAGTAGAACGCACTGGCATAACCCGTCGTAAACTGGGCAATGGTAAAGAGTTGCTGGTGCCGACGCTAGCTTTTGAAGAAGCGTTCGGAGAGTCATCGTTTATTCGCTTTCACTTGGGCGGCTTAGACGTTTACAAAGCATTCAACACCATTGAAGAGGCTCCTATGCGCACGGCCGTTCGGGCCACGGGCATCGACAAGCTGCTTCCTAACGGAGACAATGTATTCCAGGTACTCAACGTCACAAGCCTTAAATCGGCGCCAGATTACGACGCCATCGAAGCCGGGCTTCAGGACGTAAACGAGCAATTCCAGCGCTTTCGGATGAATGTGTATGGACAAGGCAGCGTGGAATTCTACTTGCAGGAAAAGGGATTGGATACGCCCATCCACGCCGCGCAGGTGTCGGACGGCACGCTGTGCTACCTCTGTCTGCTGGTGGCGCTGTACCAGCCAGAACGAGGCCGTGTCACCGTTTTTGACGAACCCGAACGCAACCTCCACCCGGACATGCTGGTGGAATTGGGGAAACAATTAGAGAAAGCAAGCAAAAGGAGACAAATAATTCTGACCACGCACGCCCCGGGCTTACTTAACCAATTCCCACTACGGGCGGTGCGCGTCTTTGAAAAAGACGAATACAACCAAACGCAGGTGCGGCAATTCACCGAAGCCGATTTTGCAGGATGGTACGAGGAATTTGCGCCGGGCCAAATGTGGCGCGATGGGGCCCTGGGCGGTAACCGCTATTAACCAATGGCAAAGTGCGTACTTTTTGTGGAAGGCAGCCAGAATACCAACAACGGTGACCTGCGCAACGGCTTTGGCAAACTGCTGGCGCAAGCCGGCCGCCCCATGCCGCAAATTATTATGTCAGACGACACGGCCGGGGCCGTTCGGAAGTTTCGGTTGGAGGTTAACAAGGCCAATTCCCTCTTCCAACGTGTATTGCTGCTGGTTGATTTGGATGGCCCGGAAGAAGCCCGCGAAGCGTGGCTAGCAGCGCAAGAGCTGGTACGATACCGCGAGCAGGTGTTTTTCATGGTGCAGAAAATGGAGGCTTGGTTTTTGGCGCAGCCCGGTGTGCTGCACGAGTTTTATGCCCCCAAGTTGCCCCATGCCCTACCCGGGGCACCGCCTACCCGCGTGTCGCACCCCGACCGTGAGTTGGCCCGCTGCACGCGGGACCATCCAAAAAAAGGGACGTACCACAAAACTGCGCACGGGGCCCGGCTATTGGCACTGCTGCGCCTGCCAGACTTGCAGCGTGCTTTCCCCGACGTAGCGCGCCTCGCAGCAGCCCTTTAAAGTTGGCCTTAAACGCCGAAGAACCCAGGTAGATACTGACGAACACCGCCCGTGCCTACCCCCAGGCAAACGGTCGGCGTGGAAGCCGCCGCGCAGGCGGTGCTGGGGGCCCGGGCCGCGTTCCCCGCCGAAAGCCTGGCCACCCTCTACGACCCGCTCACGATGCCCCCGGCCCTGGTGCGCGCCCACGCCGCCCTCGACCGCGCCGTGGATGCCTGCTACCGCCCCGCGGCCTTCCCCACCGAGCTGAGCCGGCTGGAGTTTTTGTTTCAGGCCTACCGGCAGCTGCAAGCGCCGCTGCTGCCCGCTGCGGGCCCCCCGGCCAAGCGCCCGCGGGGCCGGGCAGCGTAGGGCGCGGCGGCCGGGCCCCGGCGGCCGGGGCACCCCGCCCGGGGCCCCCGGCGCGCACCCAAGCGCGGGCGGGGCCCCCCGCGCCCCCCGCGGGCCCGGCCCCCGCCCCAAAAAGGCGCGTCGGCGCCGAACAATTTCCCGCCCAGCCTTGCGAAAGAAGCGGCTCAGGCAGCCCTCGGCCCGCCCGGCGGCGCGGCGCGGCGCGCAGCCGGAGCAGCGCTTCCGCAGCAGTAGGCCGGCGTAGGGGAACAGTGGCGCTGCTTCGGCAGCGCGCCGCTTCGCGCCGCCGGCCGGGCAAGGTTGAATTTTCGGATTTCCTAAACCGCTGCCGCAAGTAGCCGGGCGCCCCCGCTTCTTTTTGGCGCGGGGGCCGGGGCGGGCGGGGCCCCGGGCGCGCCGCCCCGGCCGCCGCCGCCGCCCCCCGAAATCGGGGGTTCGACCCCTGATTTCGACCCCCGAAGGATCGATTTCGGGGCCGGCCGGCCCGATTTCGGCCCGCGCTGGTTCAAAATCGGTCCAATGCGAGCCGATTGTGGGCCGCCGCTGCCCGCAATCGGCCCGCGTTGGACCGATTCGGACCCAAAAAGGCCCGATTTCGGGAAAATTTCCTCCGAAATCGGGCCTTTTTAGGTCAATTGGGGCCGGCTGGCGCGGGCTCCAAGTCAGTGCGCAGCGAGGGCGGACGGCCTGTAGAACGGCGTGGCACGCCATTGCCGGGCGAACGCCAAACGGCGCGCCACGCCGTTCTACCATACCGAGCGCACCGGCCCGGAAACCGCGCTAGGCGGTGGCGGCGGCCGGCTTGCGCCCGGCGTTGGCGCTGCCGGGGAAGCGCTGGCTCAGGTCGTCGTAGGCGGCTTGGGCCCCGGGCTGCTTGTTGCGGGCCAGGAACTTGATGTTGCCGTAGATGATGAGCGAGTTGGCGTAGGCTTCGGAGCCGGCCACCATCACGGTGCTGTCGGCGTCGAGGGCGAGCTGCTCGAACTGCTGGCGCAGGGGCGTGAGGGCCTGCACCCCGGCCACGTCCTGCTGCAATTCGGCCAGGTCCACGAAGCCGGGCACGAAGGCCGGGTTGTTGGCGGCGTAGTCGCTGGTTTTTTGCACGAAGGCCACCGTTTTGTCGGCCATGCGCAGCATGGTGCGGCGCTCGTCGGGGGTGAGGGAAACGAGGTAGGGCGCCAGGGCCGCCTTAATGGCGTCGAGGTGCTGCTGCACGGCGGCCAAAACAGCGGGTGGCAGGTCGGAATGGAAGTTATTGGGCATAAAATAGGAAAATAGGGGAAGAAAAATACGGTCGCGGCGGCGCACCCGCCGGCCGTCCGCAAGATGCACCGCCGGGCGCAAACCCGGGGCCCCAGGGGGGAACCCCAACCCCTCCTGGCGTAGTTTCGGAGCCGGCGGGGTAGGGGCGGGGCGTGCTCCCGCCCGGCCGTTCGCGCCAAGCCACCGATTCCGGGCAGCGATGGGCGGAGGCAAGCCCCGCCCCTACCTCGTGGTGCGCAGTTTCGGCGTCAGCGGGTGTAGGGGCGGGGCTTGCCCCCGCCCGCCCGTTCGCGCCATTTGCCTGGTACTTTGCGCCGTTTTTCAGTCCCGCACCCGTCCTTTCCGCGCCGCGCAACGGAGGGCGGGGGCAAGCCCCGCCCCTACGGCCGTTTATTTCTTTGCTATGACCTTGAAAAAAGAGTTCTTCCTCCTCCTACTGCTACTGCTGGCCGCGCAGCTCGCCAACGCCCAGCTGATGCAGCCCAAGATGGCCCTCACGCGGGCCGATACGCTGCGCGGCGGCCAGCCGGCGGCGCGCACCTGCTACGACATCAAATACTACCACCTCGACGTGCGCCTCGACCCGGCTAAGCAGTCGGTTAGCGGCAGCAACTTGTTTCGGTTCGCGGCTACGCGCGATTTCACGCGCCTGCAATTCGACCTGTTTGCCAACCTGGCGGTGGAGAAGGTGGTGTACCACGGCCAGCCGGTGCCGTTTACCCGCGAGGCCAACGCGGTGTTCGTCAACTTCCCGCGGGCCATCAAAAAGGGGGCCCAGGACGAGTTCGTGGTGCAGTACAGCGGCCAGCCCACCGTCGCCAAAAAGGCGCCCTGGGACGGCGGCCTGGTGTTTAGTAAGGACGCGCAGGGGGCCCCGTGGGTAGCCAGCGCCTGCCAGGGCGTGGGCGCCAGCATCTGGTGGCCCACCAAGGACCAGCAGGCCGACGAGGTGGATTCGATGCTCATCAGCATCCGCGTGCCTACGGGCTTGCAGGACGTGTCGAACGGCCGCCTGCGCCGCGTGACGGACCTGAAGGACGGCTACACGCGCTTCGACTGGGCCGTGCGCAACCCCATCAATAACTACGACGTGGCCCTGAACGTGGGTCATTTCGCGCATTTCAGCGACGTGTACCAGGGCGAGAAGGGGCCCCTGACGCTCGACTACTGGGTGCTGCCCGAGAACCTGGCCAAGGCCAAAACCCACTTCGCGGCCAACGTGAAGCCGATGCTCAAGAGCATGGAGCACTGGTTCGGGCCCTACCCGTTTTACGAGGACGGCTACAAGCTGGTGGACGCCCCGCACCTGGGCATGGAGCACCAGAGCGCCGTGGCCTACGGCAACAAGTACCTGAACGGCTACCTCGGGCGCGACCGCTCGGGTACGGGCTGGGGCGCGGGCTGGGACTTCATCATCGTGCACGAGAGCGGCCACGAGTGGTTCGGCAACAACATCACCAGCCAGGACATTGCCGACATGTGGGTGCACGAGGGCTTCACCACCTACTCGGAGGCCCTGTTTGTGGAGAGCCAGTACGGCAAGCCCGCCGGCCAGGCCTACATCCACGGGCAGCGCCTGAACATCCAGAACGACGCGCCCATCGTGGGGCCCTACGGCGTGAACAAGGAGGGCTCCAGCGACATGTACGACAAGGGCAGTAACCTGCTGAACATGGTGCGCACCGTGGTGAACGACGACGAGAAATGGCGCCAGATGCTGCGCGGCCTCGGCAAAACCTTCTACCACCAAACCGTAACCGGCGACCAGGTTATCGCCTACCTCAGCAAAGAATCGGGCCGCGACCTGTCCAAGATTTTCGCTCAGTACTTGCAGTACCGCACCCTGCCCATCCTGGAAATCCGCTTCAGCAAAACCCAGCCGCCCATGTGCCGCTGGCAGGCCAGCGTGCCGGGCTTCGACCTACCGGTGCGCGTGCGCACCAAGGGCGGCGAGTACCGCTTCCTCGCGCCCACCACCAAGTGGGGGCCCCTGGCCCTGCCCGGCGCCACCCTGGAAAACGTGGAAGTGGACACGTTCAACTACTACATCGGCGTGCTGGTGGAGTAGTGGGTTTGAGGGTGGGCGGGCGTGGGGGGTATCATTCCGACGAAGGAGGAATCTGGATAAAACCAGGCAAGGACAGTCCTCAGATTCCTCCTTCGTCGGAATAACAACCCCTACTCGGACAGGCCCTAATAAATCCCCCCTACCCCCCTACCCTCACCCAAACCGTAGCTCGTCGGCCTGGTACACGCGGGGGAGCTTGCGCTTGCGCTCCACGATTTGGTAGGTGGCCTGGTCGGTGGCCTCGTTCCAGAACACGTCGGCCACCAGGCCGAAGCGGCGGTACTGGCTGGGGGCGGGCGTTATTTCCTCCACCTCGTCGCCGAAGCTGAAGGGCGGCTTGCGCTGGATTTCCTGGAACAGCTCGGGCCGCACCAGGAACTGCTGCTCGTCGTAGCGTAGCGTGAGCCACTCGTTTTCTTCGTCTTCGCTGACCTTTTCGAAGAGCTTGCCCACCGGCTCCAGCAGCTCAAAGGCGCGGCGGTTGGCGGGGTGCACGTAGCGGAAGCCGTAGGCCGGCGTCCAGCCGTATAGACCGTGAATAAGGGGTTTGGGGCGGGCCATGACGGGTAGTTAGGAACGTAGGAAGGGCGTAATGCACAGGCAACCCGCGGGGCCCGGCGGCGGTTTGCGCACCCGCAAAGAACGGGGCGGCGGCCCGGCCCGGGGCCCCGGCCGGCTTAACCAAACCTTAATCCGGTTCGTATTGCCAGCGCCCCGCCCGCCACCGGCCGCTTTTCGGCTGCGCCGCGGGGCCCCAGGCTTCTCTGTATTATGTCCGCGAATGTTCCGCTTACCCACTCAGCTAAGCCCAGCAAAAAACCCGTTTCTACTACTTCCCAAGCGGCTGCCATGGCGCCCGCGGCCCCCAGCACGCACGGCGGCATGGGGGCCCTGCCCTACGACGGCGGCACCACGTTCCGGGTGTGGGCCCCCCACGCCGATTCGGTGGCCGTGGTGGGTACTTTTAATGATTGGAAAGGGCAGGCCAACGCCCTCCAGCGCGAAGCCAACGGCTACTGGGCCACCGACGTGGCCGGGGCCCGGCCCGGCGCCGAGTACAAGTTTGAGATTACCAACGGCGACCAGACCTTCCGCCGCAACGACCCCTACGCCCGTGAGGTGACCAACTCGGCCGGCAACTCGGTGGTGTTCGACCCAGCGTTTGACTGGGAAGACGACAATTTCCAGATGCCGGCCTGGAACGACCTCGTGATTTACGAGCTGCACGTGGGCACCTTCAACGCTCCCGACGCCGACCGGGTGGGTACGTTCATGAGCGTGGTGGACAAGCTGCCCTACCTGCGCGACCTGGGCATCAACTGCATCGAGCTGCTGCCGGCGACGGAGTTTCCGGGCGCGCGCTCGTGGGGCTACAACCCGGCCAATCCGTTTGCGCTCGAAAGCGACTACGGGGGGCCCCTGGCGTTCAAGGCGATGGTGAAGGCGGCCCACCAGCACGGCATCGCCGTGGTGCTCGACGTGGTGTACAACCACTTCGGGCCCGGCGACCTCGATTTGTGGCAGTTCGATGGCTGGAGCGAGAACGGCGGCGGCGGCATTTATTTCTACAGCGACTGGCGCGCCAAAACGCCCTGGGGCGACAACCGCCCCGACTACGGCCGGCCCGAGGTGCGCCAGTACATCCGCGACAACGCCCTGATGTGGCTGGAAGACTACCGCGTGGACGGCCTGCGGGCCGACGCCATTGCCTTCGTCCGCAACGTGGAGGGCGAGGAAAACCCCGAGACCGACCTACCCGAGGGCTGGAGCCTGATGAGCTGGATTAACGCGGAAATCCGGGCCCACATGCCCTGGAAAATCACCATTGCCGAGGACATGCGCGGCAACGACGGCATTACGGCCCCCGTGGCCAAGGGCGGCCAGGGCTTCGACTCGCAGTGGGACTCGGCCTTTGTGTACCCGATTCACGAGGCCATCACGACGCCCAACGATGCCGACCGCGACATGCACGCCGTGGCCGGTGCCATCCTCCACACCTACAACGGCGACGCCTTCCACCGCGTGATTTACACCGAAAGCCACGACGAGGTGGCCAACGGCAAGAGCCGCATCCCGGAGGAGATCATACCCGGCGCCGCCGATTCGTGGTTCCCCAAGAAGCGCGCCGTGCTGGGGGCCGCCATTGTGCTCACGGCCCCGGGCCTACCCATGTTGTTCCAGGGCCAGGAGTTTTTGGCCCACAGCTCGTTCAACGACAATGAGCCCTTGCAATGGGGCCGCGCCGAGGAATTCAAGGGCATCGTGCAACTGTACCGCGACCTGATTCGGCTGCGCCGCAACCTCGACGGCCATACCCGCGGCCTGGGCGGCCAGCACACCCGCATCTTGCACCTTAATAACGAGGACAAAGTCATCGCCTTCGCCCGCTGGGCCGACGGCGCCGGGGGCCCCGGCGACACGGTGGTGGTCATCGCCAACTTCGCCGACCGCACCCACGAGGCCTACCGCATCGGCCTGCCCGCCGGCGGCGACTGGCCGTGCCGCTTCAACTCGGACTGGCAGGGCTACGACGGCTCGTTTGGTAATTTCGGCTGCCTCAGCGCCACGGCCGAAGCCGGCAAATACGACGGCCTGGGCTGGCACGGCAGCGTGGCCCTGGCGCCCTACGGCGTGGCGGTGCTGGCCCAGTAGGGCCCCAGCGCCAACCCCTAATGGCTTAGCTTTACCCGAAACCCCGGTTTTCTGGGGTTTCGTTTTTTACCTCTGTTATGGACGAAAATCCCGCCTCCGAAGCGGTGGCACCGCTGCCCCTCACCGGCATCGCGGCCACCGTCAACGCCCCCAATTCAGAACTTAAGAACGCCGCCTTCATCGTGGCTGGTGTGGCCTCGGCGGCCTTTGGCCTGAAAGGATTTTTGCTGTCAAGCCACTTCATCGACGGCGGCGTAACCGGCATTTCCATGCTGCTAGCCACGGTGCTGCGCTTGCCGTTGTCGGTGCTGATTCTGGTGTTCAACCTGCCCTTCATCGCCTTGGGCTTGAATCAACTGGGCAAAAAATTTGCCTTGCGCAGCGCCATCGGTATCGGGGGCCTAGCCCTGGTACTGGCCCTGGTGCCGTTTCCCGACGTCACGCACGACCACCTGCTCACGGCCGTATTCGGGGGCGTGTTCATCGGGGCGGGTATTGGGCTGGCCATGCGCGGCGGGGCCGTGCTCGACGGCACCGAAATTGCCGCCCTGCTCGTGAGCCGCCACGTGAGCCTGCTCAAGGTCAGCGACTTAATTTTGATTCTCAACCTCGTCATTTTCAGCGGGGCGGTGGCCGTGCTCGGCACCGAGGCGGCACTGTACTCCATGCTCACCTACTTCGCCGCGGCGCGGGTGCTGGAGTTCGTACTCAACGGCATCGAGCAGTACACGGGCGTCACCATCGTGTCGGAGCTCAGCGACGATATCCGCAAGGCCATCACCGAGAAGCTGGGCCGCGGCGTGACCATGTACCAGGGCAAAGCCGGCTACGGCGAGCGCGGCGAAATGGGCCAGGAGCGCGATATCGTGTTCACAGTCGTTACGCGCCTGGAACTACCCGGCTTGCGCGCCCAGGTGAAGGACATCGACCCGCGCGCCTTCATCGTGCAATACCGCATCGACGACGCCCAGGGCGGCATCATCAAGCAGCGCGCCCTGCATTAAGGGTAGTTGGAGTTGGCAGGTTGGTGTGCATAGTGAGGCCGTCATGCTGAGCACAGCAAAGCATCTCTTCCGCAGCAGCAAACCAATCGGTTGGGTTAGTGGAGCAGTAGAGACGCTTCGCTGTACCCAGCATGACGGCCTCATGTTCGCTATTTGCAGAAATTACACCGGGGCTTGGTCGTACCGTTCACCTTCCGGCTGGGGCCAGCCGCCTTCGAACACAAACTCGGCCAGCGGCTTGCGCACGCGGGGGGCCAGCTCGCGGTCGCGCAGGGCGTCGGGCAGGCCGGCGGGGTCGCCGGGGTAGCCGAGGGTGAACACGGCCACCGGCGCGTAGCCCTCCGGCACGCCGAACGAAGCGCGTACTTTATCGACCGAGAAGCCCGCCATTTGGTGAATTTGCAGGCCCAGCGCGGCGCCCTGGATGGCGAGCGTGGCCACGGCCTGGCCCACGTCGTGCGTAGCCCAGGCGTTGGGGTTGCTATCGTGCGAAAAGTGCGTTTTGGCGATGCTCACCACCAGCACCGGGGCAGCTTTGGCCCAGGGTTGGTTGAACTCGGCCAGGCTGGCCAGGATTTTATCGTAGGCCTCGGCCGAACCGGCGCGGGTGCCCACCAAGAAGCGCCACGGCTGCTCGCCAAAGCACGACGAGGCCGACGAGGCGGCGGCAAAAACCTGGTGCAGCACGTCGGCCGGTACGGGCTGGTCGGCGTAGGCGCGGGGGCTGCGCCGCTGAGCCAGCACGGGCAGTATTTCGTGTTCGAGAGTGAGGACGTTGGTAATATCGGCGGCCATGAGAATAAGCTAATGCATAAAAACCCGGCGCGGACCATCCGCGCCGGGTTCCGCAACCGCGGCCGGCTGCTAATGTTGGGCCTGGCCCGCCGGGGCCCTACTTGGCTTGCAGCAGCGGTACCACGTCGGCCACCTCAAACAGGGAGTTGTACTTGAGAATATCCTTCAAAAACGCCACGTGCCCCTGCCCGATGACGAGCACAATGGCCCGGTCGTGCTGCAAGTCCACCTGCCGCAGCAAGTTAGTATAGATGCGCACGTTGCGCTTGAAGAACTCGCCCGCCAGGTCGGCCCCCGCGTAGCTGCTACCGCCCCCGATGCGGGCTACGTCGAGCAGGTAGGCGTCCATTTGGGCGCGCTCAGCGGCCTCGCTATTTTCGCGGATGAAGCGGGCCAGCAGCGTTTTGTCGGGGGCCTGCTCGATGTCGTTGGGGGTTTGGCGGGGCCCCGTGCGGGCGCTGATGAGGCGACCCAGGCTGTCCTGCGGCGGCGTGATGAAGGCGTTGTTCAGGATTTGCTCCTGGCCGTGCTGCTGGGCGTAGGCCTGGGCGGCGGGGTAGTCGAACACGCCGTCGGCGTCGGCGCAGTACACCCGGGGCCGGTTCAGCTTGTGGGCCAGGCGGTAGGCGAGCTGGTACACCTCGTTGTTGCTGGCCTTGAGCTGGCCCCGGCGGTACAGGGCGTAGGTGCTGTCCGCAAACGGCTGGTCCGGCAACTTGAACTCAATGAACACCTTATCGGCCCGCGTCTTGGCAAGTTTGCCCACCAGCTCGTCCAGTTCGCGCTGCATTTGGGGCGTGCGCACGTCGGTTTTGGTGCCCTTATGCACGTCGGTTTCGGAGCCGCCGAAGTGGAACGTGCCCACCAGGTACACCTTGATTTTGGCGGGCGCCGCCGGCTTGGGTTGGGCGGTGGCCACGGCGGCGGGCCCCAGCAGGGCGAGCGACAACAGGAAACGGGCAAATGAGCGGAAAGCAGTCATGGCAGCGCGGTGAAAGGGGGTTGGTGGACGACGATGGGACAAAGGTGGCGGGGCCCCCAGCCGGCCGAAAGTTTATTATCCCAACCCCCGCTAAAAGGCCGCCAACGCCTCCCGAGGCCCCTGCGGCCGGGTCGTCCGCTGTTTGGCGGGGTTGGGATAATATTTTTTCCGGGGGGCCACCCCGGCGGCAACTTTGTCGACCGGGGCCCCACCGGCCCTTTTCTATCCTCGTTTCCCGTTCCCTCTGCTCATGAAAATCGTTCTCACCTGGCGCACGCTACTGGCGTTTGGGCCCCTGCTATTTGTATTGGCCGAGGCCCACGAGCTGGTACATACCGGCCTGGGCCGGCTGCTGTGCGGCTGCTGGGGCCCCCGCGACTTCAACGTGTGGAGCCTGTGCAGTACCTGCGCCACCGGCCACCCCTACACCAACCTGGCCGCCACGCTGGCCGGGCCGGCGTTCATGTTTGCGGTAAGGTGAGTGGGGTACTAGCTGCTGGGCCCGCGCCAGCCCGTGGCGCGGCAGTAGCTGTGCTTCGCGCTGGTGATGGCCAACCTGCCGTTTGCGCGCATTCTGGGGGCGGTTTTCATGGGCGGCAACGACGAGGTGTATGCCCTGAGCAAGTTTTTACCCTACCACAGGGCCTGGGCCCTGGGGGGGCGCGCTGGTGCTGCTGGCCACGGTGCCGCCGCTGGTGCGGGCCTGGGCGGCGCTGGGCGGCCGTGGGTGTTTCTGGCGTTTTTCCTGCTGCCGTTTCCCTTCGCGGCGGCGATGCTGCTAGGGGCCCTAAACTCGCTGCTGGCCAGCGGCTTCCTGGCTACCGGTGGCCTGCTGGGCGCGCCCCTGCTCATCACGTGCTGGACGGCGGCCGTGGGCGCGGCGCTGGCCCTCACCTACCGGTACTTGTTCGCCCTGGGGCAGCCCATTGCCACTCCGCCCCCCCCGCCAACTACTTTTAAGCCATGAACCGCCCCCGGATTGCCCGCTACCACGCCCTAGGCTGGGGCTTGCTGATTACCCACGACGAGGTGGGCGTCCTGCTCAACCACACCACTCAGCTGCCCAAACACTTGCTGTTCACCGGCACGCTGTGGCTCACAGAGATAGTCCTGTTCTACTACTGCTTCCTACTGGTGTACCCACGCTACTGGCGGCCGGGCCGGGGCCCCCAATTGCTGCTGGGCCTGCTGGCCACGCCGCTGGTGTTCGGCGGTATGCGCTACCTGCTGGAAGAAGTGCTGGCACCAGCTGCGTTCGGCTTCCACAACTACGACCTGGGTAGCTCCTGGCGTGCTTTCGCCATCGACGATGTGTACCTGAGCCCGCCCATCGTGATATTGGCGGCCATCGCCTGGAAAATTGAGGAGGTTTTCCGGCGCGAAAAAGACCAGGCCACCCAGCTCCTGACGCAGGAAAAAACCCAGGCCGAGCTGGCCTTCCTCAAAACCCAAATCAATCCGCACTTCCTCTACAACACCCTCAACTACCTCTACGCCGAGGCCTACGCCGTATCGGAGCCGCTGGCCGGGGCGGTACTGCGCCTCTCCGACCTCATGCGCTACATGCTGCACGAGGGCCCCGACGGCCGCGTGGAGCTGCACAAGGAGGTGGCCTATTTAGAGAATTACCTGGCCCTGCACCGCCTGCGCTTCGAGGACCAGTTTTTTGTGAATTTCCGGCAGCCGGCGGCCGTGGGCGGGCAGCGGGTGGCCTCCCTCCTGCTCATCCCGTTCGTCGAAAACGCCCTCAAGCACGGCGTCCTCCACCGCCCCGACCAGCCCGTGGACATCTGCCTGGCCCTGCCCGCGCCCGGCTGCCTGTGCTTCGAAGTACGCAACCGCGTGGGGCCCCACCCGCGCGACGCCACCACCGGCATCGGCCTGGCCAACCTGCGCCGCCGCCTGGCCCTGCTCTACCCCGGCCGCCATACGCTGGAAGTCCGCGACGACGGCACCGAGCACTACACCCGCCTGGAGCTAGATTTGGGGCCGGCTCAACCCGGGCTGCCGGCTTTTTCGCCGGCTGCCCGGTAATCGCCAGGGCCCCCAGGGCCACCGCAATCCGCCACAACGATTGGCGGGCAGCCGGCGAAAAAGCCGGCAGCCCGCCCCCAACTTTCCCCCGAAAATGCTCCGCTGCATCGCCGTCGACGACGAGCCCGCCGCCACCCGGCTGCTGGCCGCCTACATCCAGAAAGTGCCGGCGCTGACGCTGGTGGGCACTACCAATAACCCGCTCGAAGCCCTGCAATGGGTGCAGGAAGGCCGGGTCGATTTGGTGTTTCTCGACATCCAGATGCCGGAGCTGACGGGCCTGCAGTTCCTGAAAGTCTGCGGGCGGCAGTGCCGGGTCGTCCTCACCACCGCCTACCCCGAGTACGCGCTGGAGGGCTACGAGCACGACGTGGTGGACTACCTGCTCAAGCCCGTGGCCTTCGACCGCTTCCTGCGCGCCGTGCAGAAAGCCCAGGCGGGGGCCCCCGCGGCGGCCGTGCCGGCCCCGGCCCCGGCCCCGCCGCCGGTGGTGGGGGCCCCGGCAGCTGATTATTTATTTGTGAAGGGCGAGAGCAAGAACAAATTCCTGCGGCTGAGCTACGCCGACATCCTGTACGTGGAGGCGCTAAAGAACTACGTATCCATCGTAGTGCCGGGCCAGCGCATCGTTACCTACCAGACGCTGAAGGACTTGGCCCAGCAGCTGCCGCAGCCGGCGTTTCTGCGGGTGCACAAGTCGTTCGTGGTGGCGCTGGACAAAATCCGGCTCGTGGACGGCCACACGGTGTACATCGGCGAGGCGGCTATTCCGCTGGGCGAGACGTACCGCGAAGGTTTATTCCAATTAATTCGGGCCCAAACCCAACCGTAAGCGCCGGCTGGGCCGTACCAAAAATAGTTGGGGCGGGCGTAGCGGCGGCGGCTGGGCCAGCTTACCTTTCGCCGCCGCTGTTTTTGCCCAATTTCACCCGCTATGCCCTACTCTTCCACTCCCCCCGCCGCCGATGCCCTGCTGCTGCCCGACTCGCTACTGATTGAAGCCGCCTGGGAAGTGTGCAACCAGGTGGGCGGCATCTACACCGTTATCCGGTCCAAGGTGCCGGCTACCATGCCCGCCTGGGGTAACCGCTACTGCCTGCTGGGCCCCTACTTCGCCCACATGGCGCAGGGCGAGTTCGAGAACTTCGACGACAACCAGCTCGACCTGATGGACGATCCCTACGCCGTGGCCGTGCGCACGCTGCGGGCCGAGGGCTACGACATTTGCTTCGGCACCTGGCTCGTGACGGGCCGCCCGCGGGTGGTGCTCATCAACCCGTTTCAGGCCTACAACCGCCTGGGCGACATCAAGCGCGATTTGTGGGAGCGCCACGGCATCCCGATGCCCGACCACGACGACCTGCTGCACCAGGTGGTGGCCTTCGGGGCCCTCTCGAAGCTGTTCATCCAAACCGTGGCCGCCCTCAAGGGCGAAAAAAGCCTGCTGGTGCACTTCCACGAGTGGATGACTGGCGTGGCCATCCCCGACCTGCGGCGCGATGGCACCCCGGCCCACCTCGTGTTCACGACGCACGCCACGCTGCTGGGCCGCTACCTGGCCATGAACGACCCCGACTTCTACGACCACCTGATGCGCGTGGACTGGCAGGCCGAGAGCCGCCACTTCAATATCGAGCCGGCCGTGACCATGGAGCGCGCCGCCGCCCACGGCAGCCACGTCTTCACCACGGTGAGCGAGCTGACGGTGCGCGAGTGCATTTACCTGCTCGACCGCATCCCCGACGCGGTGCTGCCCAACGGCCTGAACATCGAGCGCTTCGTGGCTGGGCACGAGTTCCAGAATCTGCATCAGCTCTACAAGGCAAAGATTCACGAGTTCGTGATGGCCCACTTTTTCCACTCGTATTCCTTCGAGCTGGACAAGACGCTGTACTTCTTCACCTCGGGCCGCTACGAGTACCACAACAAGGGCTTCGACCTAACGCTGGAGGCCCTGGCCCGCCTCAACTACCGCCTCCAGCAGAGCGGCATCGACGTGCAGGTGGTCATGTTTTTCATCACCAAGCGGCCCTTCACCAGCATCAACCCGCAGGTGCTGGAGCGCCGCGCCGTGCTGGAGGAAGTGCGCCAGACCTGCCGCGCCATCGAGGAGCAGGTGGGCGAACGGCTCTTCTACGCCGCCGCCGCCAGCTCCGACCAGCGCCTGCCCGAATTGGGCGACATGGTGGACGACTACTGGAAGCTGCGCTACCGCCGCACGCTGCAAAGCTGGAAATCGAACGCCCTGCCCCCCGTCATCACCCACAACCTGGTTGACGATGCCCAGGACGACATCCTCAACTTCCTGCGCCGCTCCAACCTGCTGAACCACCAGCACGACCGGGTAAAAATCGTGTACCACCCGGATTTTGTGTCCACGACCTCGCCCCTGTTTGGCATGGAGTACGGGCAGTTTGTGCGCGGCACCCACCTGGGCGTGTTCCCGAGCTACTACGAGCCCTGGGGCTACACGCCGCTGGAGTGCGTGGCCCGCGGCGTGCCCGCCGTTACGAGCGACCTCTCGGGCTTCGGCGACTACGCCCTGCAGAACGTGCCCGAACCCGAGCAAAAGGGCATTTTTGTGGTGCACCGCCAGGAGCGCACCTTCGATGAATCAGCCGAGGAGTTGACCGAGATGATGTGGCAGTTTGTGCTCCTCTCGCGCCGCGAACGCATCCAGCAGCGCAACAACGTGGAGAGCCACGCCGGGCTGTTCGACTGGAAAAACCTGCGCGTGTACTACGACCGGGCCTACGCCCTGGCCCTGGAGCGGCAATAGGGCCCCGACGAATCTATCTACGGCTCGGCATTAGCACAGCACCACCATGAATAATTTCAGGCTGGAGACGTACACGGGCACCGTGTTGGACTCGCAGAAGCACACGCAGTCGCACGTTTACAGCGAAGGTGGCGGCGGCTACGTGGGGCCCAACGGCGGGCGGGTAGAAGCAGCGACGGTAAAATCGTACAATACCACTCGCCACGACATTTTCTACCGCTTACCAGATGGCCGGGAAGAACACGTTTACTTTCCGCTCGATGGCATTGCGTTGCGAAACGGTAACGTCATCACTCTGATTGCCGCCTTTCGCGGCGATAGCACCAGCGGCCACTACGTTCGCCTGTGCAACCACGACACTGGCACGGTCTACAACGTGTTGGATGATGCGACCTGGCGAGCCATGACGGCTCCTGACTCAACGGATTTAGCCTCCCTGAAGGAGATTAAGACCGGGTATTCGTTTCTTATTCCGCTGGCGATATGGCTGGCCTTGTGCCTTATCACCATATCAGGCGGGCTTTACCTGTACAAGCAGCTACCCGGTTCGCGGGAGTTGATTACTAAAATATGCCTGTACGCCATCTTCTCTTTGCCGCTCTTTTTCATCGCAGCGCTGCTGATGGTTCACGGAAAAAGCAAGAAGCGCCAGGCGGCCAAGCAAGACATGAACAACCGATTGGCGGATGAATTGAATGGGAAAATAGCCGCAGCGGTAGCAACCGTGGGTTAATACTGCTTTAGCATAATGTCCAAACGCTTTTTTGCTCTCGCCCCACTCCTCGCGCTGGCCAGCGCCGGCCTGGCCCACGAGTTCTGGCTTCAGCCCGCCCGCTTCCGCCTCGCGCCGGGCGACACCGTGAACGTGCGACCGCTGGTGGGCGAGCACTTCCAGGGGGCCCCGTGGGGCAACCGGGCCAGCAAAATTTTGGCTTTTGCGCGCTACGGCCCCGCCCCGGCCGACTCCACCAACCTGGCGCCCGCGCCCGGTGGGGCCCCGGCCGACACGTTCCGCACCGCCGTGGCGTTTGCCCGGCCTGGCACGCACCTGGTGGTACTACGCAGCAACCTGGCCTTCATTGAGTTGCCCGCCGCGCAGTTCACCGCCTACCTGCGCGAGGAAGGCCTGGAGCTGCCCCTACGCCGCCGCCAGGAGCGCGGCCAGCAGGCCCAGCCCGGCCGCGAGGCCTACCGCCGCTGCGCCAAAGCACTGGTGCAGGTGGGGGCCCCAGCCGCCGACACCGCCTACCGCCGCGTGCTAGGCCTGCCCTTTGAGTTGGTGCCCGAGCAGAACCCGTACCGCCTGGCGCCCGGTGCAGCCCTCACCGTGCGGGTGCTGCGGGCCGGGCAGCCGGCGCGGGGGGCGCTGGTGCAGGTGTGGGAGACGCAACCGGATGGCCTGCCTACCAAGCATTTCACTACCCACGCCAACCAAAACGGCCGCTTGCTGTTACGCCTGTCTGGGCCGGGGCCCTACCTGGTGGCCGCCGTCGACGCAGCCGAGGCGCCCATGGCGCTGCGCGCGCGCGCCGACTGGCTCAGCACTTGGGCGTCGCTGGCGTTTGCCGGGCCGGTGGTCCGGTAGAGACAGCGGAACGGCGCCGGCATCGCGGTTTTCTTTCTACCTTCGTCTCCTCTAATCCTTTTTCTTCGCTCCTCCGCATGAAGTACGCCATCGATAAAAAAGAAAGCTATACCGTCATCACCATCGACGAGAAAAAGCTGGACACGACCGTTGCCCCGGACCTCAAATCGGAGTTCGTGAAGCTCAACGCGGAAGGCATTAACAACCTGATTCTCGACCTGTCCAACGTCAAATACACCGACTCGTCGGGTCTGAGCTCCATCCTCATCGCCAACCGGTTGTGCAACTCCACGGGCGGCCTGCTGGTGCTCACCGGCCTGCAAGACCACGTGCTCAAGCTCATCACCATCAGCAAGCTGGAGTCGGTGCTGCACATCCTGCCCACGGTTGAGGAAGGCATCGACCGCGTATTTCTGCACGCCATCGAGCGCGATTTGACGGACAAGGAGTAGATTTTTTTAAGCTGTTAGCGGGTACCTTGATGCGCCACTTGGCTGTTAGCGGTTAGCCTTCCTTTGGGATGCTGCGGCTGACAGCCAATTTCTTTTCGCCGAACGGCTACTACTTATGGTTTTTACTCTCAGACCAAAAAAGCTAACGGCTAACAGCTAGTAGCTAATAAGTGCCTGGCCTGAATTAATCATCCATTAATTCGGACACAATAAACTAACCATCAACAAGAAAGCTATCAGCTAAAAGCTAACGGCTCAATACTTAGCTTCCTATTTTGACCTTCGAACTGCGAATCCTGGGCTCGGCGTCGGCCGCCCCGACGCTGGGCCGCCACCCCACGGCCCAGGCCCTCACCGTGGGCGGCGCGCACTACCTCATCGATTGCGGCGAGGGCACCCAGTGGCGCCTGCTCGAATACCACAGCCGCCTGAACCAGCTGCGGGCGGTGTTCATCTCGCACCTGCACGGCGACCATTACTTTGGGCTGTTCGGGCTGCTGGGCTCGCTGCACTTGCAGGGTCGCACCCGGTCGCTGATTATCGTGGGCCCGCCCGGCCTCGACGAGGTACTGACCACCCAGATGCGGGTGTCGGGCACGAAGCTGGCCTTCGCCATGGAGTTCGTGGCCGTGGATACCGAGGCCCATGCCGTGGTGTACGAGGACGCCCACATCACGGTATCGTCGCTGCCCATGCGCCACCGCATCCCGTGCGCCGGCTACCTGTTTGCCGAGCAACCCCGCCGCCGCCGCCTGCTGAAGGAGCGCCTGCCCGCCGGCCTCAGCGCCGCCCAGCTGGCCCACCTGGCCCAGGGCCACGACCTGCCCGCCGATGCCGACCGGCCCGGCGTGCGCCACGCCGACATATCGGCCCCCGCCCCGGCGCCGCGCCGCTACGCCTTCTGCTCCGACACGCTCTACACCCCCGCCCTGGCCGACCTGGTGCGTGGGGCTAATGTGCTCTACCACGAGGCTACCTTTCTGGAAGACATGCACGTGCGCGCCGCCCAAACCCACCACAGCACCGCCCGCCAGGCCGCCCAGCTGGCCCGCGACGCGGGCGTTGGCCGCCTGCTCATCGGCCACTTTTCGAGCCGCTACAAGGCCCTGGAGCCGCTGCTACACGAGGCCCAGGCCGTGTTTCCCACCGCCGAGCTGGCCACCGAGGGATTGGTGGTGAGCGTGTAGCCGGGGCCCAGCATGTCGTCCTTCGCCCATAAAAAGCAGCAGCTGTACCTGGTGCTCAGCAGCATTTTCCTGGTGAATGCGCTGCTGGCTGAAATCATCGGCGTCAAAATCTTTTCGGTGGCTAAGCTCGCGGGCTTTTTGCCCGGCGAGCTCACGGCCGGCGTGCTCATCTGGCCGGTCGTGTTCGTCACCACCGATATCATCAACGAGTACTTTGGCAAGGAAGGCGTGTTGCGCGTGAGCTACCTCACCATGGGCCTCATCCTATTTGCCTTCGGGGTCATCTACCTCACCACCAAGCTCCCCCCGGCCGATTTCTGGCTCGATGTGAACAAGGCCGACCCCCAGGGCCGGCCCTTCGACATCGACTTTGCCTACCAGAGCATCTTCCGCCAGGGCTTGGGCATCATCACCGGCTCCATCGTGGCCTTCATCATCGGGCAGCTGCTGGACGCCAGCATTTTCCAGGCCATCCGCCGGGCCACGGGCGGGCGCCATGTATGGCTGCGGGCCACCGGCTCCACCCTCGTCTCGCAGCTCGTGGACAGCTTCGTGGTACTGTACGTGGCCTTTTATGTATTCGGCAACTGGAGCCTGGCGCAAGTCGTCAGCGTGGCTAACTTCAATTATTGGTACAAATTCGCGGCCGCCATCCTGCTCACGCCGGTCCTTTATATAGCTCATTATTTCATCGACCGCTACTTGGGCCCCGTCGATACCTTAGAATTGCAGCACGAAGCTGTGGACGACGACAGCGTGTAATTATTCCTTCCTAATTTATCATTTTATGTCCCGCTTATCCTTCAATCCCAAATACTTACCCCTCGCTGCCCTTTTCGCCAGCTCTTTTTTATTACCGGGCCACGCCCGGGCCCAGTTTGCTTTTGCGCCCGGCCACTACAAGCTGGCCAGTGGGGCCCAGGGCGACGCCGAGCTCAAGCTGGTGCTGGCCGAAGATAACAAACCCGGCGCCATGGCCGGCGTCCGCAACGGCCAGGAGCGTAGCTTCCGTCTGGCGCAGGTAGCGGCATTCAGCGTGGACGGCCATTCCTTTGCACGGCAAGACGGTTTCAAGCTGCGCGCGGGCTTCGACGCGCAGTTTGCCGGCCCGGTACTGCTGGAAACCGTGGTGGCCGACGGGCCCATCGAGCTATTCCACTACTATTACGTGGCCCCGATGGGGCCCCTGAAAGCCCACATCACGCTGGCCGTGCTACGCAAGAAGGGCACCAATAACTTCTTCATTTACAGCCCGAAGCACGCCCCCGGCCTGAATGCCCAGCAGGCCCTGAGCCCGCTCGTAGCCGGCCTGTTTCCTGCCGACCCCATTTTGCAGCGGCAGCTGGTGAGCAACCAAATTACCCGCGCACAGTTGCCCGATTTGGTGCGCGCCTACAACCAGGGCGTGCGCCTCAAACCCTGATTATCCTTTTATCCTCAATCATTATATTTCTTTACACTATGCGTTTACTATTTGTACTCGTTGGGCTTTTATTGCCGCAGGTATTGCGGGCCCAGTCTTTTAATTCTTTTGAGCCCGGTTCTTACCAATTGGTGAACAGCCCCGGAATGCGCCACCAGAGCCTACTTAAGCTGCGGGGTAACGACCAATTGTTGGCAAAAGATGACCGTGATGACAAAGTCAAGCTGACCCCCAAAGAAGTGCTTTCCTTTCAAATCGGCGAGCACAAGTATGTTACTGCGGGCGACTTCAAATTAGGTTCCGGCCCGTTTAGCAAACCGGTGGATCTGGCCTTTGTAGAGCGGCTTGACAGCGGTCAGGTTAATCTGATGGAGTACACATACATAACTTTTACTGGCGGCAGCAATGGCATGGTGGCATCGAATGAAGTTAAAGTTTACATCATAAAAGCGGCGGACTGGGCGGATGCTATTGCCCTTCCCAGTTACGCGTGGACTAACCGGGGAGAAAAGCTACGCGACGCTCTCAGACCTTACACAGTTGATCGACCCGACTTAGCCGAGCTAATAGATAATAACCAGCTCCGGGACAATAATATCCCAGCTTTTTTTCACGCTCTTAATTCTGGCCAACTGTTTCCATTGACTGAAGCAATGGAACATAAAATAAAAAAGGAGAAGGAAAGGCCCATAGAAAATCCTTTTCGCGATTAATTAATTTCCCCATGTCCCGCATCCTCACCGGCATCCAGAGCACCGGCCGTCCGCACCTGGGCAACCTGCTCGGGGCCATCCTCCCGGCCATCGAGCTGTCGAAAAACCCGGCCAACGAGTCGCTCTACTTCATCGCCGATTTGCACTCGCTCACCACCGTGCGCGACCCCGAAGTGCTGCGCCAGAACACCTACGCCGTAGCCGCCGCTTGGCTGGCCTGCGGCTTCGACACTGAGAAGAACCTGTTTTACCGGCAGTCCGACGTGCCGCAGGTGACCGAGCTAACCTGGCACCTATCGTGCTTCACGCCCTACCCGATGCTGGCCAACGCGCACAGCTTCAAGGATAAGAGCGACAAGCTCTCGGACGTGAACGCTGGCCTTTTCACCTACCCGGTGCTGATGGCGGCCGACATCCTGCTCTACGACGCCGAGATTGTACCCGTGGGCAAGGACCAGATCCAGCACCTCGAAATTGCCCGCGACATCGCCCAAGCCTTCAACTCCCGCTACGGCGACACGCTGGTGCTGCCTCAGGCCCGCGTCGACGCCGAGCTGATGACCATTCCTGGCATCGACGGCCTGAAGATGAGCAAGAGCTACGGCAACATCATCGACATCTTCTTACCCGAGAAGGAATTACAAAAAGTTATACGCAAAATCATCACCGACGGCAAGGATCTCGCCGACCCCAAAGACCCGGATACCGACGTCACGTTCAAGCTGTATTCCCTGCTGGCCTCACCGGCAGAAACCGCCGAGCTGCGCCGCCTATACCTGGCCGGCGGCTACGGTTACGGCCATGCCAAGCAGGCCCTGTTCGAGCTGATTTTGAAGCGTTTCGCCGCCGAGCGCGAGCGGTTCAATTTCTATATGAGCAACCTGCCCGAAATCGATAAACAGCTGGCCATCGGAGCCCAGCGCGCCCAGGCCTACGGCGCCGGCGTACTGGCCAAAGTGCGCCAGAAAATAGGGTACGGTTTCTGAACCGCAGATTAAGTGGACTTAACGGATAAGAACGGATTGCCAGGGTTGGCAATTTGCCAGTCTGATGCAATTCGAATGCAATCTGAATATCAACCAAAAAGGCCACTCATGAAGTAGCCTTTTTGGTTGCATACAAAGGGCTACTAGAATCCGTTCTTATCCGTTAAATCCACTGAATCTGCGGTTCAAACAGTTATCCACTTAGTCTGCGGTCCAGAAAGCCTGCTCGTGCGAGAAGCTGAAGCCGACCTTGCTGCCGCGGCTTACTTGCTGGTTCTCTAGCTTTTGCTTGACGTTAATTTTTTGAATTTCAGCGAGCGGCGGGGCGATGAGGTCGTTGTTGACGGCGGCAATCATGGCGCTTTCGGTGAACAGGCGCATGGCGTCGGTCGTCATCACGTTGTCCAACATGGCGTTGTTGGGCAGCTCCAGTTGCTGCACACCTTCGAGGAAGTAGTGGTTGTCGATGTTGATGAGCAGACGGCCGACGAGGTAGCCGGGATCGTTCAGGCGCTGGTACCTGATGCTGTCGGCCATAAAGTTGTAGGCCATGATGTGGCCGAAAAAACGCCGCCGGAAGTCGGCTTGGACGTAGGCACTGGGCATGGGGCCGTAGTCGTCGGGAAAGGTGACGATGTTGGAGTGCATAACGAAGACCAGCAAATCGCCCGAAAACCGGATATGGAACTCCATGTTGTTGATGGAGCGGTACTCCAGCACCACGCTCGCGTCGAGGGGCGGGCGCTTGCTGGCCAGCTCCGCTACCAGTTCCTGCGATACAGTGCGCAGGCAGTCAAACGCGGCCAGGGTATTGCGGTAAATAGCCTGTTTGGCCGTGGATTTTTGCTTGAGGCCGTCGAAAATTTGGTCGAGGCGGTCGGCCGGGGCCTCGGTAGGCGAGCCCGCTTCGGCGGTGGGCAGGTTGTCGGTGGCAGTAGCGCCGCTGTGCAGGGCTTCGGCCGGAGAGGCGGGGGTTTCGGCCGGAACGGCGTCAATTTTTAGGGTTTTGGTCCCCCGGGCCTTGGCCGGTCTCTTGGTGGGGGCGGGCGCGGCCACCAAATCGGTGGCGGGCCGGGCTTCGGTGGGCGCGAACAGCTCGGGCGCGGCGGTAGCTTTATTGGACTTAGCCATAGAAATAAGAATAGCGTGCCTTCGACAGCGGTGTAAAATAAGAAGTAATAACTAACAACGGCAAGAATAACGCATTCTTATTTCAATACCAAATAATTTTCACTAAATAATTAACAATAGCGATTGAAGGAGTATTTTTTACGAATACCACCGAAATAATGCAAACGGCCTGCATCATATAAAAATAGATTTCTGCCATCCGTAGCGCGCCCGCGCCCTCCTCCTACCGGCCCGCGCTGGGGCCCCGGCGCGGGCCGGTAGGAGGAGGGCGCGGGCGCGCTACAGAGTTAGCGCAACCCAGAAGTTGGTCTAAATGGCAGCTAGGCGGTAGCGCGAATTTTGTCAGGACTTACGCTCTAGAGCATCCAGTAGCCCCAGCGGGGCGGCCCGTTGATAGTAAGTAATTGGTTAACAGATTTAAAGCTCCCGGCGGGGCGACCCTGGCGTTTGGGTGGTCCCATGGGGGCTTTATCATTCACTGACAGCTGTTTACTACCGACGAATCGCCCCGCTGGGGCTAAGAAAAAAGGCTCTACGTAAGTCCTATTTGTAGTTCGCGTCGCTACCCGGTAGGATTAGGGTACCGGCGCGAGGACGCGAGCTACAGCGTTCGCGCTACAGTTACCAGCGCGAGGACGCGAACTACGAAGTGCGCGCCACTGGAAACTACCTAGAGAGCCGCGCTAGGTAGCCAGGTAGCCGTAATCACGCAGTTCGGCCCGGGGGTCGGGCCCTAATTTTTGCAAGCGGCCTTGGTGCAACAGGTACACCACGTCGCACAGCGGCAGCACTTCGGCGTGGCGGTGGTCGGTGATGAGCAGGCCCTTGCGTTGCTTGGCACGCTGCATTTCGAGGGCCAGCGTTTCGACGTGCACGGGCATGATGCCAGAAAACGGCTCGTCGAACAGGGAAAAGGCCGTGTCGGCGTGCAGCAGGAGCAGCACCTCCAGCAGGCGCACCGTGCCGCCCGATAGCTCGCCGGGGTCCTGCCGGAGCTGCGCCCGCAACTCGGGGAAGCCGGCTGTGGCTTGTTCCGCATCGACCCGCAGCAGGCGAGCCGCTTGACGCAACGACACGCCGGGCGGCAACAGCAGCGTTTGCGGCAGGTAGTTGATGAGCCCGGGCTGCGCGAAGGCGGGCACCACCCGGCGGCCGTTCACGCGAACCGACGCGTCGGGCACGGCCCGGGCCCCAAAAACTGTTTGCAGCAGCACCGATTTCCCACTGCCGTTGCGCCCCAGCAGGCCCACCACCTGGCCGGTTTGCACCCGCAGGTACACGTCGGCCAGCACCTGGCGCGCCCCAAAGGCCAACCGAATGCCGTCGGCCTCCAGCACGTGCGGACCGGCCCCAACCCACCTCATGCGAAGGCGGCCACCAGGGGCCCCGCCACGCCCAGAAACAGGAGGCCGTCGAGCACAACCAGGCCGCCCCACAAAAATCGGCGCGACACGCCCAGGTTGAAGTAAAACCAGTATTGGTCGGGCCGCAGCTGCTCGGATAGGTACCACGCCGCGGGAGCCGTGGCCAGCTTGACGAGTAATAGCTTCAACAGCAAGCCACTGGCCCAACCCTCGTGCAAGGCGGGCCACAGCACAACTAGTAAAATCAGGGCCGAAATACCGACCATGAAGGGCGCCACGCTGGGGTAAAACAACCCTACCGCCCGCAACCGGGTAGCCAATAAATTCATACCGCTAAGGTTTGGATGGCTTGCCAACGCTAGCCAGGCCTGATTATTCTACCCGCCCGGCGCGGGCAAACACCGGAAACACCACGGCCCGCGCGCCGGGGCCCCAGGCTTGCGCAAGTACCTCGGCTACTAGCGCCACGGGGTCAGTACCGTGCTGCTTTTGGTAGTTCTGCACGCTCGACCAAGTGCGCAAATAATCGAGGAACCAGGCCGCTGACCACTGCCGCTGCTCGGCGAAGTCGGCCCGCTGCACGTCGGCAAACGGGAACGGGATGCGGGCGTACTCGTCGTCGACGTGCCGGCGGTTTTCGTCCCAATAGGGCCCCAGCACCTCACGGTAGAAGTGCCACACAAGCGGGTCGATTGCGGGGCTGATGCAGCCCAGGCCGTAGCCCCATTCGGCCAGCACAGCGCCCGGCCGGGCCACGCGGCGCACCTCGCGGTGGTAGGCGGCGTGGTCGAACCAGTGCACCGCCTGGCCCACGGTGATGAGGTCGAACGCGCCATTGGGAAAGGGCGTATGTTCGGCGCGGGCCGTTTGGTAGTGGATGTTGGGCCGCGCCGGGGCCTGGGCCAGCTGGCTGTCGCTGAGGTCGGTAGCATCCACTTCGGCAAAATGCGCGGCCAGTACCACGGCCACCTGGCCGTTGCCAGTGGCGCAATCCCAGGCGCGCTGGCGGCCGGGCACCAGCGGCAATAGCCACTCGTAGAGGGCGGCGGGATAGCCGATGCGGAAGCGGGCGTAGGCCGCGGCCTGGGCGGAGAAGCGGTCGAAGGGCATTTTGGGAGCGGTAAACTATTGGGAATTTAGGGGCCCTGGGCCGCGCCGGGCCCTGAGCTTTGGGCGCAAGCGCCAGCGTGGGCCCCGGGCGTATCTTTACCGTAAATCAAGCGGTTTGCTGGCCGAAAGCACGAGGTCAGCCCAAATTTTTCATTCTAAACAGCTGTCCCGTGACGTTTCACGAATTTAACCTCCACGACGACCTCCTGGCCGGCGTGGACGCCATGAACTACCAGCAGGCCACGCCCGTGCAGGAGCAAGCCATTCCCAAAATACTGGAAGGCAAGGACTTAATTGCCTGCGCCCAGACTGGCACCGGCAAAACCGCCGCCTACCTGCTGCCGCTGCTCGACAAAATTTCGCACGCCAAGCACGGCCACACGTCTACGCTCATTTTAGTGCCCACGCGCGAGCTGGCCACCCAGATTGACGAGCAGGTGACGGGCTTCGGCTACTTCGTTGAGGCCAGCAGCATCGCCATCTACGGGGGCGGCAAAAGCGAGAACTGGGAGCAGCAGAAGCGGGCCCTGACGAGCGGCGCCGACATTATCATCGCCACGCCCGGCCGTCTCATCGCCCACCTGCAAATGGGCTACGTCAAGTTCGAACAAATCAAGTACTTGGTGCTGGACGAGGCCGATAAGATGATGGACATGGGCTTCTCGGACGACATTTTCAACATCGTGCGCCAGCTGCCCAAGCAGCGGCAGACGCTGCTGTTTTCGGCCACCATGCCCACCAAAATCCGCGACTTTTCGCAGCAGATTCTGCAAAACCCGGAGGAAATCCGGCTGGCCGTGAGCAAGCCCGCCGCCGGCATCGACCAGCAGTTTTACCTGGCTTTCGACCGCCAGAAAATCTACGTCCTCGAGCACATCATCAAAACCCAGGACGTGCAGAGCATGGTGCTCTTTACGAGCCAGAAAGCGGCCGTCGGCGGCATCGTGAAGGCCGTTAACAAGCTCGGCATCGAGGCCCGTGGCATCAGCTCCGACTGTACCCAGGAGGAGCGTGAGGAAATCATGCGGGCCTTCAAAAACAAGCAGTTCCCCATCCTGGTGGCTACCGATGTACTCAGCCGCGGCATCGACATCGACAGCCTGAGCCACGTGGTGAACTACGACATTCCGCGCGCCGCCGAGGACTACGTGCACCGCATCGGCCGCACGGCCCGCGCCGCCACCAAGGGCACGGCCATCACCTTCATTTCGGACCAAGACCAAGACCGGGTGGTGAAGATTGAGAAGCTCATCGAGCGCGAAATCCCCAAGCTGGCCATTACGGAGGGGCTGGGCCTGGGCGCCGCCCCGGAGTTTGATCCCAAGCGCTTCGCCGGCCTGGGCGGCAAAATTGGCGGCCGCCCCGCCCGCGGCGGCCACGGTGGTAGCGGTGGCGGCCGGAGCGGCGGTTTCGGCGGAGGCCCACGGGACGGCAGCGGCCCGCGCCGCGAAGGTGGGCGCGACGGCGAGCGGCCGCCCCGCCACGACGCCCCCGACCCCAAAGACCCCAAGCACTTGGAGCGCCTGGCCAACGCCAAAAATGCCCTGGCCGCCCTCGACGCCGGCATCGCCCCCGCCGTGCCTTACCAGCGCCCACCGCGCCCCGAAGGCGAGCCCCGCCCCGAGCGCCGCCCCCGGCCCGAAGGTGAAAACCGCCCCCCGCGCGAGCCCAGGGCCCCACGCCCCGAGGGCGAGCCCCGCGAGCCCCGGGCCGAAGGTGAAGCCCCTGCCAACGGCGAACCCCGCGAGCCCCGCCCCGACGGGGAGCGCCGCCGCAGCCGCGGCGGCCGCAACCGGGGCCCCAAGCCGGAAGGCAACAGCGCAGTAGACACGCCTGCCCCGCCCGCAGCCGAATGAGAATTGGTTTTATTTTTGAAAAGCCCCACTGTAGCGAACAGCTTGTCCTTACCCACACCTCAAACTGGTTGAGCTGACTGACGAGCCGGACCCCTTCGACGAGTAAGCGCAGGGTCATCAGGCCACGCCAGAGGGTTTGCCAGCCGGGCGGCCCGTCGCCTTTGCGGCCCAGGTGGCCACCCAGGCCGGCCAGGGCATAATACAAGTCGCGCACAGTCTGCACCGGCCGTCAGCTACGGTGGGTGAGCACCTGCAGAAAAGTTGCCTCCAGCCCAGCGGCCGTCGCCGCCCTAGACTGGCTCCGGTGACCAAGTAGATAATTATCCTCACGCTCTAGAGCGTGAGGATAATTATCTTTGAGTATAAATTCAAGATTTACGATGCATCGTCATGAAATCACCGACCGCCAATGGGCGGCCATCGCCCCCTTGCTGTCGGGCAAGGCCACCGATTGCGGGGTGACGGCCGAGAATAACCGCTTGTTTTTCAACGGTGTCGTTTAGATCATGCGCACGGGTTGCCCGTGGGCCGACCTGCCCGAACGCTTCGGCAAGTCCAATTCGGTCTACCGGCACTTCCGCCGACTGGCCCAAAAAGGCGTATGGGAACGCGCTTTTCTGGCCCTGCAAGCGTCTAAGCTGGGCTGGGTGATGCTCAATCCGACCGTCGTGCAGGCGCACCAGCACGCGGCGGGCCAAAAGAAAGTGACGCCGAAACCGAGTGCCTTGGGCGCAGCCGCGGCGGCATCGGCACCAAAATCCACGCCTGCACCGAGGCCCTGGGCAACGTCGTACGCTTGATTGCCACCGGCGGACAAGCCGGCGACAGCCCACAGGCGGTGCCCTTGCTGGCGGACTTAACGCCGGGCAAGGTGCTGGCCGACACGGCCTACGACAGCGACGCAACCCGCGCCTATTGCGCCGAAAAGGGCATCGAAGCCGTCATTCCCTCGCACCCTGGCCGCACCGATGCCCTGCCGATGGACGAAGAAACCTACCGCGACCGCAATAAAGTCGAACGCTTTTTTGGCCGACTCAAGCAGTACCGCCGCCAGGTCACGCGCTACGGGAAAACCGTCGTCTCTCTCCTGGCCTTGTAATATATTAAAGAAACAATATACTTTTTTATATGACTATTAAATTTCTTAATTGTCCTCACGCTCTAGGCTGGCCAGCAGCCACACAAAACGGTACTTGGCCGCCGGCCGCGCCAGGGCCCCTAAACGAAATATCGACACGATACGAAAGATGTAGGGAGGATGGCAAACTGGCCTCCTAACACCTAGCGGCGGCGGCCGTGTTCCCCGGGTCGGGCGCAAAAGGGCCCCTGAAGTCCCAAGGCAGCCGCCTGGGCCGCTGAAGAAACGGAAAGCCCCACCAGTAGCTGACTGGTGGGGCTTTTCTTGTGTTACTAGGACTGGCTATTAATGCATGGATTTAATTTAGATTCCCCTTATTTAATTTTCTTCTAATTCGTTCTGCTATTATAATTAATTCTTTAGCTAACTTACTGCTTGGCTCGTCAAAACTTACTTTTTCGAATTCTTCAATCACAGTACTTTCTTCTTTTAAACTAAATAAAATAAGCCATAAGTAAAATAGTGATATACCAGCAGGTAGAAATGGGTATTTTTCTTTTGACCAATCTTTTGCGAATGCTATAATAAGTTTCTCCTCCTTTTCTAGTGCCTCGGTTACTTCACTAATAGTAGTCATGTCTAGCTGTTCAATCCGTTTTAGATAGGTCTGAACATTGCCAGTACTACCACGAGCACCAGCGCCAGTAATAGTAATAATAGCATTATCAATTCGCTCGATAATTGGATTGACTGCAATAAGTGCTTGCAGAGAATCAAGATCAAGAGAAACATCCTCTGGATTATCTCTAATAGCTTCTGGTATCTCTGCCCTATAAGAATCTAGTTCCGTTTTGATACCATCAAATTCTTCATCTGCAAGCTCAAGTAGGCTCGCAATTCGAGCAAATCGCCTTCTTATTTGCTGAGGAACTTCTACTACACTTTTATAACCTAGGTCATGCTCTATTTCTGCCCAAGCATGCTGTAAAATGGAGCGCGTTTGGATTTCAGCTTTGAGACCTTCCAGGGGCCTATATTCGGTTAAAACGCTCCGGGATTGCCCTAATAAAATAACGTGATGAAGTGATAGGGGCGGTGGTCTAAAGTGGGGTGATATTCTATTTTTAGTTATTAGCGCGTTCTAATGGGAACTACTTGAATGGAGTCAGAAAAGCGGAAAATAGTGTGTCAAGAAGCCGAATTAAATGCTGTAATCACCCCGCTTTGGACCACCGCCGTGATAGGTAGCCAAAGCGGTCAGCTGCTAGTGAACGGCGCTTATCAATAGAATTATTATTACCAATGGCGAACTCATCTGCGATTGCTTCAGCAACCTTGTCCACATCTTCTGCAAAATAGGTGATTATTCGTAAGCCTGCTAAGTCTGTTATATCTGTAATTGATTTATAGTTACTATCAATCTTTGTTAGCTTTCCAATTAAACTTTCGCGGTCTTTAGTTCTTCCGGTGATTGAATGAATTGCTATTTTTCGTTCAGATAATATGTCTCCAAGCAATTATTTTAATTTGTTTACTAATATTCTATAGCTATTGACCTTCGTATCATATTCAGCTATTATTTCATTGACTGTGGACTGTTCAATCATGTACTGAATTATTAGATGAAATTATTGCTCTTGTATTTGTTGACTAAAGTAGTAAAAATCTCTGTAAAAATTATTTGAGCAATAGAAAGCCCCACCAGCCACTGATGGGGCTTTCTATTGCTCCAGTTTGGGGGGGGCTATTCGTCCGGCTGGCGCGGGGGCACCTAGCCGCTTCGGATACGGGCCACTACGCTGGCCACAGATTGGTTGTATTCGCCCTCGCTGGCAAACACTTCAGGGGAGGAAGCGGCTTGGTAGGGGCGTATTGGTTGTGGAACTGCCAGACACTAACGGGGCTTTTTCATTAGCGGGCAATCGAGAAAATCACATCGGCTGGGATTTGCAGCCGAGTGTAAAGCCGGCGGGCGAAATCCATGTTCAGTTCCCGTTTGCCTTGCATGAGTTCGGATAACCGGGGTTCGGAAACTTCGAGGATTTCAGCGAGGGCCCGTTGCCGGATGCGCCGCTTGAACATTTCCACTTCGAGGATGCCCCTTAGGGTTACCGGTGGTTCAGGCGCATGGCCCTGGGCCGTTTCGTAGGCTTCTACGGCATCGGCAAGCAAGGCCAGGGCTTTGTTATCCGTTGCGTCCGGGGCTTGCTCCCAGGCTATCATCTGCTCGATAGCGGCCGCGTGCTGTTCGTCGCTTGTAATCTTAAAATCGAAAGAATAGACGGGTTTCGTAGCTACAGCACCCGGCTTCGTGGCCTGCCCGGTGCGGGGTGCCTTTGGTTGGGCGACGGTTTTTTCGGTGGATTTGCTCATTTCGCGTAGGGTATTAACGGGGCCAGCGGGCAGTTGAAATTAATTCTGCGCAGCCTGGGGCTACAGGTTGATAAGTTGCTGCTTCGTCAGCTTGGAGTATTCAGCGTGGGTAAAAATATCTCGGATATAAAGCCGTCCGGTTGCGAAGAAAACCATTGCTATTAGTCGGTAATGATTCCCTTTGATGTTGAAAACGTAGCGGTCATTGCCGACATAATCGGTGGCGGGCATGTCTTCCTTTAGCTCATTCAGGCTGTTCCAATCGGCCAGTTCCACTTTCGCATACCAGGTATTTAATTCTTCTTTTGCCTGGGCGTTTGATTCACCATATTCTCGCACCTTCTTTTTAGCCGTTACTCTCATTCTTAATTAATTGCTGTGACGAGTTAATCTGGTAACCTAATTTATTCTTCGATAATGGCGAAGATACAAAAGAAGTTTCCATATATTATAATTAAATTACTAAAAACGGAATAACGGGCCCTGTATGCAGCAAGAGGGCCCCAAGGCAAGCCCCGCCAGCCACTCCCAGGGCCCCTAAGTTGCTCCAAGTTTCCGCGGGCCACCCACCCGGCCAGCGCAGGGGCCCCGGGCCGCTTGGGCTGGGGCCCCCACGCCCGGCGCCGCTGGGCCCCCACGCTGGGGGCCCTGCTTTTTGCCGCGGGGAGGAGGTTACGGCCAGCCCGTACCTTTGCCCCGTGCAACAGTTAGAACAAGACCTCAAAACCGCGCTGCAAGCCGCTGCCCGGGCCGTTTTCGGCGTCGAAATCCCCCTCGCTAGCCTCGCCTTGCAGCCCACGCGCAAGGAGTTTGCCGGCAGTTTTACCCTCGTCACGTTTCCGCTCACCAAGGCCCTGGGCCAGGGCCCCGAGCCCATCGGCCGCGCCCTGGGCGAGTGGCTGCAAGCCCACGAGCCCCGCGTGAGCGGCTTCAACGTGGTGAAGGGCTTCCTCAACCTCGAAATTGCCGACGCCGATTGGCTGGCGCTCTTTGCCCAGTTGCAAGCGCAGCCGGCCGGGGCCCCGGTCCCCACCGGGGGGCCCCAGAACGTGGTGGTTGAGTACTCGTCGCCCAATACTAATAAGCCCCTGCACTTGGGGCACTTGCGCAACAACTTCCTGGGCTACTCGGTGGCCGAAATCCTGAAAGCCACCGGCGCCACCGTCACCAAAGCCAACCTGGTGAACGACCGCGGCATCCACATCTGCAAGTCGATGATTGCCTACCAGCGCTTCGGCCACGGCGAAACGCCGGCCAGCGCCGGCCTCAAGGGCGACCACTTGACGGGCAAATACTACGTGCTGTTCGAGCGGCACTACCGCGAGGAAATCCGGCAGCTGGAAGCCGAAGGCGTGACCAACGAAGTTGCCAAAAAGCAGGCCCCGCTGATGCTCGAAGCCCAGCAGATGCTGCAAGCCTGGGAAGCCGGCGACGAGGCCGTAATGGCCCTCTGGAACCAGATGAACGGCTGGGTGTACGAGGGCTTCACCGAAACCTACAAAAACATCGGCGTCGATTTCGATAAGTTCTACTATGAGTCGGGCACCTACCTGCTGGGCAAGGAGCGGGTAGAAGAGGGCCTTTCAACAGGCGTGTTCTTCACCAAAGAAAATGGCTCAGTCTGGGTCGATTTGCAAGCCGAGGGCCTGGATGAGAAGCTGTTGCTGCGCGCCGACGGCACCAGCGTCTACATCACCCAGGACCTGGGCACGGCCGAGCTGAAGTACCAGGATTTTGGCTACGACAGCAGCATCTACGTCATCGCCGACGAGCAGAACTACCACATGCAGGTGCTGCAAGCCACGCTCGGCAAGCTGGGCAAGCCCTACGCCGCCGCCATCCACCACCTCAGCTACGGCATGGTGGACCTGCCCTCGGGCAAAATGAAATCGCGCGAGGGCACTGTGGTGGACGCCGACGAGCTGGTGCGCGACGTGGTGGCCGCCGCCAAAGCCGCCACCCTCGAAAAAGGCAAAACCGAAGGCCTGTCCGACGCCGAATTGGAGGAGCTGTACCACCTGCTCGGCCTGGGGGCCCTAAAGTATTACCTGCTGAAGGTGGACCCCAAGAAGCGCATGCTCTTCAACCCCGAAGAATCGGTGGCTCTGGAGGGGCACACGGGGCCCTTCATCCAGTATTCCTACGCCCGCATCGCCGCCATCCGCCGCAAAGCCGCCGAGCTGGGCATCGCCGAAACCGCTGATTTTGCGGCCCTGGGGGCCCTGGCCGCCACCGAGCGCGAGCTGGTGCAGGAGCTGGCCCGCTACCCCGCCGTGGTGGCCGATGCCGCCCGCACCCTGTCGCCCGCCGTAGTGGCCCAGTACGCCTACGACCTCGCCAAAGCCTACAACCGCTTCTACGCCGAAGTATCCATCTTCCAGGAAACCGACGCGCTAAAGCGTAGCCTGCGCGTGGCCCTTTCGGCCCGGGTGGGCGAGCAAATTAAGGTGGCCCTGGGCCTACTGGGCATCCAGGTGCCCGAGCGCATGTAGGCCAGCCCGGGCTGCCGGCTTTTTCGCCGGCTGCCCGGTAATCGCCAGGGCCCCCAGGCGGCCCCAGGGGCCCTGATGCAACGATTCCCAACCGATTCAATGATGTAGGGCCGCCGGCGAAAAGCCGGCAGCCCGCCGCAAACTGCTTCTTACACCGATGAAAAGCGTCGCCGTTTACTGCGGTTCCAGTGCCGGAACCAACCCTGCCTACGTGGCCCAGGCCCAGGCCCTGGGCGCCGCCCTGGTGGCACAAAACCTCACGCTGGTGTACGGCGGCGGGCGCGTGGGCCTGATGGGCACCATCGCCGATGCGGTGCTGACCGCCGGCGGTAAAGTCATCGGCGTGATTCCGGGTTTTCTGGATGATAAGGAGCTGGCCCATAAGGGCTGCACCGAGCTGCACGTGGTGAAAACCATGCACGAGCGCAAGCTGCTGATGGCCGACCGCGCCGACGCCTTCATCGCCATGCCCGGCGGCTACGGTACGCTGGAGGAGCTGTTCGAGGTCCTTACCTGGGGCCAGCTCGGCCTGCACCAGAAGGCCGTGGGCCTGCTGAACGTGGCCGGTTACTACGACCACCTGCTGCTGGCCCTCGACCGCATGCGCGACGACCAGCTGCTGCGGGCCGAAAACCGGGCGCAGTTGTTGCAAGATGCCAGCCCCACCGGCTTGCTCGCGCAGCTGGCCGCCTACTGCCCGCCGCAGGTCGAGAAATGGCTCGACCCCAGCACCACGTAGCGCCGCAAACACAGGGCCTCAAACCTTGCGGCGGCCGCGCCGGTTCAAGCGGCGAGCCCCAATTCAACTCTCTCAACACCAATTTCATGAAAAACTCCCTGTTACGCCTGCTGGGCCTGGGTACGCTGGCCGTGGCCGGCCTCTCGGCCATGAATTTCGCCACCCCGACCCAACCCAAAATGGAAATTACCGCCACCGCTACCGTGTACGATTTCACCGTCAAAACCATCGACGGCAAAGAAGTGAAGCTAAGCAAGTACAAAGGCAAGAAAATCCTCATCGTGAACACTGCCTCCAAGTGCGGCTTCACCCCGCAGTACAAGGAGCTGGAGGAGCTGTCGAAGAAGTACGGCAAGGACGTGACCGTGCTCGGCTTCCCGTCCAACAGCTTCAACCAGGAGCTGTCGTCTGATTCGGAAGTAGCCTCGTTCTGCGAGAAGAATTTCGGCGTGACGTTCCCCCTGTTCCAGACCGTAGCCGTGAAGGGCACTGACGCCACCCCGCTCTACAAGTTCCTGGCCGACAAGACCAAGAACGGCGCGGTGAGCGACGCTCCGAGCTGGAATTTCTGCAAGTACCTGGTCGATGCCCAGGGCCACGTCGTGAAATTCTACCCTTCGAGAGTAACGCCCCTGAGCCCCGAGCTAGTGGCTGACATCACGGCTAAGTAATTTTTGCCGTTGGCAAGATGTTGAAGAACGTCATGCTGAGCTTGCCGAAGCATCTCTCCCGCAGTAGTAATTAGTTACTCAGCGGGAGAGATGCTTCGATAAGCTCAGCATGACGTTCTTTTGTTTATCACTTCTAGTATCCTCGTTCAAACATATGTCCCCCTGGATTTCCGCGTTCCGCCCGCGCACCTTGCCCCTGGCCCTGGCCAGCATCCTCACCGGCGGCTTTCTGGCGAAGGCGGCCGGCCAGTTTAACGGCCCCGTGGTAGCCCTGGCGGCCCTCACCACCGTGCTCTTGCAAATCCTCAGTAACCTAGCCAACGACTACGGCGACTCGCAAAACGGGGCCGACAGCGTGCATCGCGAGGGCCCCCAGCGCGCCGTGCAGAGCGGCGCCATTACCCCCGCCCAAATGAAGCGCGGCATGTACATCTGCGGGGCCCTGGCGCTGGCCAGCGGCCTGCTGCTGCTGTGGGTGGCCTTCGGGCGAATACTGGGCGCGGCGGGCCTGGGCCTGTTTATGGGCTTCCTGGCGCTGGGCCTGGCCGCCATTTGGGCAGCGGTGAACTATACCGCGGGGGCCCGGCCCTACGGCTACGCCGGCCTGGGCGACATTTCGGTGTTCCTCTTCTTTGGCGTCGTAGGCGTGTGCGGCACCTACTTTCTGCAAGCCGGGGCCCTGCCGCTAGCCGTACTACTGCCCGCCGCCGCGCTGGGCTGCTTCGCCACGGCGGTGCTGAACGTCAACAACATCCGCGATATCAAGTCCGACGTGCTGGCCGGCAAAATTACGATTCCCGTGCGGCTAGGGCCCCGGCACGCCCGGCGCTACCACTGGCTGCTGGTGCTATTCGGGCTGGGCTGCGCCACGGTGTTCGTGGCCCTCACCTACCACTCACCCTGGCAGTGGCTGTTTGTGCTGGCCGCGCCGCTGCTACTCTTCAACGCCGTCCAGGTGTGGCAGCGCCAGGAATCCCTACAAATTGACCCGCTGCTAAAGCAAATGGCCCTGAGCACGCTCGTGTTCACGGTGCTATTTGGAATAGGCCAGGTAGTGTAAGGTAATCGGGTAGAATAACTTATATTCGTCAAAAAATCACATTATTTCAATTTTCACTCTTCGTCATGGCTTTTATTTAACGCAACTCGAAATCTTTTACGCTGCTTTTATTTTGGTATTTATTACTAAATATGTATTCCCAAAATTTGATATAAACAAAAGAAAATTTAGGAATTTATTACTAAAATTATTTAAAATTTCTCCGCTAATTATGTTATGTTGCGAAATTATCTACTTAATATTACAACCATTATTTCACTCATTTTTTTTAGTTATTATCATTTTCGTTTTAGATTATCTTGCAGATAAGAGAGTGTTAGGGAATCGCGGTAGGGAAAAAGAAAACGAGCCAGTAAGTTGCGGGCGGAGTTCCTAGGCTCCCGCCCGCCCTATGGTCGACTCGCATCAACCCCTCACTGACTCGCAATGGCAAGTTATCGCTCCGTCGTTGCCTACGCAACGAAAACGTCGTCATTGTTTACGCCAAGTAATTGATGCCGTGCGCTATGTCTGCCGCACGGGCTGCCAGTGGCGTTGCTTGCCCAGCAGCTTTCCCCCGTGGTCGGCCGTGTACTACTACTTCCGTCGCTGGCCGCTCACCGGCCGGTGGCAGGCCCTGACGGATGCTGTCAACCAAGCGGACCGGCTGGCCGCCAACCGACCCGCTACGCCCTCGCTCGTCTGCCTCGATAGCCAAAGCGTGCGCCTCGCCTCGCGCATCTTTGAGCACCGGGGCGTCGACGGGGGCAAGCACGTCAATGGCCGTAAACGTCCGATTTTGACCGACGTACAAGGCCGCATTCTGGCTTGCCGGGTCCATGCGGCCAACGGGCACGACGGGGTAGAAGCCATTGCCCTGCTGCCGGCCCGACCCAATCGGGGCCAGCGCCTGGTCACGGTGGTGACGGACAGGGGCTATCGCGGGCGCTTTGCCCGACACCTGGCCCGCCTCGGGCTCACGCACCAAATTGGCAGCCGCCCGCCCAGTGCCCGCGGCTTCGTACCCGTGGCGAAGCGTTGGGTCGTGGAGCGCGCCTTTGCCTGGCTCACCAGCTTCCGGCGGCTGGCCATCGACGACGAATACACCCCGCGCTCCCACGAAACCTGGCTACTGGTGGCCAACATGACCAGGTGTCTCAATCGTTTAGCTCCCGCTTAATTTCCTAACACCCTCTTAGAAGCTGTTTAAGTTAGTCGCGTTCAAAAAAGGCTACTGGTGTACCAATGAGATACTTCCGCAGTAAACGTTGCGGGTAACGGGCGAACTTTCTGCTAAGCAAGGGCCAGCAGTTGGGTTGAAAGGCAGGCAAAAAAAGCCTTTTATTTGAAAATTAGTTAGTTAATTCAAAAAGGCTAACTTAAACAGCTTCTTAGAGCGGTTTCCAAGTCAGCGTACAGGGCGGGCTGCCGGCTTTTTCCGGCTGTCCGCTCGCCTCTCGCGCCGGTAGTTCTACCGACGAGCGGACAGCCGGTGAAAAGCCGGCAGCCCGCACCCAACAAGCTGTACACTGACTTAGAAACCGCTCTGGTAAAAGCGGGGGCCGTAACTTCGGGTGTTATCAGGCCATTTCTTTATGCGTTTAGAATATCCGTGGTTTTTGCTGGGATTAGGATCGGTAGTAATACCCATTCTGATTCATTTGTTGCAATTGCGTCGGCCGCAACGGATATTATTTACTAATATTGGGTTCATCAGAAAGGCAGATTTAACTACAACGAGGCAGCGTAAGTTGCAACACTTGTTACTACTGCTCAGTAGAATATCATTTTTAGTATTTCTAGTAGTTGCTTTTTGCCAGCCATTTATTCCAGCCGAAAAGCACGAAGTTGGGGGAGCGACTGGTATAGTTGATGTATCAATTGATGCCTCACCCAGTATGCGTAGGAGTGCGAGTGGGGGAGAAGCGTTGTTTAATATGGCCATTAAGCAAGCGGGTGGCTTGAGTAAAGTATATCCTACTTCGCAGTTTCGATTGATAAATAGCGGAACCGTGGCTGTGTCGCAAACCTTATACAAGGTTAAGCTAGCTGCCTTACAGCCAAATAGTAAGTTAGCTTTTGTAAGGGATAAGATTAAAGGGTTAGAAAATATAGACGGAAGCAGTGACCCGTTGTACCTATTTTCCGATTTTAAAAAGTCCAGCTTCAAACCTGCTTTTTTTAAAGGGTTTGGTTCGACGCGACCGGTGGTGTTAGTGCCTGAGGAAGGGGCTAAGACCGGTAATATCTTTGTGGATAGTATCTGGTTTGAAGAAGCATTTTCACGCGAACGGACCAACTTAGGGCTGCACATTCGGTTGAAAAATGGGGGCAGCGAAGCGGTATCTGATTGCCCGGTAAAAGTATTTCTGGGTCCCCAGCAGGTAGCGGCATTTCGCGTTATGGTGAATAGTGGGCAAGCTGTGGTATTAGTGGTGCAGGTGCAACTGCCTAACCAGGACTTGGTGCGGGGGCGGGTGCTAGTGGAAGATGCTCCAGTGGTGTTTGACAATACTTACTACTTCACCGCACAAGCTGCGAAGAATATTCGCGTGCTGGAGGTGGGAGTGGTACCGATTACCCAAAGCGTGTACCAGAATGAGCCGCTGTTTGACTATACTTTTACCCGGCCGGAAAGTATTAATTACGATGTCCTGCGCAAGGCCAATTTGGTATTAATTCAGGCAATACCGGCCGTAGGCGATGAGCTGCGGGATGCTCTGCGCGCAGTGGTGGCGCGGGGTGGGAGCATAGGAATTGTGCCAGCAGGACCAGCATCCAGCCGCCCGTCGTACCAGCAATTGTTTCGGGACTTGGGCTTGGGCACGGTAGAGTGGGAATCGCCGGGGACGCCGCCGGAATTGCGAGGGGTGGCTGTGCCTAGTGCCCAAGAGCCGTTTTTCCGGGGTGTGCTGGGAGCCCCCACGCGTGCTGTGGCTATGCCCCGGGCGGCGCCGGTGTTGCGCTGGGCCCGCACGGGTGCGGATATTCTGCGGCTACGCGATGGCGAAAGTTACCTGTCTGAATTTAAGAGTGGAACTGGCACGGTGTACGTCTTTTCGGCGCCGTTGGCAGCTGCGTATTCTGACTTTACCGGGCACGCGCTTTTTGTGCCGGTGCTATATAAAATGGCCATGCGCAGCTCCCGCGATGAGCAGCAACTGGCGTACCGTTTGACGCAGGCGGCCATCAACTTAACGGTACCAGCTGTGGCTGTGGGCGTCGATCAAACGCCTTTTCGCTTGGTGCGCGACAGTGCTACGTGGCTGCCGGTGCAACGGACGCAGGGCAACGCGCTGCGGCTGGAAGTGCCGGCTAGCCTGGAGGCCCCTGGGTTTTACCAAGTGCAACGGGCGGGGCAAGTGGTGGCCACGGTGGCGTTCAACCTGAACGCAAAGGAATCGGAGCTAGCTGCTTACTCGGCCGAACAACTGCGGGCGATGGTGGGCCCCAACCAGCGCAATATTCGGGTGCTTGATGGGGGCGCGGACGAAGCCGTAGTGGCCCAGTTGCAGGCCAAGCGCGGCGGGCAGCCGCTGTGGCGGTACTTCCTCGGCTTGGCGCTGGTGTGCTTGCTGGCCGAAGCGCTGCTTATTCGGTTTGGGAAGCCGAAAATTGGGGCCCCGCGAACGGCGGTAGCGGCGTAGCCCACCGCAGCGGCGGCAAAGAACAGGCCGTGGCCGTATCTTGCCACCCTACTTTTGGTGCATTGCATGACTGATATCCTTACCGGCCCGGCGGCGCTGGCCACCGATGCTTGGAAGCCCGTGCGGCGGTTAGCCCTGCGGTTCGGCGGCGGCGTGGGCTTGGTGTGCGGCCTCTGGATTGTGGGCCTGCACCTAGCCGGCAACAACGCCTTTGGCCCCAAGCAGTTGCTGGCCGAGTTGCTGGTGCCATTTGCCGTGGTGGCGGCCCAGTGGACGCTGCGGCGGCAGCTGCGGCCGGTCAGGTCGGGGCTGGGACGGGCCCTGGGCGTGGGGGCCCTTACGACGGTGGTGGCAGCGGTACTCTGCGCGGGTAGCGTGTGGGGCCTGGGGCAAGTGGCGGGCGAACCGGCCCTGGCCCGGCACCGCGCCGAAATTGCCGAAATCATGCAAACGCAATTGCAGGACGCAACCAAAAAAAGCGTGCTGCTGCAACTCACGCCCAAGCAGCGCGCCGTTATTGCGGGCATCACGGTGAACGACCTGGCGCTGGCTAATTTTCAAACGGTGCTGCTGCTGGGCTTGGTGTTCAGCTTACCCGGAGGTATTTTCTTTCGCGACTAATCTTTCTTTCTACTCATGGAAACGACTACTACTACCCCAATAACAACTACCGCCGCTGGCTTGCGCTACGGCTTGCTCACGGGCCTGGTGAGTATCATTTTTACGTTCGTCCTATTTGCCATTGGCCAAGAGGGTAACAGTGGGCTGGCATCGATAGCATTCGCCATTTTGATTATTGGAATTGTACTGGCACACAAGGCCTTTAAGGCGACCAATGAAGGGTATATGTCCTACGGCCAGGGGCTGGGCATTGGGGTGCTGGCAGGCGGAATAAATGGCTTCCTATCGACGGTGTTTAGTTACGTTTACCGCACTTTCATCGATCCTGACATGGTTGCGCGCATGATGGATCAAATGCGGACCAAGCTCGAAGCGGCGGGGAGTATGAGCGAAGCGCAAATTGAACAGATGGTTAATGCCAGTACGAAGTACACGACGGGAGCGATTGGGCTGGCGATAGGCATCGTCAGTGGTTTTTTCATGGGCCTGGTGTTTTCGCTGGTCATTGCCGCCATTACCAAAAACGCCAGACCTGAATTTGAATAAGTCCCTTGCGCCTTTTCCGGTGGAGCTGTCCATCGTTATTCCACTGCTGAACGAGGCCGAATCGTTGCCGGAGCTCACGCGCTGGATTGCGCGGGTGCTGACGGCGCAGGGCCTGAGCTATGAAGTGTTGCTGATTGACGACGGCTCGACGGACGATTCGTGGGCGGTGATTGAAGAGCTGGCGGCCCGCGACGCTGCCCTGCGCGGCATCCGCTTCAACCGTAATTACGGCAAGTCGGCGGCCCTGAACGTGGGCTTCCAGGCGGTTCGGGGGCGGGTGGTGTGCACAATGGACGCCGATTTGCAGGACTCGCCGGAGGAGCTGCCCGAGCTGTACCGCATGATAACGGAGGACAAGTTTGACCTGGTGAGCGGCTGGAAGCAGAAGCGCTACGACCCGCTGTCGAAAACTATTCCCACCAAGCTCTTCAACGGGGCCACGCGCTGGATTTCGGGCATTCCACTGCACGATTTCAACTGCGGCCTCAAGGCCTACGACCAGCGGGTGGTGAAAAGCATTGAGGTGTACGGCGAAATGCACCGCTACATTCCCGTCATCGCCAAGTGGAATGGCTTCCGCAAGATTGGCGAGAAGGTGGTACAGCATCAGGAACGTAAGTACGGCGTGACTAAATTTGGTCTGGAGCGCTTCGTCTACGGCTTTTTGGACCTGGCCAGCATCACGTTTGTGAGCCGGTTTCGGCGGCGGCCGATGCACTTTTTTGGCACGCTGGGGGCCCTGTCGTTTTTCCTCGGCATGATGATGACGCTGTGGCTGACGGGTGAAAAAGTGTACCTGTCGCTGCACAACCTGCACGCCCGCAACGTGACCGATCAGCCACTGTTCTTCCTATCGCTCACGGCCGTTATCATCGGCGTGATGCTGTTTCTGTCGGGTTTTCTGGCTGAGATGGTGCAGCTCAACGGCTCGCAGCGCAACGATTACTTGGTGCGCGATACCATCAGGTAGGCTAGTTAACAGTGGGCAGTTATCGGTCATCAGTTGATTGTCTTGTCCGCTGGAAAACCTATTCATTGATAACTGCTCACTGACAACTGTTAACTGATTCTAAATGAAGGTGGTCATCATCGGGCCGGCTTACCCGCTGCGCGGTGGGCTGGCCACCTACAACGAGCGGCTGGCCCGGGCGTTTCGCGCGGCGGGCGACGAGGCGCGGATCGTCACGTTCTCACTGCAATACCCGGATTTCCTGTTTCCCGGCCAAACGCAGTTCAGCACCGAGCCGGGGCCCTCGGATTTGGACATTGAGGTGAACTTGAATTCGGTGAACCCGTTGTCGTGGTGGGCGGTGGGACGGCGGCTGCGTCGCGAGCGGCCCGATTTGGTGGTTTTTCGGTTCTGGCTGCCGTTTATGGGGCCCGCGTTGGGCACAGTGGCGCGGCTGGCGCGCGGCAACGGCCACACCCGCGTGGTGGCCATCACCGACAACGTGATTCCGCACGAGAAAAGGCCCGGCGATGGGCCCCTGACGCGCTACTTCCTCAGCGCCTGCGACGGCTTCGTGACTATGAGCCGCAGCGTGTTGAGCGATTTGCAGGGGCTGGGCTTCGGCCGCAAACCGGCGCAGTACCGGCCGCACCCGCTCTACGATAACTTTGGGGCCCCCAAGCCCAAGGCCGCAGCGCTGACCGCGCTGGGGCTGCCGGCCGATGCGGGATACCTATTGTTTTTTGGGTTTATCCGGGCTTATAAGGGGCTCGATGTGCTGCTCGAAGCCTGGGCCGATCCGCGCCTGGGGGCCCTGCCGGTGAAGCTGATTATTGCCGGCGAGTTCTACGAAGACGCCGCACCTTACGAGGCGCTGATTAAAAAATACGACCTGGAAAGCCGCATTGTGCGCGCCACCGATTTTATTCCCAACGAGCAAGTGGCCAACTACTTCTGCGCGGCCGATATGGTGGTGCAGCCTTACAAGCACGCCACACAAAGCGGCGTCTCGCAGGTAGCCTACCACTTCGGCCGGCCCATGCTCGTGACCGATGTAGGCGGCCTGGCCGAGCTGATCCCGGACGGCGTGGTGGGCTACGTGGTGCCGCCTACCCCCAGGGCCCTGGCCGATGCGCTGGTAGATTTTTACGCGAAAAGCCGGGAAGAAGTCTTCGCCGCCGGCGTGCGCCAGGAAGCGAAGAAGTTTTCGTGGGAGGTGATGGTGGGGGCCCTAAAAGAGGTGGCCGGGTTGTAGCGTAGACTCTGTGAGTCCGCGCGGCTGAACGGTGCAAACTGCACGTTCTAACGCGCAGACTCACAGGGTCCACGCTACGTTACAGCGGAACGCTTTCGCGTACGGCTTGGAGCACTTTGGCTGCTGGCAAATCTTCCATGCAGCTGGTGCCGAGCTTGCAGGTGCCGCGGTAGAAGCACACGCACTGGCGGTTGGGGCCTACGAGCTGGCCACGGCCGTAGAGGTCGAATTCGTGGGGGTTGAAGATGTTGTTCATCAGGATGGTGGGCTTGCGCAGGGCGATGCTAATGTGCATGCCCATCGTGACCTGCGTGACGATGCCCTGCATCTGGTGCACCAGGTTGATGAACTGGGGCAGGGGGAAGGTGCCCGGGTAGGCGGCGCCGGTGGCGGCTTGCAGCTCCAGGTTGCGCGGGTGCTCGGCCTCACCGCCCAGCAGCACGGGCGCGTAGCCAGCGGCTTGCAGGCCGTGGATGAGCTCAATCCACTTTTCGGTGCTCCAGAGGCGGGTGGTCCACCGGTCGCCGCAGCCGGTATTCAGGCCGATGCGGGGGCCCTGGGCGGCGGGCGGCAGGGCCTCCCAGTCGTAGCCGCGGTCGTCGTGGGCGTCGAACACGTACTCTTCGCCCTGGAAGTCGAAGCCGCACAGCTCGAAGATTTCCTGCACGTAGGGCTTAATGTTGGCCAGGCTGAGCTGGTCAAACACGCCAGTGAGGTACTTGTGGTCAGCTTGGGGGTTCACGGGCCAGGGCACGCCGTCGTACTCGCGCAGGGTGTAGCCGAATTTGGCCTCGGCCCGCACGTTCAGCAGCAGAGCGCAGGCTTCCTTTTCCTTGTCGAGGTTGATGGCCACGTCGAACCGCCGGGCCTGGAGCTGCAAAGCACTGGCGTAGTCAAACTTCAGAATCTCATCAACTTCGCGCTGCGGCAAAATGGCCGGCGTGAGCGTGAGCCAGGTAATGAAGCAGCCCGGGTGCTCGTGCCGCAGCCGCCGCAGCAGCGGCGTGGTCCGAATCACGTCGCCGATGGCCCCGAGCTTGATCAGGAGAATGCGCTTGCCGGCGGGCGCGTACACTGGGCACTCGGCGCAGGTGTAGCCGTGCTCTTTGTTGGGCCGGCAGGGCAGGTCGCCGCGGAAGTGGCGGCAGTCGGGGCGAACGGGAACGTTGTGGAGGAGGGAAGGCACGCGAGGGACAAAAGTGGCAAGCGGCAAAAGTAGGGCCCCGGCCAGCGTTTGCGCAGCGGCGGCGGGCGCGCGTCAGGGGCGCGGCGCCTCCGGGGCCGGGGCGGCGGGCGGGGCCGGCGCCTCTGGGGCTGGCGCTTCCGGGGCCGGGGCGGTGGAAGCTGGAGCGTCTGCGGGGGCGCTGGATAAGGGTGGGGCGTCTGCGGCGGGCGGGGCCGGGGCGGGGCAGCCCTTCAGTTCCCAGGGGCCCTTCTGCTTGGGGCACTTGTCGTATTTATCGCTTACTTGGTCGCCGTCGCGGTCTTTGCGGCGGTGGCGGTGCAGGGCCAGGGCCCAGCCAAAATAAAAGTTGGCGCCCGTGGCGGTGGTCAAGCCAAAAATACCCCCCAGGTTATCCGAACCCACGAACAGGGGCCCGAGCCGCACCATGGCCCCCACCTGGAAGTTCTGGTAGTTGTTGGCCCAAATGAGCGGCACTGCCACTTCGGCACGGCTGAATTCGAGGCGCGGCGTGAGGGCCAGGGCGCTGGGCGTGCGGCTGCCGATGGTGCGGGCCGGCAGCAGGTTTTGCGTCCACAGCACGCCCGCGTACAGGTGGTTGGCCAAGCGGTAGTCGGCCGTGAGGCGCAAGGCCGCGGGCAGGTAGCTGGTGAACTCCCGGGCCTGGCTGCGCAGGCCCACCAGGCGCTCGAGCGTGGGGCCCACCGACGACAACGGGTTGAATGTGAGCGTATCGACCCGGCCCAGCTGCACGGTGCGGGTATTGGCCAGGGCTGCCTGGTGCACGTACCGCTCGTTGGCGTACCGGAGGGCCCCCAGGTCGGTGAGGGCTACCCCCAGGCGCAGCCGGTACTTGTTCTGGGCCGGGTCGTCCTGCTCGGCGCCGTCCATGCGGTACCGGTACTGCGCGTGCTGGGGCCGCCACTCGTAGGTAAAACCCAGGTCGGCGCCGTAGCCCTGGCCCAGGCGCTGGCTGCCGTAGCGTGCGCCGAAGCCGTGGCCATCCTGGTTATACGCCTGGGGGTCGGTGTAGCCATAGCTCACGTTGGGGCTGCGCAGCTGCAGGCTGTCGCGGCCGTACACTTGGTAGCCGGTGCCCTCGTTGAGCACGTAGCCGCCGCCCAGCCCCACGAGGTACTTTAGCGTGAGGCCGCCTTTGAAAAAATGCTCCGGGTTGGGCGCGAAGGTGCGGGCGTACGTCAGGGCAAATTCGTGGTAGCTGTCGACGTGCAGGTTGAAGCGGTTGTCTTCGAGCAGCTGGTTGGCTAGGCCCAGGCGGTCGGCGTCGCCCAGGCCGTAGCGGGCCAGGCGGGCCAGGCTTTCGCTCACGTTGCTGGCCTGCACAAACGCCCGCCCGCGGTTGGTGAAAGCCAGGGCCGCCCAGGGCCCCAGGGCCACCAGCAGCGACGGCAAGTGTACCTCAGCGCTGGCGCTGCCCGCCTTGGGGGCCCCGTTCAGCCGTTCCCGCAGGTACTCTTTCTTGAACGAAAAATCCTTCTGCCAGGGCCGCTGGGGCAGGTCGAGTTGCAGGTAGTCGTTGTAAAAATTGACGTCGCCGCCCACCAGGTTCAGATAGAAAGACGTGCGCGCGTCGGCAATGGCGCTGGGGTTCACGTAGGCCGTATTGGTGCCGGCGTAGTTGCTGTGGGCCAGCCCGGTCCAGCCTTAGGCGCGGGCCACCGGGGCCCCAGCCAGCCCCAGTAGCCCGGCAGCAATCAACAAGCGGCCGGGGCCCCGGAAAAAATGAGTAGCGAAGCAAACCATGCGAATAATCGGCTAGAAGTGAGTGTTTACTTCGAGCAAAGTTCTCTTGGCGCTATACTTAATACAATACTTACATGTAGGTATATTTAAACTGTATAGCTGCAAAATGCCGCGGCGGGCGAACAGGCGCTAAGCCGTTCCGCCCGCCGGGCCCATCAAATCTGAAACAAGGTTGCCGCCGCCCCGAAGGGGTCTCGTGAGGTTACGGTGGTGGCGGTTTATTTACACTGGATGCCGCCGCGCCGCTACCGCCCCACGTAGCTCTGCGGCGTCAGGGCCCGCAGCTCGGCCTTTACGCCGTCGGCCACGTTCAATTCCTCCACGAAGCGGGCGATGGTGGTGGCCGAAATGGCTTCGCCGGTGCGCGTGAGCTGCTTGAGGGCGTTGTAGGGATCGGGGTAGCTTTCGCGGCGCAGAACGGTTTGGATACCCTCGGCCACCACGGCCCAGTTGGCTTCCAGGTCGCGGGCCAGGGCGGCTTCGTCGAGGGCCAGCTTGCCCAGGCCGCGCAGCAGCGAGTGGAGGGCGATGAGCGTATGGCCCAGCGGCACGCCCAGGTTGCGCAGCACGGTAGAATCGGTTAAATCCCGTTGCAAACGGGAAATCGGTAGCTTGGCCGCGAAGTGCTCCAGCAGCGCATTGGCCACGCCCAGGTTGCCCTCGGCGTTCTCAAAATCGATGGGGTTCACCTTGTGCGGCATCGCTGATGAGCCCACTTCGCCGGCCTTCACCGTTTGGCGGAAATAGCCCATGGCAATGTACTGCCACACGTCGCGGCACAGGTCTATTAAGATGGTATTCAGACGCTTCACACCGTCGCAGAAGGCCGCCAGGTTGTCGTAAGGCTCAATTTGGGTGGTGGGGAAGGTGCGGGTGAGGCCCAGCGTTTCCTCCACAAACTGCCGGGCGAAGCCGTGCCAATCGGTGTTCGGGTAGGCCACGAAGTGGGCGTTGAAGCCGCCCGTGGCCCCGCCGAACTTGGCTGCGTAGGGCACCTGGGCCAGCAGCGCCAGCTGGCCTTCGAGCCGGGCCACGAACACCTCCACTTCCTTGCCCAGGCGGGTGGGGGAGGCGGGCTGGCCGTGGGTGCGGGCTAGCATGGGGATGGGGCCCCAGGCAATAGCCAGTGCCGTGAGGCGGCCCGTGACGGCGGCAAACTGGGGCCCCAGCGCGTCGGCCCAGGCGTCTTTCAGGCTGAGTGGGATGGCCGTGTTATTAACGTCTTGCGAGGTGAGCCCGAAGTGAATGAATTCCAGCGCATTGCCCAGGCCGAGCTTCGTGAATTCGTCGCGCAGGAAGTACTCCACCGCCTTCACGTCGTGGTTTGTCACAGCTTCGTGGGCCTTGATGGCCTGCGCCTGGGCCTCGCCGAATTCAGTGTAGAGCCGGCGCAGAACCGGAAACGCATCGGCCGAAACGCCACTTAGCTGCGGCAGCGGCAGCTGGGCCAGGGCGATGAAGTACTCCACTTCAACCCGCACGCGGTAGCGCATCAGGGCCAGCTCGGAGAAGTAGGGGGCCAGGGCGGCCGTGGTGCGGTGGTAGCGCCCGTCGAGGGGCGAGAGGGCGGTGAGGGGCGAAAGCATGGCGCAAAAGTAGGGCCCCCGGCCGGCGGGCCCTCCGCGGCGGCGCCCGAACCCGGGCCGGGGGCCCCGCGTTCTGCCTACCTTTGGCCCCGATTACCCGAACCCATTTTTCTGCTCTGTGCGCATTTCCCCTTCCACTAAACGGATTCTCATCGGCGTGGCGGGCGCTTTCGTGGTGCTGCTGCTGCTGGCGTTCGGTATTTTCCAGTGGAAGCGCCAGCAGCTGCTGGCCTACGCCCTGCGTGAGGTGAAGGCCCGCGTGGAGCGCAAATATCCCGTGACGCTGGCCCTGGGCCCTGCCCAGTTTACCAATCTCAACACGGTCGAAATCAAGGGCATGAGCGTGGTGCCCACCGCCCGCCCCGCCGATACGCTGCTCACCGCCCGCCGCCTGCAAGCCAGCCTGAGCATACGGTCGCTGTTTGCGGGCCGGCCGGTGTTTTCGGATTTGCAAATTCAGCACGCCCGCCTTACGGCCCACAAAACGACCACCACCGACAACTTCAGCTTCCTGCTGGACAAGAAGAAACAGCCAGCCGAGCCGCCCCGCGACGCGGCCCAGGGCCGCAACTATGGCCTGCTGCTGAACCAGGTGCTCGAAGCCGGATTCGGCAACGTGCCCGGCCAGGCCAATTTTCAAGACTTTGTGGTGCGCTACGACTCGCCTCACCACCAAGCGCTGCTCACCATGCCGCGCCTGAAAATTGAGGACGGTGACATCAGCGGCCGCCTCACGGCCAGCGTCGATTCGGTGGTGAACGAGCTAGGCATCGACGGCCACATCGAGGCCGGCGACTACGCCCTCACGGCGCGCGTGTTTGGCGTGGGCGGCTCCGTGCAGCTGCCTTACGTGCCGCGCCGCTTCGGGGCCCTGGTGAGCTTCGACACGGTGCTGGTGCGCATGACGGGCAAGGATTTCACTAACGACGACACCGGCGGCAAGCTCATGGTGCGCGGCTCGCTGGCGGCCCGCAACTTCAGCCTCTACCAGCCCCGGCTGGGCTCGGAAGACATTGTGGTGCACCGCGGGCAGCTCGATTTTGTGGCCTCGCTGGGCCGCGCCACCGTGGCCCTGGAGGAAGGCTCCCGCGTGGTGCTCAACCAGTTGGTGTTTCATCCCGAAATTTCGGTGCGCCTAAAGCCGAAGCTGGTCGTGCGCCTGCGCATCGACTCCGACGCGGCCCCCACCAACGCCTTTTTCGCCTCCCTGCCCGAGGGCATGTTCGACGTGGTGGCCGGCACCCAGGGCACGGGCACGCTGGCCTACCACCTCAAGGCCGACGTAGACCTGGCCCAGGTCGACAGCCTGCACCTCAACTCGTCGCTGCAAGCCAGCAAAGATTTCCGCATCACCCACTTCGGGGCTGAAGACCTGGGCAAGCTCAACACCGACTTCGCCTACACCGCCTACAACGACAAGGGCGACTCACTGCGCACCTTCCCCGTGGGGCCCTCCAACCCCGATTTTACGCGCTACGACGACGTAGCCGACTACTTGAAATCGGCCATTATGACGGCCGAAGACCCGCGCTTCCTGACCCACCGCGGCTTTATGGAAAAGGCCTTCATCAACGCTGCTATCCAGGATATTAAGGAGAAGCGCTTTGCCCGCGGCGGCAGCACGCTCAGCATGCAGCTGGTGAAAAACGTATTCCTGAACCGCCAGAAAACCGTAGGCCGCAAGGCCGAGGAAATGCTGATCGTGTGGCTCATCGAAAATACGCGCCTCGTAAGCAAGCAGCGCATGTTCGAGGTCTACCTCAACATCATCGAGTGGGGCCCCAGCAAGTACCGCTGGCCCAGCGGCAAGCACGGCGTGTACGGCGTGAAGGAGGCCGCCCTGTTCTACTACGGCAAGCGCCCCAGCGAGCTGAACCTGCCCGAGAGCCTGTACCTAGCCAGCATCATTCCCAAACCCAAATATTACCGCTACTCCTTCAATAGCTATGGCAACCTGCGCACCAGTACGCGCTATTTCTTTAAGCTGATTGCTGACATCATGGTGAACAAGGGCTTGATTTCGGAAAACGACCGCGACAACCTGACCTACGGCGTGAACCTCAACGGCCCGGCCCGCAGCTACATCGTCACGGCCCGCGACACTACCCGCACCGTATCGCCGGCCGATAGCAGCCAGTTCGAGTCCATCAACCTGATCGACCTGCTGAATACCGCCAAGGCCGCCGATGCAACGCCCGCCGCCCCAGCCGCGCCCGGCGGCGCCGGAGCCCCCAAATAGGGCCCCGGGCTATAAATTGAAAGGGCCGCCCGGCATTAGCAGGGCGGCCCTTTTGGGTTAGTGGCAATCTAAGCACCCATGCACAAGTAATCGTGTGGGGCGAAGGCGCTAATTTTGGCGTATGCTACTCGCTTCACTTCCGCTCGCAGCTCCTGAAATCACCACCCTGGAGGCCGCTGCTGCTCAGGGCCCGCACCCGCGAATGCGGCGGCGTGCCCAAGTTATTTTGGGACACCACCGCGGGGCGACCGTTCAGCAATTGGCCACTTTGTTTGCCGTGGGCTATAATACGGTCGGTATCTGGCTGCGCCGCTGGCAGGAGCTGGGCTTGGCCGGGCTGGCCGAGGGCCAGCGGTCGGGCCGCCCGCCGAAACTCCCACCAGCAGTAAAAAAAAGTAGCGACCTGGCTGGGTACGGCCACCCAGCAATTGCGCGCGTGGCTTCCTGACATCCGCCGAGGCTGGGGCCTCAAGCTCAGCCTGAGCACGCTGCGCCGGCTGGCGCGCCGCGCCGGCTACCGCTGGAAGCGCTGCCGCAGGAGTCTGAAAGCGCAACGCGACCCGGTCTTGTTTGCCGCCGCCCAGCAGCACCTGCACACGTTGCACCAAGCCGAAGCCCGCGGCGCGGTGGCCGTGGTCTACGTCGATGAGTGCCGCTTCTCGCGCCAAGCCCCCGTGCCCTATGCCTGGCAACGGCGTGGGCAGCCCCCGGTGGGCCTGCCCGCCGTACGGGGGCGCGGGGGGCATTCGGTCCTGGGCTTCTGGCAGGCCCACGCCCCGCACCAGCCCCTGGAGGCCTACGTGCGGGAAGGCAGCCTGACGGCCGACTTATTTGTGCTGGCCGTCAACGCATTCTGCCACAGTCTAAGCGGCCCTACCGTGCTCGTACTCGACAATGCCTCCATTCACAAAGCGCACGTGGTGCGCGCTTGTGAAGCCAAGTGGGCAGCGGCCGGCCTGACACTCTTTTTCTTGCCCGCCTACAGCCCCGAACTCAACCACATCGAACTGCTCTGGCACCGCTGCAAGCACTATTGGGTTCGCCCCCAGGATTACGCCACGGAGCAAACCTTGCTACAACGCCTCGAACACGTGCTGGCAAACGTCGGTAATCACTACACGATTACTTTTGCATGAGTGCTTAAATGGGTGGTCATGCTGAGCCTGTCGAAGCATTTCTCCCGCGACAGTAATCATGCGTAGTTGAGCGGTAGAGATGCTTCAGCTGCGCTCAGCATGACCGTTCTTTTTCATCCCTTTTTTAGATAGGTTCTAAGCCGTCTTGGTCCGCCGCCAGCTGGGGGCCCACGGGCTTGGGCGCGGGGCGCAGCCAGCTGCTGATTTTCATTTGCAGCACGCCGAAAAAGGCTTCTTTCACGATGCCCTTCGACATTTTGGAGGTGCCACGGGTGCGGTCGGTGAAGATGATGGGCACCTCCTTAATCTTAAAACCGAGCTGGAAGGCGCGCCACTTCATCTCAATCTGGAAGGCGTAGCCCACGAATCGAATGCGGTCGAAATCGATGGCGCGCAGCACCCGCGCCGTGTAACACTTGAAGCCCGCCGTGGCGTCGCGGATGGGCATGCCGGTCACAAAGCGCACGTACCACGAGGCGTAGTACGACATGAGCACGCGCTCCATAGGCCAGTTTACCACGTTGACGCCCTGGATGTAGCGCGAGCCAATGGCTACGTCGTAGCCCTCCATGGCGCAGGCGTTGTAGAGGCGCACGAGGTCCTTGGGGTTGTGCGAAAAGTCGGCGTCCATCTCGAAGATATAGCCGTAGCCGCGGGCCAGGGCCCATCGAAACCCGTGAATGTAGGCCGTGCCCAGGCCCTGCTTGCCGAGGCGTTCTTCCAGAAACAGGCGGCCGGGAAACTCGGCCTGCAGGCCACGCACAATAGCTGCCGTGCCGTCGGGCGAGCCGTCGTCGATAACCAGCACGTCGAACGCTAGCGGCAAGCCCATGACCTTGCGTACGATTTGCTCGGCGTTCTCGCGCTCGTTGTAGGTAGGAATCAGGACGAGGCTGTCGTTCATGAGGGGCAAAGATAGGGGCCGGGGGGGAGCTACCGGGCCGGGGCCGGGGCCCCCGCGGCCAGCGCCTGGGCCGTGGTGCGGGCGTGGCGCACCACGTCGGGTACGCCCACGCCGGCCTGCCAGTTGGCTACGGCCACGATGCCATCGGCCCGCAGGGCTTCTACCGACGCGCGCGCCGGCCCAATGGCTGCATCGAACTGCGGAATGCTGCGCGGCCAGTAGTAGCGCCCCTGCCAGGTGGGGGCCCCGGCAATGCCGTAAAAACGAGCCAGCTCGGTGTGCACGGCGGCTTTTTGGTCGGCCTCGGGCTGCTGGGCGGCGGCCTCGTACTGGGTGCCGCCCACGAAGGTGGTGAACAGCACCTGCCCCGCCGGTACCCGGCCGGGGTAGAGGCTGCTAGTCCAGAGCGAGCCGGCCGCATAGGCGCCCTCCGCCTTGGGGTGCAGGGCCCCGAAGCCCTCCAGTGGGTGTGCCACGGCGGCCCGCTCGTAGGCCGAGTACACCACAGCCATGGGTGGGTAGTGCACCGCCGCCAGCGCCGCCGCCGCCGCCGGAAACAGCCCCGCCAGCAGCGGCGCGGCGGCGTAGGCCGGCAGCGCCAGCACGAGGTGCGTGTAGGGCCCCTGCGTGGCCCCGCCCGCCTGAAACGAATAGGCGCCATCGGGGGCCCGCGCCAGTTCCGCGATGGGGGCCCCGGGGTGGCAGTGCGTGAGACGGGCGGCCAGCGCATCGGTGAGGACCTGCACGCCGCCTTGCAGCGTGACGACGCGCCGCCGCCCCACGCCCTTGCCGGCCTTGGCCAGCCCACGCAGCACCGAGCCGTGGGCCTGCTCCAGGGCCGCCAGCTGCGGGAACGTATGGCGGAGCAGCAGCTGGGCCGGGTCGCCGGCGTAGATGCCGGCCACGAACGGGTTCACGGCGTAGTCCACGATTTCCGAACCGAAGCGCCGGGTGAAAAACGCGGCTACGGTTTCGTCGGGGTTGGGGGCCCCGGCGGGCTTGAGGAATTCGCGCAGCAGCCGCCACTTGCCCTTCAGGCTGAAAAAGCTGCTGGCGAGCAGCGCTGGTGGCGAGCCGGGCAGCTCGCGGTAGCTGCCACCGCGCAGCACGTAGCGGCGCTGGCCCACGGCTGCCGTATCTTGCACTTGGTCGGTAAGGCCCAGCTCATCAAATAGTTCGGCCAGCTCGGGGCTGAGCTGGAGCGAGTTGGGGCCCGCTTCGAGCAGGTAGCCTTCGGGCTGGTTGAGGCTGAGCAGGTTGCCGCCGGGCCGCGCGTCGGCCTCAAACAAATCGTAGGCGACGCCGGCTTGTTGCAAGTACCAGGCGCAGGTGAGGCCGGCGAGGCCGCCGCCGAGGAGGGCGATTTTCATTCGGTAAAGATCGGGCCCCGCCCGTAGCTTTGCCCCATAATGGGCCCCCACAAAGCAATTTTCCTCGACCGCGACGGCGTATTGAACAATGAAACCGGCGAGTACGTGTGGCAGGCGGAAAAATTTGTCGTCAGCCCCGGCGTACCCGGGGCCCTGGCGCGCCTCAGAGCTGCGGGCTACTACCTCATCGTCGTCACCAACCAGGCCGGCATCGCCAAGGGCCTCTACACCGGGGCCGACGTGCAGGCCCGCCATGCTCAGCTGCAAGCCGCCTGCGGCAATGCGCTGGATATGCTATATTTCAGCGATAACCATCCCAGCGTGAGCGAGTCCATCTTCCGCAAGCCCGACTCGGGGATGCTCGAAAAAGCCGTGGCCCGCTTTGCCCTCGACCCCGCCCAGTGCTGGATTGTAGGCGACCGGGTGCGCGACATACAGGCCGGGGCCCGCCTGGGCATCCGTGGCATCCTGGTGGGCCACACCGAAGTAGAGGTCCATACCCCCTACGCCGTCGATTTAGTAGCCGCTACGGACCTGATTTTGAATGTAGCGCAGACTTTGTAGTCCGCGTTACAAGTGTAGAATTAAAAAGGCCGGTTTCCCGCGTGGGGAACCGGCCTTTTTAATTCTAACCCGAAAATTATTGGCGGGCCGAGGGAGTAGCGGCGCTGGCCATCACGGGCGAAGACACGCGGTTGGCCGCTTTAGTGCTCGTGTAGGCGGGGCACTTACCGCCGCTGCACGAAGCAAGGCCCAGAGTAGCCGCGCCAGCAGCCAGGAGAATAAGCTTTTTCATAAGATAATGCTAAATGGGTGAATGCTGAATGGAGGTTGAGCCAAAGATAGTGCACCCGCCGCAACAGCCGCATTCCCACCGAACGGAAAAATGCAAATTTTCGTGCAAAGCCTTTTTACGAAGCGTAGCCCAGGATACGCATCATGCTAGCGGCCTCCTGTTTAGGCGCAAACACGGTGTCAGTGAGTACGCCGTCGGGGCCCCGGTCGAGGATGATGTGCTGGGGCGAGGGGATAAGACAGTGCTTAATGCCGCCGTAGCCGCTCAGGCTTTCCTGGTAGGCGCCGGTGTGGAAAAATCCGATGTAGAGCGGCTCCGCGTCAGCGGGCTTGCGCTCGGGCAAAAACACCTGATAGAGGTGCTGCTCGGCGTTGTAGTAGTCCTGCGAGTCGCAGGTGAGGCCCCCAAGCTGGACGCGCTCGTACGACTTCTGCCAACCGTTCAGGGCCAGCAGGATAAAGCGTTGATTCAGGGCCCAGGTATCGGGCAGGTTGGTGATGAACGAGCCGTCAATCATGTACCACAACTCCTTGTCGTTCTGAAGTTTTTCGTCCAGGATGGAGTAAATAATGGCCCCGCTCTCGCCCACCGTGAAGATGCCGAACTCGGTGAAAATACCGGGCTCGGGCACGCCTTCTTCCTTGCAGATGCGCTGGACGGTGCGCAGGATTTCGGCTATCATGTAGGGGTAGTCGTACTCGGGCTGGATGCTGGTTTGGATGGGCAGGCCCCCGCCGATGTCGATAGTGGTGAGCGTGGGGCAGATTTTGCGCAGTTCGCAATACTTATGGATAAAGCGGCTCAACTCGGACCAGTAGTAGGACGTGTCCTTGATGCCGGTGCTGATGAAATAGTGCAGCATCGTCAGCTCGAAGCGCGGATCGTCCTTAATTTTTTGCTCGTAAAGGGGTATTGCATCGGTGTAGCGAATGCCCAGGCGCGAGGTATAGAACTGGAAGCGCGGCTCCTCGTCCGAAGCCAGGCGCATACCCAGCTTGCACTTTTCGGTGACGTACTTTTGGTAATAATCTATTTCGTTGGGCGCGTCGATGATGGGTATGCAGTTCACGAAGCCCTCGTTGATGAGGGCCGTAATTTCGCGTTTGTACTCCTCCACCTTAAAGCCGTTGCAGATGATGTGGTGCTGCTTGTCGACCTTGCCCTCGGCGTGGAGGTGGCGGATGATGGTGGTGTCGAACCACGACGAGGTTTCGAGGTGAACGTCGTTTTTCAGGGCCTCCTCCAGCACGAAGCGGAAGTGCGACGACTTAGTGCAGTAGGCGTAGGAGTAGGTGCCCTGGTATCCGGTGGCAGCGATGCCGTCAGCAAACCACTTTTTGGCCCGTTGAATCTGGGAGCTGATTTTGGGCAGATAGGTGAGGCGCAGCGGCGTGCCATACTTCTCAACCAGGGCCATCAGGTCGATGCCGTGGAACTGGAGCTCGTCGTTTTGAACCGTGAAATCGGCGGTGGGAAAATCGAAGGTTTGGGAAATTAGGTCGTGGTACTTGTCCATTACAGGCGAGGGAAAAACGGCGCAGAATGCCGACCTTTGCGGCGGCGGCTTAAAACTACCGCCCGGGGACAGAAATGTTCCCCGCGCATCGGTAACGATGGACGAAGCGACTTGGCTACGGCGGGGCTTACCCCGCCGCAAGGCAGCGCCCGCAAGGGGCCCCGGGGCCCGGCGCGGACCGGTGCGGCCCTTTTGCTTCCCTAATTTTTACCCTTATGAAACGCATCAAATTACTCGAAGTCGGCTCCGAGCTGGGCGCCGGTACCCGCGGGGCCGGCATGGGCATCGACGCCCTGCGCGTGGCTTGCCTCAACAAAGGCTCCGACTACTTCCGCCGCTACAACGCCGTGGCGGTGCCCAATCTGAACCACGTGCTGTTCGAGAAAACGCCCTTCCGGTGGGCCAAGCACATCGACGCCATCTACACCGTGCAGAAGGGCATTGCCAGCGCCGTGGAGCAGACGCTGCGCTTCGGCGAGTTCCCATTGGTGCTGGCCGGCGACCACAGCAGCGCCAACGCCACCATTGCCGGCATCAAGGCCGCCTACCCGCACAAAACGCTGGGCGTCGTCTGGATTGACGCCCACGCCGACCTGCACTCGCCCTACACCACGCCCAGCGGCAACGTGCACGGCATGCCCCTGGCCGCCGCCCTGGGCCAGGACAACCGCGCCCATCAGCGCAACCAGCCCGACGCCGATACCGAGTTCTTCTGGCAGCGCCTCCAAAACCTGGCCGAGCCGGGCCCCAAGCTGTGCCCCGAGCACCTGGTGTACGTGGGTGTGCGCGACACCGAGGAGCAGGAAGACGCCCTAATAGAGGAGCTAGGCATCAAATGGATCAAGCTGCCCGAAATTAAGGAAAAGGGCTCGCGCCAATTGACGCGCGAGATTTACGAGCACCTGCGCACCTGCGACATGGTGTACATTTCCTTCGACGTGGACAGCCTCGATTCGAGCTTCAGCATCGGCACTGGCACACCCGTAGAGGACGGCTTGTACCTCTCCGAAGCCGAAAACCTGTGCCAGGACCTGCTGGAAAACGAGCGGGTTGTCTGCTTCGAAATGGTCGAAATCAACCCCACCCTCGACAACGGCAACACCATGGCCACCAACGCCTTCAATATCCTCGAAAAAGCTACCAACGCCATCGAGCGGCGGCTGAAACTGGAGGATGTAGTGAGCCGGTAATTGATAAAAAAACGGTCATCCTGAACACAGAAACGGCTATCATGAGCGCAGCGAAGGATCTGAGGACGGTAGAACGGAGCGCAGTAAATGAGTAGGGTTATTGCACCAAATGCGTAGTTGGCGAACTTTGGGCGATGGAGTACGCCGATTTTTTTGAGGAGGTCACCGATTGTCGTGAATCAGGCCGTTGCTTGCACGAGTTGAGCGACATTCTATTGCTGGTTCTCTGCGGGTTACTGGCAGATTGCGAGACATTTGAGGAGATATATGATTACGCCTGTGATCAGGAGGCGTTGCTGCGCACGTTTATGGAGTTGCCGGCAGGTATTCCCTCGCATGATACGCTCAACCGCGTTTTTCGGTACCTGGACCCCGTCGAACTCGAACGCTGCCTGACCCAGTGGGGCCAGGCGCTGGTGGCCTTGCTGGCGGGGCGGCAGTTAGTGGCCGACGGCAAGCAACTGCGCGGCACCACCGAGCGGGGGCGGCGGCAAGCCAGTATCCAATTGGTGAGCGTGTGGGCCGCCGAGCAGCGCCTGTGCCTGGCCCAGGCCCAAGTTGCGGACAAGCGCAATGCGCTCGCGGCCTTGCCCCAGGTGCTGGCCCAGGTGCTGGCCCAGGTGCTGGCCCAGGTGCTGGCCCAGGTGGACGCGGCCGGCAGCGTGGTGAGCATCGATGCGATGGGATGCCAGCGGGAGGTGGCGGCCACACTCGTGGCACGCGACGCCGATTACGTGCTGGCCCTCGAACAGAACCAAGGCACGTTGCACACGCAAGTGGCGGCACACTTCGCCCCCTTGCTGGCGCAGCCAGCTGCCCACATGCAGCGCGATAAAGGACACGGACGCGGGGAGTGGCGGCAGGTGTGGGTTAGCCAAGACCTGGGCCTGGTGGACGCCGGTGCGGGCTGGGCAGGCTTGCGCACGGTGGTCTGTGTGCGGACCACGCGCTGGCGCGACGGGCAGGCCGAACGGGCCACGCGCTATTTTCTCTCGTCGTTAGCCGGGGCGAGCGCGGCCACCCTGGCAGGCTACGTACGCCGCCACTGGAGCATTGAAAACGAGCAGCATTGGCACCTGGACATCACCTTCGCCGAAGACGCCTGCACCTGCCGCCGCGACCGCGCCCCGCGCAACCTCTCGACCATGCGCAAGCTGGCCCTGACGTTGTTACACCGATTGCCTTTGACAATGAGCCGGAAACGCAAACGCAAAAAGGCTGCGCGGGACGATAGATTCCTGCACCAATTGCTTGCCCAACTGCCAACCCAAGAATCTGCCCCCGCCAGCTAACTACCCGTTTGGTGCAATGGCCCTAGTAAATGAGAAGCTGTTTAGGAAGTTTTGAAATTCAAAATCGAACGTCATGCTGAGCTTGTCGAAGCATCTCTACTGCTGCGTAACTAATCATAACTGACGTTACGCACGGAGTTAGCCAAGTTGGTGGTACATGGCTTTCACGCCTACGGCGTATAGTTGAGCTTTGAGGCGAAAATGGCCTATTCCGCACTAGAGCTTGAGCGAGTTTGGGTAGTCCGTTTAATGTAATGCTTTCATTTTGCGATTATAATTGCAAAATGAAAGCATTACATTAAAGCTAATTCGGAAGTGTGTGTTAGGTTACTGCCCGTAGGCGAGGCGTAAATTTGGCTATGGATTACCTGAGTTTGCGCGAGCGGCCCCGCCAGTTTCTGGCCCTGACCAGCCTGCGAGCGGCGGAGTTTGACGACTTGCTGACCGACTTTGCCCCGGCCTGGGAGCGCCACCACCGCTACCACACCCTGGAAGGAACCAAACGGGCGTTCCCCGCCCACCGCGAGCGGGCCAACGCCGTGCTGGCGGGCAGCGATATAAAGCTCTTTTTTCTGCTCACCTACCTCAAAAGCAACGCCTTGCAAGAGCACCAGGCCGCCAGCTTTGGCATTTCGCAAGCGCGCGTCAGCCACTTGGCTACCGCCCTGCTGGGCGTGCTCAACCAGGTGCTGGCCCGGCGCGGGCTGCTGCCCGTGCGCGACGGCGGCGAGTTGGCTCAGCGCCTGGCTAACCACCCGGAGCCGGTCTTTGCCTACGACGGGGTCGAGCGGGGCGTACCACGTAACACGGACCGGGAGGCCCAGGCCGAGGAGTACAGCGCCAAAAAAAAGCGCACCGCGTGAAAAACATGACCTTATGCGATTCCACGCAGTACGTGCATTTTCTCTCGGCTACGGAAAGCGGGCGAGCGCACGACAAAAAACTGGCCGACGAGTACGCGCTGCACCTACCGGCGGGCTGCGTGTTACGGCAGGATTTGGGCTTGCTGGGCCACGCCCCGACCGGGGTCGTGGTGGAGATGCCCCACAAGAAGCCGCCGAAGCGGGAGTTGACGTTTGCCCAAAAGCTGTATAACCAGTTGCTGAGTCCGTTGCGCGTCGTTATCGAACACGCGCACAGCGGTATCAAGCGCCTGCACATGGTGCAGGGCACTATCCGCTTGCGCGGCGAATGGGTGCGCGATACGGTCATGGTCGTGGCCTGTGGGCTGCACAACCTGCGCGTGCGCAGCCCGCACCGCGCCTATCGCGCACCTGTCCACGCGAAACTCGCTAACTACGCCGAATAAGCTTTATTAAACGGACTACCCTAATTTTTAATTCTGTACATAAATATGGGAACCGTTCTAATGGCACTTTCTACCTCAGACCACCAAATAACAACCCCATAATTTCCCCATTAGGGGCAATATACAATGCAAAACGCCCGCCGCTGTTGAAAGCGGCAGGCGTTGGGGAATAAAATAAAGTTGGCGGCGACCGACTCTCCCACCGGTGAAGGCAGTACCATAGGCGCACCGGGGCTTAACGGCTCTGTTCGGAATGGGAAGAGGTGAACACCCGGGCTAAAGCCACCATTGCTGGCGGGGGTTGCGGCGTTCTGTTGTCCTGCTCGCGCAGGAACGCAACCCTCAATAACTCGACGTAAGGGACAAAAACGAAACGCATGGCGCGCGCCATCGAAATTATGCGAAGCCCTCGGGCCATTAGTACGGCTCGGCTGTTCCATTTCTGGTTTTTCACCTGCCGCCTATCCACGTGGTCGTCTCCCACGGCCCTTCCAATTGGGATATCTCATCTCCAGGTGAGTTTCGCACTTAGATGCTTTCAGCGCTTATCTCCTCCCAGCGTAGCTACCCGGCGCTGCACCTGGCGGTACAACCGGCGCACCAGCGGCTGGTCCATCCCGGTCCTCTCGTACTAAGGACAGGTCCTGTCAAATATCCAACGCCCACCACAGATAGGGACCGAACTGTCTCACGACGTTCTGAACCCAGCTCGCGTGCCACTTTAATCGGCGAACAGCCGAACCCTTGGGACCTTCTCCAGCCCCAGGACGTGACGAGCCGACATCGAGGTGCCAAACCTCCCCGTCGATATGAGCTCTTGGGGGAGATCAGCCTGTTATCCCCGGCGTACCTTTTATCCTTTGAGCGATGGCCCTTCCATGCGGAACCACCGGATCACTATATCCGTCTTTCGACCCTGTTCGACTTGTAGGTCTCGCAGTCAAGCCCGCTTCTGCTATTGCGCTCTGCGTCCGGTTACCAAGCGGACTGAGCGGACCTTTGAAAGCCTCCGATACTCTTTTGGAGGCGACCACCCCAGTCAAACTACCCAGCAGCCACTGTCTCCGCGTTCGCGGATTAGGCATCAGGCACGGCAAGGGCGGTATTTCAACGTTGGCTCCCCGAGACCTAGCGGCCCCGGTTCAGCGCCTCCCGCCTATGCTACACATGCCGAACCCAACACCAATGGCAACCTATAGTAAAGGTGCACGGGGTCTTTCCGTCCCGTGGCGGGTACTCGGCATCTTCACCGAGACTACAATTTCACCGAGCTCACGGCTGAGACAGCGCCCAGATCGTTACACCATTCGTGCAGGTCGGAACTTACCCGACAAGGAATTTCGCTACCTTAGGACCGTTATAGTTACGGCCGCCGTTTACCGGGGCTTCGATTCAAACCTTCGCAAGGTCGCCCCCACTAAGTTCCCCTCTTAACCTTCCGGCACCGGGCAGGTGTCAGGCCATATACGTCCGCTTGCGCGTTGGCATAGCCATGTGTTTTTGTTAAACAGTCGCCTGGGCCTTTTCACTGCGGCTTCTCTGGCTTGCACCAGAGGAAGCGACCCTTCTCCCGAAGTTACAGGTCCATTTTGCCGAGTTCCTTGGCCGTGATTCACTCGAGCGCCTCAGGATACTCTCCTTGACCACCTGTGTCGGTTTGCGGTACGGGTGATGAATCAATTAAAACGCTTAGCAGGTTTTCTTGGCAGTCGGATTAGGCACACTATCCGCGTGGCCCGAAGGCCGTGCGGTACTATCAGGTTTCGGCTAGGTGAGCGTACTTAACTACTCTCCCACTACCTACGCCCTTCAACGGGCACTTCCGTCCGCCCGCGGTGCTTTCACTTCTGCGTCACTGCATCACTTCAATTCATCAGTGCTGGACTATTAACCAGCTGGCCATCGAATACACCTCTCGGCTTTTCCTTAGGTCCCGACTAACCCAGCTCCGATTAGCGTTGAGCTGGAAACCTTGGTCTATCGGCGTGGGGGTTTCGCACCCCCATTATCGTTACTCATGCCTACATATGCGTTTCTCCACGCTCCACCGCCCCTGACGAGACGGCTTCTCCGCAAGAAGAATGCTCCCCTACCACGCAACTGTCTTGCAAGTCGCATCCAAAGCTTCGGTACCAGGTTTGATGCCCGCGTATTATCGACGCCCGATCGCTCGACCAGTGAGCTGTTACGCACTCTTTAAAGGAATGGCTGCTTCCAAGCCAACCTCCTGGCTGTCAAAGCAATCGGACCTCCTTTGTTCAACTTAACCTGGATTTAGGGACCTTAGCTGTTGGTCTGGGTTCTTTCCCTCTCGGCCGGGGACCTTAGCACCCCAGGCCTCACTGCCGGCTATACGTGCTGGCATTCGGAGTTCGTCAGGATTCGGTAGGCTCTGACACCCCCTAGTCCTATCGGTAGCTCTACCTCCAACACGCTCTACGCCGACGCTGTACCTCAATACATTTCGGGGAGTACGAGCTATTTCTCAGTTTGATTGGCCTTTCACCCCTACCCACAACTCATCCAAATCCTTTTCAACGGAAACTGGTTCGGACCTCCAGTGCGTGTTACCGCACCTTCATCCTGGTCATGGGTAGCTCACCGAGTTTCGCGTCTACCCCCCCCGACTACGCGCCCTGTTCAGACTCGCTTTCGCTGCGGCTCCGGGCCTTCAAGCCCTTAACCTTGCCGGGGAGGAGTAACTCGTAGGCTCATTATGCAAAAGGCACGCCATCAGGATACTAAATCCCTCTGACTGCTTGTAAGCACACGGTTTCAGGTTCTTTTCACTCCGGTATTCCCGGTTCTTTTCACCTTTCCCTCACGGTACTAGTTCACTATCGGTGTCTCAGGAGTATGTAGCCTTAGCGGATGGTGCCGCTCGCTTCAGACGGGGTTTCTCCGGCCCCGCCCTACTCAGGATCCCACTACCGTAAATCAGAATTGTCGCTTACCGGGCTCTCACCGTCTCTGGCACCGTTTCCCACCGGCTTCAGCTAACTCGATTTAATCAGATCTCGTGGTCCTACAACCCCACAGCGGCCGTGACCGCCGTGGTTTGGGCTCCTCCCCGTTCGCTCGCCACTACTTGGGGAATCATTATTATTTTCTTTTCCTGCAGGTACTTAGATGTTTCAGTTCCCTGCGTTTGCCACCGCGGGTCAAGCCCGTCAGTTCACGACTCTTCCAGTCGCGGGGTTGCCCCATTCGGAAATGCGCGGATCACCGGGCATGTGCCCCTCCCCACGCCTTATCGCAGCTTATCGCGTCCTTCTTCGCCTCTGAGACCCTAGGCATCCCCCGTGTGCTCTTCATTACTTCGCTTCCGCAACGTGTCTTCCTAAAAAGACCCGCCGTCCTCCAAAGAGAGACGGCGCGCTGCGCTTCGTTTTTGTTACCCCTTACGTCAAAGAACGGTTACCACTGAATCAATCAGTAATAGTGTGGGATGATTGCCTATTGCATCCATCACAGTAGTCAGGTCAATAATACATCCGATTGACGTATTGTAGTGGAGAATAACGGAGTCGAACCGTTGACCCCCTGCGTGCAAGGCAGGTGCTCTAGCCAGCTGAGCTAATCCCCCGTGTTTGATTCCAGCAGAATCCCGCCACAATCAGTGGGCCTGCCTGGACTCGAACCAGGGACCTCTACATTATCAGTGTAGCGCTCTAACCACCTGAGCTACAAGCCCGATTTTCTATTATAATGGAGGTAACAATAGAATTCGATTCAAAATTATTTGAATGAGGAAATAGACAATCAGTAGGGTGCTGGTAAAACGGCTGGGCTGGTCCCGTCGGGGACGGCGCGGCTCCAGAAAGGAGGTGATCCAGCCGCACCTTCCGGTACGGCTACCTTGTTACGACTTAGCCCTAGTTACCTGTTCTACCCTAACCGGCTTCGTTGCGGAGCACCGGCTTCAGGTCTACCAAACTTCCATGGCTTGACGGGCGGTGTGTACAAGGCCCGGGAACGTATTCACCGCGCCATTGCTGATGCGCGATTACTAGTGATTCCAGCTTCACGGAGTCGAGTTGCAGACTCCGATCCGAACTGAGAACGGCTTTTCGGGATTGGCGCACCATCGCTGGTTGGCAACCCGCTGTACCGTCCATTGTAGCACGTGTGTAGCCCTAGGCGTAAGGGCCATGATGACCTGACGTCGTCCCCGCCTTCCTCACTGCTTGCGCAGGCAGTCTGTCTAGAGTCCCCGGCTTAACCCGCTGGCAACTAAACATAGGGGTTGCGCTCGTTGCGGGACTTAACCCAACACCTCACGGCACGAGCTGACGACGGCCATGCAGCACCTTGCTTTGTGTCCCGAAGGAAAGGTTCGTCTCCGAACCGGTCACGCGCATTCTAGCCTAGGTAAGGTTCCTCGCGTATCATCGAATTAAACCACATGCTCCACCACTTGTGCGGGCCCCCGTCAATTCCTTTGAGTTTCACCCTTGCGGGCGTACTCCCCAGGTGGGATACTTAACGCTTTCGCTAAGCCACCAACCATCTATCGCTGGCAGCGAGTATCCATCGTTTACGGCGTGGACTACCAGGGTATCTAATCCTGTTCGCTCCCCACGCTTTCGTGCCTCAGCGTCAGTACCAGCCTAGTCAGCTGCCTTCGCAATCGGTGTTCTGGACGGTATCTATGCATTTCACCGCTACACCGCCCATTCCGCCAACCTCGTCTGGACTCAAGCCACGCAGTTTCCAGGGCAGTTCCGTTGTTGAGCAACGGGCTTTCACCCCAGACTTACGCGGCCGCCTACGCACCCTTTAAACCCAATAAATCCGGACAACGCTCGCACCCTCCGTATTACCGCGGCTGCTGGCACGGAGTTAGCCGGTGCTTATTCTCCCGGTACCGTCAGAGCCCCTCGCAAGGAACCGGTTCTTCCCGGAAAAAAGCCGTTTACGACCCAGAAGGCCTTCATCCGGCACGCGGCATGGCTGGGTCAGGCTCTCGCCCATTGCCCAATATTCCCTACTGCTGCCTCCCGTAGGAGTCGGGCCCGTATCTCAGTGCCCGTGTGGGGGACCAGCCTCTCAGCTCCCCTAGCCATCGTCGCCTTGGTGGGCCGTTACCCCGCCAACTAGCTAATGGCACGCAGCCCCATCCGAATCCAATAAATCTTTAACTATCAACCGATGCCGGCTCATAGTCTTATGCGGTATTAATCCGCCTTTCGGCGGGCTATCCCCCAGATTCGGGTAGGTTGGCTACGCGTTACGCACCCGTGCGCCACTATTTGTATTGCTACAAACCGTTCGACTTGCATGTATTAGGCCTGCCGCTAGCGTTCATCCTGAGCCAGGATCAAACTCTCCATTGTATAATGTCCTTCACCTACTCGTAAGTAGGCTGCTGTCTTGTGCGCGCCCCGTCCCCTTGAGGACGGAACCGCTCAACGCGTTTCTTGGCTGAGCCGCCGGGTTACCCCGGTGACTCCCTTACTATTTGTCTATTTCCGTCATTCAAAGAACGTACGCCACTTCCTGTTGAAGCAACCGTGCGGGCTGGTAAACCAACCCTTTTTTTCTCAACTCAACCCCCTTGTTTTTGATTGGGAGTGCAAAGGTAAGAAAATATTTCAATTTTCCAATTTTGGAGCAAAAAAATTAAATGTTTTTTTGCTGCTAAAACCGCTTGTCAAATGCTCCATATCGAAGCGGGGTGCAAAGATAAGACGATCTTTTTCAGGTTTGCAATGTCTTTGGAGAATAAACTTCAAGTTTTGCTAGACTACTGGATCTTCATTGAAATGGCAAACCATTGGTTTGACTTTTCATCTTTACAATTGCATATCCTACTTGCCCGTTTGGCGTTTTGGGACTGCAAAGATAGGGGTGCCTTTTTACTGTGGGAGCATTAGACGAAAGATTTATTACACATGTACTCTTAACTGATTGACTTCATGACAAAAAAAATACCGAAGCGAGGACCGTTTTTATCTGTTAGCAAGGCTAATCGTACTCATTATACTGATGTGTGTGGCGGGTTGCTTAGGAAATACTACCTACAAGATGCATACAAAATAGGGCCCCATCAGAACCAAACGAAGGTTCTGATGGGGCCCTAATGTTGCCACTACTAGATTTTGGCTACCGGAATAGGGTGCTTACTCTATCCGGCCCTACGCTGACGATACGAATGGGCACTTGTAATTCGCGCTCGAGAAAGGCTAAGTAGGCTTGTAGATTCTCGGGGAATTGGGCGGCATCCGTAATGTTCGTCAAATCGGTGTTCCAACCGGGCAGTGTGATGTACTCAGGCGTGATGGTATTCAGTTCGCCGGGATCGGGCAATTTGGGAGTGGTTTCCCCTGTAGCGGTGCGGTAGTGGGTACAAGCCTGAATCTCGATAAAACCGTCGAGCACGTCCGCCTTCATAAGGTGGAGTTCGGTGACGCCGTTTAGCATGATGGCATAGCGCAGCGCGGGTAAGTCAATCCAGCCGCAACGCCGGGGGCGGCCGGTGACGGCCCCAAACTCGCGGCCGGCCTTGCGAATCTCCTCCCCTGTGGCATCCTCTAGCTCGGTGGGAAAGGGGCCGCTACCAACGCGGGTGCAGTAAGCCTTGGTGATGCCGTATACCTTATCTATGTGACGCGGGGCAATGCCAAGGCCAGTACAGGCCCCAGCCGAAATGGTGCTGGACGAGGTAACGTAAGGATAAGTACCAAAGTCGATGTCGAGCAACGAGCCCTGGGCCCCTTCGGCAAGAATGCGCTTGCCTTGGGTGAGCAGGTCGTTGAGAAGGTATTCGGTGTCGGTGAGTTGCAGAGTGCGCAGGAACTCGACGGCGGAGAAAAACTCTTCTTCAAGTGCTTCGATTTCTAGCTCCTTATTATAAGGAGCAGCGATGCTGGCGTGGTGCGCCACGGCTTCCTTGTAACGCTCCTGGAAATCGGGCAGCAGGATGTGGCCGACGCGCAGGCCAATGCGGCCAATCTTATCGGAATACGTGGGGCCGATGCCTTTGAGGGTACTGCCGATTTTAGTATTGCCGCGCGCTTCCTCGCTGATGCGGTCGAGGGCCCGGTGCGAGGGCAGGATGAGCTGCGCCTTTTTGGATATGTAAAGATTTTTACTCCAATCAACGCCCCGGTCGGTGAGCTTTTGCAACTCTTCGCGGAATACGACGGGGTCGAGTACAACGCCGTTGCCTACCACGTTGAGGATATGGGGGTGGAAAATTCCGCTCGGCACTTGGCGTAGCACGTGCTTCGTGCCGTCGAAGGTGAGGGTATGGCCAGCGTTGGGGCCCCCTTGAAAGCGGGCAACGGCGTCGTAGCTGGGCGCGAGTACGTCCACGATTTTGCCTTTGCCTTCGTCGCCCCACTGGAGGCCTACTAATACATCTACGGGCATCTTACTTGTAATTTGGGAAGCTTGGCCAGCCGTCCTGCGCCAAAGCAGCGCGGTGCCGGCCGGCATTGAAAAAAATGAAGGCAAAAAAACAGCCGCCTAGGAGGAGGCGGCTGTGAGAAGTTGTTGGCGAGCGGCGGCTTCGGTGGGGACCACCGCGAAGATATTGTTGAGTTTGGTGAGGGCCAGCAGCTTACGCGGGTGGTCGGCGGGGTTGATGAGGACCATCTCGCCGCCGCGGGTACGGAACTTGGCGAGCAGCGACACTAGCACCCCAATGCCCATGCTGTTGACATAGCGAATTTCCGACAAATCGACGGCACAGCTAATGACGCCGGCTTCCAGGTAGTCGTTGGCTACCTGCACGAGCGCCGCGGTATCGGGGGGCCCTACCAAGTCGCCGGCGAGGCTTACGAAAAGGATACCGTCGCGCAGGGTGCTGGTGGTAATCATGCGGGCTCTTGGGATCGGGCGGCCTTGGCGCGGCAGTCGCCGCAAATGCCGTAGAGGTTCAAAGAATGGTGCAAGATATGGAAGTTCAGCAGGTCGCCCACCATCGTTTGAATGCCATGGATGCGGGGATCGCAGAATTCCACCACTTTATGGCATTCGGTGCAAATGACGTGGTCGTGCTGGCGGTAGCCATAGCTTTTCTCGTACTGGGCAAGGTTGCGGCCGAATTGGTGCTTGCTCACAAGGCCCTGCTCCACCAGCAGGTCCAGGGTATTATAAACCGTAGCGCGGCTCTACTCTACCCTACTATTTTAGTTACTTTATAATGAGTTAGTTGATTGATAATCCATCGGAACACAGCATTCATGTTGGCGGTAAATACCGGGTCGGTGCTGCGGCCGGGCCGCGTGTACTGGCGCAGGGCGTTGAGGCCGTGGCGGCCAAAACTGGCGCGTTTGTAGCCGTTGTTCTTCTGGGGGATGGGTTGCACTTTTTCGTGCAGGCGGGTGCCCACGCTCACGCAAAGCGCGTAGGCCAAACTCACCAGGCCCACGAGTTTTTTGAGTTTGTCCCGGCAACGCAGGTGCGTGGCCCGCAAGGCAAAGCCCCGCCCTTTCAGGTTCTGGAAACAAGCCTCAATCGTCCAGCGCTTGCGATAGAACTGGCCCAAAAAAGCCGGGTTGGCCGTGCCGAAGAGGAAGAGGTACTCGCCCCCGGCCAAGGCCGTGACCTGCGCCCCGCCCCAAACCCCGTCGACTTGGCACACGGGCAACTGGCGGCACTGGCCTGGCCGCAGGCCCCAGTCGGCCACGGCGTGACGACGGCCTTGGGGGTCGGTGAGCAGGTGGTGCTTGGGCAGACGCATGACGAACAATATGCCCTTGTCTTTGAGGTATTTGAACCAGGCATGGCCCACAAACTCGCGGTCGCCCACTACCAGCCCCACGCGGTCGGGGCCCAGCACCCGCAGGCAAAAATCCAGCAGCGCCGTGCGGTCGGCGGTGCCGGAGTTGCCGCTGCGGTTGTCGAGCAACTCCCAGCACAAGGGCCAGTGGCAATCGCCCCGGCCCACCGTCACGAGCAGGATGTTGACCTGGCAGCGGCCGAAGTCCCACTCCGTGCGGTCGATGCACAGGCGCAGCTTGCCCGTGCCCGGCAAGAGGCCGACGAGCAACACGGCCAAGGCGACGTAATCCAGGTCGGCTTCGCGGAAAAAGTCTTGGATGCGCGTCTCGTTCGAGGCCAGTTTCACGCCGTCGTTGAGGTGCTGCGCCACCTCGCAGAATTGCACATTTCGGCTTTTAAAGAGGCCGAGCACGAAGCGGGCCACGAACTTTTTGCGGGCCAGGTTCCGCACCAGCGGGACCGAATGTAAAAGGGTCGTAATTTTGACCACGAGGCGTTGCTTCACGGGAAGGAGCGCATTTGGTAGTTGAGGAACTCCAAAGGTCGGGCCTTCCCGTTTTTATGCCCGATTTTTAGTAGGGTAGAGTAGCGCGGCTCACTTGCAGGTTGCGGGCCTTCATGCCGGCGTACAATTCCTCCACATCGAAGTGGCCCGAGCGGGCATAAATCTCTTCGAGGATGGCGTAACGCTCGGCGGTCTTGCGCAGGCCTTTGTTTTCGAGGTGCGCCGTGAAGATTTTTTTGACCTCCTCCAACTTGTCCACATTTAACGAGGCCTGCGAGGCCACGCTGGGGGTATGTTTGGCGGCATAGCCAGTTTCGGAGGAGCCGCCTACCTCCTGCCCTGCCGTTTTGGCGGGGACCTTGGCAACTTTTGCGTTAGCAGGAGAAGACATTTTGGGAGAATTCACGGGACGGGGCGTAACAGGTAAAAGTAAAAAGCCAACCAAGCGTTAGCTTTTTACATTTCAAAGTAAAGGTCGTAATGATTGGCGCAGCCAGGGTTGAAAGCGGCCTGGCACTGGGGGCACGCGCTGCTGCAGGCGAAGTATTTCGCAATGCTCAGCGTGTGGTGGCAATGGCCGCAGAGGATGGCTTCGGTGCCACGCTCGGCCTTGCCCCAAACAATGGGGACATGGCCAACCGTTTCGTTGTGGCACTGGATGCAGGCGTAAAAAGCATCGCAGCACTTGAATTTGATGGCGATAATGTCGCGCTCAGAGTGGTAATGGGCGCATTGGGTGCGTGCATTCACGCCGACGCCGTGGCAAACGATGGCCGCTGGGGGCCCCACGAAGGTTGAATCAGGAGTCAAAGCGCTCTACTTGCAGCACGCCGCTCACCTTGTTCAGCCGCTGGATGAGCTTGGTGAGGTGGTCGGTGTCGTTGACGAATACCATAATTTGGCCTTCAAAAAACCCATCGTTCGAATCGACGGTGATGGAGCGCATGTTCACTTTCAGGCTGGTAGAAATGATGCGGGTGATGTCGTTCACGATGCCCACCCGGTCGGAGCCCTTGAGGCGGATGCCAGCCAGGAAGGCCAGCTCCGACTGCTCCGTCCACTTGGCGCGCACGATGCGGTTGCCGTAGTTCGACATCAAATCGACGGCCCGGGGGCAGCTGGTGCGGTGGATGATGAGTCCCTGTTCGGTTTCAAAGCCGAACACGTCGTCGCCGGGAATGGGGTTGCAGCAGCGGGCCAAGCTGTGGTTGAACTTGTCGGTACGCTCGCCCACCACCAGCATATCGGGCCGCACCCCCCGGATTTTTTGCACCTCCGTGTCGAAGGACTTGGGCTGGAGCGCGAGCAGGCGCGGCGTGGAAATGACCTCGGTAAAGAGCGATTCGCGGATTTCGCGGCCGTCGAGCTGGCCCACGGCCAAGCGGTAGTAAAAATCCTGGGCCGTGGGAACGTTGAAATAATTGAGTACTCGGTTAAAATTTTCCTGCGTGAAAGCCACGCCGATCAACTCCAGCCGCTTTTCGAGGATAAACTTGCCATCCTCGGCCTTGGCACGCTTATCGTCGCGCAGGAATTCCTTGATTTTGGAGCGGGCCTTGGACGTGCTGACGTACGTCAGCCACTCCTCGGTAGGGCGCTGCTTATGCGAGGTCAGGATTTCTACCTGGTCGCCGTTATGCAGCTGGTAGCTCAGGGGCTCCAGCTTCTGGTTCACTTTGGCCCCGAGGCAGTGCATCCCGATTTGGGTGTGGATGTCGAAGGCAAAGTCCAGGGCCGTGGCCTTGTCGGGCAGGATGATGAGCTTGCCCTTGGGCGTAAACACGTACACCTCCTTCATGAATAGGTTCTGACGGAACTCGTCCATAAATTCCAACGCGCTGGAGTTGTTGGTTTCCAGCGACTCACGCACCTTATTCACCCACGTTTCCAGGCTTGATTCGGCTTGGGTGGGGTCGGCAGTTTTGTACTTCCAGTGGGCGGCATAGCCTTTTTCGGCGATGTCGTCCATGCGGCGCGAACGAATTTGCACCTCCACCCACTGGCCCGAACGCGACATAACGGTGGTATGCAGACTCTCGTAACCGTTAGCCTTGGGCGTGCTCACCCAATCGCGCAGGCGGTCGGGGTTGGGCTGGTAAAAGTCCGTCACGATGCTGTACACCTGCCAGCAGGCCGCCTTTTCTTGCTCCGGCGGCACGTCCAGAATTATGCGAATGGCAAATAAATCGTACACTTCCTCAAAGGAAATGTTCTGCTTTTTTATTTTTCTAAGAATAGAATAAACGCTTTTCGGCCGGCCTTTGACTTCAAACTGAAAGCCCTGGTTTTTTAGCTCCTCGTCAATCGGGTTCACAAAATCCTTGATGAAGCGGTTGCGGGCGCTTTGGCTTTGCTTAATACGGTCCTTTATGTCGGTGTACACCTCCGTATCGGTGTACTTCAGATATAGGTCTTCCAGCTCGCTTTTAATAACGTAGAGGCCCAGGCGGTGGGCCAGCGGGGCGTAGAGGTAAAGCGTTTCGGAGGCGATTTTCAGCTGCTTGTGTCGCGGCATCGAGTCGAGCGTGCGCATGTTGTGCAGGCGGTCGGCGAGCTTGATAAGGATGACGCGTACGTCCTCGCTCAGCGTGAGCAGCATTTTGCGGAAGTTCTCGGCTTGCTCGCTGGTGCCGTAGTCGAACACGCCCGAAATCTTGGTCAGCCCGTCGATAATGCGGGCTACTTTGGGCCCGAACTCGCGCTCGACGTCGGAAATTTCCCAGGCCGTGTCTTCCACCACGTCGTGCAGCAGGGCCGACACGATGCTGGTGGTACCAAGCCCAATTTCCTCCACCGCAATTTGGGCCACAGCCAGCGGGTGCAGGATATAAGGCTCGCCCGACTTGCGGCGCATGTCTTTATGGGCCTCCAAGCTGGTATTGAAGGCCTTTTTGATGAGCTTGGCGTCGCCGCCGTGCAGGTAGGGCTTGGCGGTGCGCAGCAGGCGGCGGTACTGGCGCAGGATTTCCTGGCGCTCGGCTTCAATATCGATGACGGGGGACATAGTAGCAAAATAACAAGCGCAGGGCGAAAAAAGTGTTGGGTCCCTTGCGTGGGGCCCCGGCAGATAAGCAACTGGGTTTTGCGAACCTAACGAACAATCCGTACCTTTGCGGGCCCGAAGCAATTGGCCCCGGGATTTGCCGCGGATATGGCGAAATTGGTAGACGTGCCAGACTTAGGATCTGGTGCCGCAAGGCGTGTGGGTTCGAGTCCCTCTATCCGCACTTTTTCACAACGTTTTTCTGGCCCTCAGCTTTGCGGTTGGGGGTTTCTTTTTACAACTAACCCGATGGGTGCCCGCGCGGCGGGGGCCCTCTTTTGCCGCTAATGAACATTACGCTGGACCGCAACGACGAGCAGCTGACCGGGCTGCTGACCGTGCATCTGACCGAAGCCGACTACGCCGCCACCGTAGACGCGCAAATTAAGGACTACACCAAACGGGCCCAAGTGAAGGGCTTCCGCCCCGGCAAAGTGCCTGTGGGCATGGTGAAAAAGATGTACGGCAAAGGCATTTTAGCCGATGAAATCAACAAAACTCTGGGCAAGGCCGTCGATGGCTACGTGAAGGAGCAAAACCTGCGTCTGCTGGGCGAGGCCCTGCCGGTGGCCAGCGACGTGGACTTTGACACGGCCAAGGAGTTTACCTTCCAGTTTGAGCTGGGCCTGCTGCCCGAAGTAAATCTGCCCGCCGACGGCACCGCGGAAGTGGAGCGCTACCAAGTGAGCCTCGACGACGACACCGTGCAGCAGACCAACGAGCAAATTGCCCGCCAGTACGGCGAAACCACCAACCCCGACGCTTCCGAAGCCAACGACTACTTATTCGGCAAGTTGAAAAAGGCCGACGAGGAAGGCGAAGGCCGCATGGTGCTGCTGCCCATCAACAAGGTGAAGAACGGCGCGGAACAGTTCATCGGCGTGAAGGCCGGCGACGTGCTGACGTTCGACCTGAAAAATGCGTTCGACAACGACGCGGCGGCCATTGCTGGCTTCTCGGGCCTGAACAAGGCCGATGCCGAAGCCGCCAGCGGCGACTACGTGCTGAGCGTGGAGAAAATTAACCGCACAGCCGCCCCGGAGATGAACCAGGAGCTGTTCGACAAAGTATTCGGCCCCGAGGCCGTGTCGAGCCAGGAGGAATTTGACGCCAAGGTGCGCGAAACGATGCAGCAGAACTACGACCGCGAGAGCGATGGGGCCCTGAACAACGCCATTGTGGAGAAGCTGGTGACCGGGCTGGACATCAAGCTGCCCGCTGAGTTCTTTAAGAAGTGGCTAGTGCGCACCAACGCTGGCAAGCTCACCGCCGAGCAAGTGGAGGAGCACTACGGCGACTACGAGAAGGAGCTGAAGTGGAGCCTGATCCGCAACAAGGTGGTAGAAACCGCTGACCTGAAAGTGAGCAACGACGAAATTATCAACCGCACGCTCGACAAGATCATGGGCCAGTTCAGCATGCCCAATATGCCCAACGACATGCGCGAGTCAATGCGCGGCTACGCCGACAGCTACCTCAAGCAGGATAACGGCAAGCAGTACGTGGCCGAGTACGAGGCCATTCTGGCAGAGAAAGTGCTCGAAAACCTGCGCGGCAAAGTTGTTGTTACAGATAAGCCCGTAACGGCCGAAGAATTCCGGAACCTGAATAGCTAAGCAACGCAGGTTTTGAATCGGAAGAGCCCTTACTTTGACGGTAAGGGCTTTTTTTGTTGTTCGTTTGTTACAACACCATGACCCCGGCACCGTTTTTTGTTTTGCCACCGGGCCAGCGACTGCTTATCCCCTTATTTTTTCCTTCTAATGTTGAATAAACAAGAATTCCGCAAGTTTGCCGTGAAGCACCAGGGCCTGAGCGGCCTGGGCGTGGACCAGTACATCCAACACGTAGAAGGCCAGACCCGTGGTGGCCTGATCATGCCCACGGGCATGACCCGCTCGGTGATTGAGGAGCGCCCCACGCGCTTCGCCGAAATCGACGTGTTTTCGCGCCTCATCATGGACCGCATCGTGTTCCTCGGCACGGCCGTGGACGACTACGTGGCCAACATTCTGACGGCCCAAATGCTGTTTCTAGAGTCGGCTGATGCCAAGAAAGACATCCTGCTCTACATCAACTCGCCCGGCGGGTCGGTGTACGCTGGCTTGGGCATTTACGATACCATGCAGTACGTGAACCCCGACGTGGCCACGATTTGCACCGGCCTTGCCGCTTCGATGGGCGCCGTGCTGCTTGCCGGCGGCGCCGCCAACAAACGCTCGGCCCTGCCACACGCCCGCGTCATGATTCACCAGCCGTCGGGCGGGGCCCAGGGCCAGTCGTCGGACATTGAGATTACGGCCCGCGAAATCCTGAAGCTCAAGAAAGAGCTGTATGACATTTTGGCCCAGCACACCGGCAAAACGTACCAGGAAATCCACGACAACTCGGACCGTGACTACTGGATGCGTGCCGACGAGGCCAAAGAGTACGGCCTGATCGACGAAGTGCTGGAAAAGAAAGCCAGCTAAGCCAATACCGTTGAAAAACGGAACGGCAGCTTACCTTGACTTTACACGAGTTGAGGGCCAACGAAAAACCCCTGCTGATTCAGCAGGGGTTTTTTGTTGAGGCCCCCGGGGCCAGTAGAATGGCTGCCAATGGCCGAAGCAACTGGCGCGGCTAAGCGGGCAAGTTTGTTAAGATGAGTGGAGAGAAAGGAAATTTCCGTGATGAGCTATTGGGGCCCCAGGTGCGGCGTGGTGCTCAGTGGCTGACCACCGCCATGCGGATGGCTAAAGGCGCACGCACCGGGCCGGATGGCACCGGCTGGGGCATCGGCGTAGTGGTGAAAATCCAACCGGCCCCTGAAGCGGACGTGACAGTGGACGCCATAAAAACCAATTGCAAATGGTGGGTAGGCAGTAGCATTGTGGCGGGAAGAAAGTAGAAAGTTAGCCGAACCACGGGGCCCACAACCTCCGGGGTAGCGAGGGAACCGGGGCTGCGCGCCCGAGAAAAGTTGCACAAATATATTGGGCATCGTGTGCTTAAAATACAGGTAAAATTACCCGTTTTTACACCCTACGCCGAAGCTTTATTGGCCGTGTACCTGTTCCCGGGGCCCCATTTATTGGCGTGCTAGGGCACCAAATGGGCCTTGCTTGGCGTTGACGGCCGCAAGCCTTATACCTTTGTGTCCGTTTTGCTGGAAAAACGGGTTCCCTATTCCTCCCTACCGCACCATCTTTCTCCGTGGCCGAAATATCCTGTTCTTTTTGCAACCGCAGCAAGCGCGAAGTCGCTGTTATGATTTCAGGCATCAACGCCCACATCTGCGAAAAATGCGTGGGCCAGGCCCAGCACATCCTCGACGAGGAAGCCAAGGCCCAGGAGGCCGGCAAACAGCCCAAATTTAACTTAATCAAGCCCCGAGCCATCAAAGAACACCTTGATCAGTACGTGATTGGCCAGGACGAGGCCAAGCGTGTAATGTCGGTGGCCGTGTACAACCACTACAAGCGCCTGATGCAAAAACCGCAGGAAGACGAGGTGCAGATTGAGAAGTCCAACATCATCATGGTGGGCGAAACCGGCACCGGCAAAACCTTCCTGGCGCGCATGCTGGCCAAGATTCTGCAAGTACCCTTTTGCATTGCCGACGCCACCGTGCTGACGGAGGCCGGCTACGTGGGCGAAGACGTGGAGAGCATCCTCACCCGCTTGCTGCAAGCGGCTGATTATGACCTGGAGGCGGCTGAGCGCGGCATCGTGTACATCGACGAAATTGACAAAATTGCCCGCAAGAGTGATAACCCCAGCATCACGCGCGACGTGAGCGGCGAGGGCGTGCAGCAGGCGCTACTAAAGCTGCTCGAAGGCACGGCCATCAACGTGCCGCCGCAGGGCGGCCGCAAGCACCCCGAGCAGAAAATGATTTCAGTGAACACCGAGAACATCCTCTTCATCTGCGGCGGGGCCTTTTCGGGCATCGACCGCATCATCAAGAGCCGCTTGAATACGAAGCCGATGGGCTTCGCCAAGACGAACCTAGAGGAGCAGGTAGACACCCAGAATTTCCTGCGCTACGTGTCGGCCCAGGACATGAAATCGTTCGGCCTGATTCCCGAGCTAATTGGCCGCTTGCCAGTGCTCACCTTCCTTAACCCACTGGACAAGACCACGCTGCGCCAAATCCTGACCGAGCCCAAGAACTCGCTCGTGAAGCAGTACAAGCGGTTGTTCGGCATGGAAAAAATCGAACTCGACTTCACCGAAGAGGCCCTGGCGTACATCGTGGACAAGGCCGACGAGTACCGCCTGGGGGCCCGGGGCCTGCGCTCCATCTGCGAGAGCATCATGACTGACGCCATGTTTGAAATGCCCGACGAAGTGGGCGCCAACGAGTTGGTTATCAACCTGGGCTACGCCCGCAGCAAGTTCGAAAAGTCGCCGCTGCGGCACATGCGGGCCGCATAAGGGGGCCCAGCGGGAATTCTATACCGCGTCAAAACGAGAGAGGGAAGTTGCACAGCGTTTAATACGCTCTGTGCAACTTCCCTCCTTTCTTTTACACTACTCACGAAGTGGACTGCGAAAACGCAGTAGGGTGTGGGGCTTGCCCCCGCCCGTCGTTAAACGAAAGCTAACTAAACCGTTCAACGATGGGCGGGGGTAAGCCCCGCAACCTACTCTGTAATAAGCAATAAGCATAACGCGGTGCGAAACCTAAGCTTTCAGGTATTTCACCATCAGGACGGCGGTTTTTTTGGCGGCTTGCTGCTGGCCAAGTTTGGCGCGTAGTTCGGCATAACCGGTTTGAATTTGCGCGCGGTAGCTATCGTCGGTAAGGAGCTTTTTCAGTTCGTCGAGCAGGTTGCGGGCGGTGAAATCGTTCTGAATCAACTCCTTCACCACGGCGCGGCCGGCAATCAGGTTTACTAGCGAGATGTAGGGCACCTTGATGAGCAGCTTACCGATGGTGTAGCTCAGGGCGCTGGTACGGTAGCATACGATTTGGGGGACGCCGAACAGGGCCGTTTCGAGCGTGGCCGTGCCGCTGGTGACGAGTGCCGCCGTGGCGTGGCTTAGCAGGTCAAACGTTTGGTCGAAGAGCAGGCGGATGCCGTTACGCTCGAAATGCTGGTAGTAGGTGCGGTCGAGGTTGTCGACGCCGGCCACCACGAATTGATAATCCATGAACGGCGGCAGGATAGCAAGCATCACATGCAGCATTTCTTCGATTTCCTGCTTGCGCGAGCCCGGTAGCACGGCGATGATGGGACGGGCCTCGTCGAGCTGGTTGCGCGTGAAAAAGTCGGCTGTAGGCACGAATTCGGCCACCGCGTCGGCCGTGGGGTTGCCGGCGTAATCGACGGGGTAATCAAAGCGCTTATAAAATTCTTCCTCGAAGGGCAGGATGACAAACATTTTGTCGACGCGGGCCTTCACTTGCTCGACGCGGCCCTCGTTCCAGGCCCAAAGCTTGGGCGAGATGTAGTAGAATACCCTGATGCCCTGGGCCTTGGCAAACTTAGCCACCCGCAGGTTGAAGCCAGCGTAATCGACCAGGATGAGCACGTCGGGCTTGTAGGCCAGCAAGTCCTTCTCGCACTCCTTGAGGTAGCCGCGGAACTTAAGCACGCTGGTGGCCGCCTCCAGAAAGCCCATGATGGACAAGTCCTGGTAGTGGTGCACCAGTTCCCCCCCAACGGCCTGCATCAGGTCGCCGCCCCAGAAGCGAAATTTGGCGGCGGTGTCTTCCGTGCGCAGGGCCCGCATAAGATCGGCGGAGTGGAAATCGCCCGACCGTTCACCGGCAATGAGGTAATATTTCATTTTTAAATTAAAAATTACTCCTGCCCTGGCCATAATAAACAGAGCATTTTTAATTCATAATTTTTTATTGGCTTACCCGTAGTATTCCACGAAGTTGCGGGGCGTTTCGTAGAGCTTGATGCAGTGGAGCTGGGCGGGCGTGATGGCGGGTAGCTCGCGGGTAATAATTTCCCAGAAGGCCACGGCCAGGTTTTCGGTGCTAGCCATTTGGCCGGCCAGAAACGGCACGTCGAGGTTGAGGTTTTTGTGGTCAACCTGATCGGTGACGTGTTCCTTGATGAGGTCGGATAAGGCCTTGAGGTCGACTACAAAGCCGGTGTCCGGGTCGGGCGTGCCCTTCACCGTCACCACGAGGTCGTAGTTGTGGCCGTGCCAGTTGACGTTGGCGCAGGGCCCAAAAACCTCGCGGTTGCGCTCGTCGCTCCACTTGGGGTTGTGCAGCTTGTGGGCGGCGTTGAAATGCTCGTGGCGGCTAACGTAAATCATGAGGCGGGCGGGGGAAACGCGCCGGCCCGCCGCTTCCCGTATTTTCGGCGTAAATATACACCGCCGGCCACCGGGTGGGGCCCCGCGGGCGGGCGGGCCCTACCTTTAGGGCCCCATCTTTTCTCGCTTATGATAGTTGTCACTGGTGCGGCGGGCTTTATTGCCAGCGCCCTCGTTTCCCGCCTCAACGCGGCCAATTTTAACGACTTAGTGGTCGTGGACAACTTCTCGGTGGAGAAAAAGCTGCGCAACCTCGAAGGCAAAAAGCTGCGCGAGTACGTGGACCGCGAGGAGTTTTTCGCGTGGCTTGACGAGCACCATGCGCAGGTCGAATTCGTGTTTCACCTGGGGGCCCGCACCGACACCGCGGAAATGGACCCGGCGGTATTCGACCTGCTGAACCTGAACTACTCCAAGCAGATGTGGCTGGCCTGCTGCCAGTACCAGCTGCCGCTGGTATACGCTTCGTCGGCGGCTACCTACGGCGATGGGGCCCTGGGCTACTCCGATGCCGACGACGCGCTGCTGCCCCTCTACCGCCCGCTGAACCCGTACGGCGAATCGAAGAACGACTTCGACAACTGGGCCGTGGCGCAGGCGGAGAAGCCGTATTTCTGGGCCGGGCTGAAGTTTTTCAACGTGTATGGGCCCAACGAGTACCACAAGGGGCGCATGGCGTCGGTCGTTTTTCACGCCTTCCAGCAAATCCAGCAAAACGGCTCGATGACGCTCTTCAAATCGCACAACCCCGACTACGTGGACGGCGGCCAGATGCGCGATTTTGTGTACGTGAAGGACGTGGTGGAGGTGTGCTACTTCCTGCTGCACCACCGCAAAGATTCGGGCCTTTATAACCTGGGCAGCGGCACGGCCCGCACGTTTATGGACTTGGCCCTGAACACGTTCACGGCGCTGGGGGCCCCGGTAGACATCCGCTTCCGCGACACGCCGGAGGACATCCGCGATAAGTACCAGTACTATACCCAGGCCGACATGCGCAAGCTCCACAGCATCGGTTACCCCAACGCTTTTGCCTCGCTGGAGGAAGGCATCCGCGACTACGTGCAGCAGTACCTGCTGCCCGACCAGTACTACTAACCTACTAACCCTTAGCGTTGGGCCCCTTGTTGGCAAACCTTAGCCCTGCTTGCGCCACGCCTTCACCGCGTACGGTTATCACCATTGTGGGCGGCGGGTTCGCGGGCACGGCGCTGGCGGTGCACCTGGCGCAGCAGCCCGGCTTGCGGGCCCGCGCCGAGGTACACTTGGTGGAGCCCCGTGCCGTGCCTGGCCCCGGCCTGGCTTACGCCCCAGGCTCGCACCCGCACTTACTTAACGTGCGGCCAGGAGTCCTCAGCCTGTATCCTGCCGAGCCGGCACACTTCGCCAAGTGGCTGGCCCAGCAGCCCGAAGCGGCCAGCGGCGTGCCCGAGTTTGCCCCGCGCGCACTCTACGGCCGCTACCTGGCCCAGGCGCTGGCCACAGCCGAAGGTATCCAGGTGCACGCGGATGTAGCAGTGGCCGCACCGCTACAGCCCCACGGCCGGCGCACAGTGCAGCTGGCCAGCGGCGCGGCGATTGAAAGCGACTACGTGGTGCTGGCGCTGGGCAATTTTCCGCCCCCGCCGCCCGTGGAACCCAGCGGCGCCTACCTGACCCATCCCCACTACCACGCCAACCCATGGGGGCCCCACGCCCTGGCGGGCATTGCCCCCGCTGCCTCGGTGCTGCTGGTGGGCGCTGGCCTCACGGCCGTAGACGTATTGATGGCCCTGCACGGGCAAGGCCACCGGGGCCCGGTGGTAGCCGTGGCCCGCCACGGCCGCTGGCCCGCGGCCCACGCGCCAGTCGCGGCGCCCTACCCCAGCTACTATACCGAGCTGGCCGGGTGCCCCACGGTGGGCGGCGTCGTGGCCGTGTTTAAGCGCCACCTGCGCCGGGCCACGGCGCAGGGACAAGACTGGCGGCCGGTGCTCGACGCCCTGCGCCCCGACCTGGGCCGCATTTGGGCAGCGTGGCCGCTGGTAGAGCAGGCGCGGTTTCTGCGGCACGTGGCGGCACTGTGGGGCGTGGCCCGCCACCGCAGTCCGCCGCACAATGCCGCCACGGTGGCGGCGCTCACCGCACAAGGCCAGGTGCAACTCGTGGCGGGCCGCGTACAGGCCATTGCCCCCAGCGGACCCGGCTTGCGGGTAGCCGTGCAGCGGCGCGGCGCGGCCACTTGTGCTTACCAGGCCGACCATGTGGTGTGCTGCACCGGCCCATTGCTCGACTACCAGCGCATTGCGGCGCCGCTGGTGCAGCAGCTGCGCGCCGCCGGCCATCTAACGCCCGACCCCCTGGGGTTGGGCATCGTCACCGATGTCCACGGGGCCCTACTCGCCACCGATGGCCACCCAGTGCCCGGCTTGTTCACGCTGGGGCCCAGCCGCCGACCAAACGCATTTGAATCGACGGCGGTGCCAGAGCTGCGGCAGCAAGCCGTGGCTTTGGCCGCTGAGTTGGCGGCTCGCCTCAAGGGCTGAAAACGCAAAAGCCGCCGGCAGGTGCCGGCGGCTTTTATTTTATGTGGTTTGGGTAGTTATGCCTGCCAACGACACCTACGGCCTACGCTGCTAGGCGCTGCGCGGCGGCGGGGTACATGGGCAGCACAGGAACCTCGGCGAAGGCCGGGGCGGCCGGGCGCGGGGCCCCGTCGTCGGCGTGGCGGCGCAGGGCACGCATGAGCAGGTACTTGTATTTTTCGGCGTCAGCCAAGGCTTGCTCCAGCGCTTGCAGGGCATCGCTGTAGGCCACCACGGGTTGCAGGTCGCGGCGCGGGCGGCGGGCTTCAAATACGTGCGGGGCGAGGTATTCGGCAGGTGCTTTCATGGCGGAGACGGATGAGTTTTGGCAGGAATTTCTGGTTGTCTTATTAACCAAAAAGACCGGCTTTTCATTCCCATCCAGGGGCCCCAGAACTAAATTATACTTGCTGGATATCAGCACTATAAATACATTTTTTTGGTCCAGATGCGGCCCGCGCTTAGCTACGTTATTTGCAGCACGATTTTGCCAAACTGGTGGCCGGCTTCCATGCGGCGCAGGGCGGCTTCGGCTTCAGCCAAGGGAAATATTTCGTCCACCACGGGCACGATTTGCTTCTCCTCTACCAAGGCCAGCAGGTCTTCGAAATCCTGCGCCGAGCCCATCGACGAGCCCAGGATGCTGAGCTGTTTCCAGAACACCTTGCCCGGGGGAATTTGCGGAATGTTGCCCAGCGTGCCGCCGTAAAACACGATGCGTCCACCGGGCGCGGCGGCGTCGAGCAGGGCCTCAAAGGCCGCCCCGGCGGCGCTGTCGATGATAACGTCGAAGGAGCCCCCGGCCTGTTTCACCAAGTCCTTCACCCAGTTAGCGGCGTTATAGTTGATGCCGCCGCGCAAGCCCAGGGCCGGTAGGCGGGCCAGCTTCTCGTCGCTGCCCGAGGTACCCCACACTTCGCAGCCGCGCGCCACACAAAGCTGCGCCGCCACGATGGCCACGCCCCCGCCGATACCGGTCACGAGCACCCGCTCGCCGAGCTGGGCCTGCGCCCGGCTGAAGGCCGCCCGGTAGGCGGTGAGGCCCGCCAGCGGCAGCGCCGCGCCCTGGGCCGCGCTGAGGTGCGCGGGCAGTGGCCGCACGTACTCGGCCGCCGCCACGGTGTACTCGGCAAACGTGCCGGGGTCGGGCATGCCGCGCACCACAAAATCTTTGGCCTGGGCGCGCTGCGCGGGGCCCCAGCGCAGGCCCGGGTAAATTATCACGCGGCTGCCTACGTCTGGGGCCCCCGCAGGCACGCCGGGGCCCCAGGCGGCTACCTCGCCGGCCCCGTCGGCCCCGAGCGTGCAGGGCAGTTCAATGCCAGCATACTGGCCCTGCTGAATCCAGACATCGCGGTGGTTGAGGGCGGCGGCGTGGAGCTTGATGAGAATTTCGCCGGGGCCGGGCACGGGCGTGGGCACGTCGCGCAGCACCACGGGCTGGTGCACGGCATCGAGTTGAATGGCTTTCATGGGAGGAGAAAGAATGAGAAAGCCGTTCAGAAAATCTGGAAATTCAAGGTTGAGCGACTTCTTGAACGGCTTTGAGAAGTAGAAACCTACGCGCAAACCGCAGCACCGGCCCGCCGTGGCAAAACTAGCGCGCCGCCACCGCGCCGCGGGGGCCCTCAGTGGCCGCCGCCGCTTACCAGCCGGGCTACGAAGAAGGCCGCGGCGGCGGCCGCCGCGCCCGTGGCGGCCATTTTGAGGGCCCCCAGCACCGGGGCCTGGCCGGTGAGGCGGCTTTTGAAGTACCCAAACACCAGCAGGCACACCAGCGTGATGACGCCCGACCACAGCAGCCCGGCCTGGGGCGTAGCGGTGAGAAAATAGGCGCTGAGCGGAATCAAGCCGCCCACGGCGTAGGCCCCGGCAATGGTGACGGCGCTTTTAGGGGCCTGCTTGGGGTCGGGCTCCTCCAGGCCCAGCTCGTACTTCATCATGAACCTCACCCATTGCTGCGAATCAGCGGTTAATTCTTTGACGGCCAAGGCCTGGGTGGCGGGGCTCAGGCCCATTTCAGCCAATAGCTCCTGCACTTCGCGGCGCTCCACGTCGGGCACGGTGCGCACTTCTTCGTGCTCGCGGGCCACCTCGGCGCTGTAGTGGTCTACCTCGGTGCGGCCGGCCAGGTAGCCGCCCAGGCCCATGGCAATGGAGCCGGCCACGATTTCAGCCAGCCCGGCCGTGATGATGAGCCCCGACGACTGCACCGCCCCGCTCAGGCCGGCGGCCAGGGCAAAGGGCACCGTCAGGCCGTCGGATAGGCCAATTACAATGTCCTGCAACATGGCCGAGCTGGTCAGGTGGTGTTCGGCGTGCATAACGGGGGGCATAGGGGGTGGGCGTACGGTGAGAAATACAACTGGGCGGCGGTGTGCTCCTGAGTTGCCGGGGCCCCGGCGGGGCTTTTACGGCGCAAGCGGCGCGGGTGGTTGCCCGGGCCGCTTGCGCTGCTGTAACAGGCCGGCGGGCCAAATGGCGGATTAGAAAAAGACAAAAATAAATTACCGTACTCCAGCTACTTTTTAACGTGTGTGGCACCTTCTTTGAACCCTCCATTTTTATCCAGAAAAAATCAAGATTTGTAACTAAATAGTGCTTTATAAAAGTTTTTAAATACAAAGCATATGACTATTTTTAAAGAACGCAACAAGTAAGATTATTTCTATCTAACTCAACATTTATAATTAACTATTTACTATGTAAATTATAGTAGTTCAAGCAAATATTAAGTTTCCACGCGTCCCGCCCGGATTATAATTTCATGTTTTAAACCACTTGTTTTAGAACAATATCAACGTGGGTTAAACGCTTAGCGACTCGCCTTGGACGCTCTTTTACACCTGCGCGAGCCCGACACAGGGTTTTGTTTTAAAATAGTGCTAATCCTTGACGGGGTAGCCACAGTTGCCTTTCCACGTAAAGCGAAATTTACCCTTTCGCTCTATCCGAGTTGTATGAACGCATTTATTCCTACGCCGCGTTTTTTACCGGTTGAACAGCGCAAATTTGGAGCGGGTTGGGGGCGCGGCCGGCGGGCCCCTGGCCGCGCCGGGCTTCTTTGTTTTGGCCTGTTTTGGCTGGTGGTGGGGGCCCAGGCCCAGCCGGCTACGCCCCCGGTGGGTACGCCGGGCCTGACGGCGGATTATTACCGCGGCTACTTCTACGACGCGCTGGGCTTTTTCACGGCCAATGCCCCCGCCGTCAGCAATCGCCCGGTGGAACAGTTGAACTTTGCGGAGGCTGAAACCGACAACTTTGGCGTGGGGCCGGTGGCCACGTACCACAGCCCGGGCAACCCCGACGAGTTCAGCGGCCGCTTCCAGGGGCAGCTGTACGTGACGACGGCAGGGCCCCATACGTTTTACCTGGGCTCGGACGACGCGGCGTACCTCTTTCTCGACGATAACCCACAGCCGGTGGCTTCTAATCAGGGCGATACATTTCCGTTCCGCGAAACGCCAGGCAGTTATACCCTGGCCGCCGGCCTGCACACCCTGCGGGTACTGTACGGCGAGCACGGTGGCAGCCAGGGCCTGGTGTTACAGTACGACGGGCCGGGCATGCCGAAGCAGCTGGTGCCCAACGGCGTGCTCTACAGCCAGCCCCAGGGGCCCATCCGGCCAGTGCTCACGCAGTTTGAGGCGGTGGCCCACAACCAGCAGGTGGACTTGAGCTGGGCTACCACGGCCGAGGAGAACAGCGTGGCCTTCGTGGTACAAAAATCGACGGATGGCGTGGTGTTCACGGAGCTGCTGCGCCAGCCCGGCGCGGCACCGGGGCCCAATAGCTACGCAGCGGTGGACCCAAATCCGGCCAATGGCCGGAATTACTACCGCCTCCAGCAGCTCCGCAGCGACCGGCCGCCAGTGTATTCCCCCATTAAGGCGGTAGAAATTGTGCCCGTGCCGTACGTGGTGAGCGTGTACCCGGTGCCCAACAACGGCAATTTCTTCATTCAAGTACAGCCGGCGGCCATCCAATCGGGCACGCTGGAATTGCAGGACATCACCGGCCGCCGCATGTACCGGCAGCGCCTTGAGCTGCGCAACGGCGCGGCGCAGCAGGTGCGGCCCAACCTGGCCACGGGCATGTACATCCTGTACTTCACCACCGAGGCGGGCACGCTGGTGCAAAAAATGCTTTTGGGCGGCTAGAAAGCTGTTTTGACTAACTCCTTTTGGTAGTCCATTTAATGTAATGCTTTCATTTTGCAATTATATTCATCGCGAAGTTGAAAGAGAAAAAAGGGGATAAACTTGCATCGTGGATTTGACCTTGACTGATTCAGCGCGGGTCTTGTTGCGGCAAGCGCAAAGCACCTGCCGGGGCCAGGCGGGGTACGTGCCGGTGACGGTGTTGCTCATGCTCGACCACGGGCGCCCGGCGGCGGCCATCGCGCAGGACCTGGGCCTGGACGTGAGCAGCGTCTACCGCTACGCCCAGACGTACCGTTTGCAGGGTCTGAGGGGTTATCTGGCCGCCGAGCAACCGGGCACCGGGGCTTGCTGAGCAGCATCCAACGCGCGGGCCTGTGCCGCGAGCTGGGCCAGACGCGCTATACCGATTACCGGGCCACTGCCGCCTGGCTGGCCGTCACCTACGAGGTGCACTACTCGGTTTCGGGCCTGACGGACCTGCTCCCCCGGGTGGGCTACTCCTACAAATTGACCGCGGCCGTGCCCTGCCTGGCCGATGCGGCCAAGCAAACAGCCTTTCTGACCGACACGCTGGCCCCGCTACTGGCCCAGGCCGAGGCCGGGGAGGCGGTAGTCTATTTTGCCGATGCGGCTCATCCCACCCACAATACCCGCGCCACCCACGTGTGGACCGAAACGGGCAAAGAGCGGCCCCTGCTCACGGTCAGCGGCCGCGAGCGGGTCAACCTGAACGCCGCTCTCAACGCCCACTGCCCCACCCAGGTCCACCGCGATGAGACCGACTGCGTCAACGCTCAAAGTACTCAGCGGCGCTACGAAAAATTGCTGGCCGCCCACCCCGAAGGCCCGATTCGCGTCATCTGTAACAACGCCCGCTACTACAAAAATAAGGCGCTGAACGCCTGGCTGGACAAAAAACGCCTCGTGCAGGTCTTCCTGCCCACCTATTCACCCAATTTGAACCTGATGGAGCGCCTGTGGAAGTTTCTACGCCAGAAGATTATCAACACCGCGTTCTACCGGACCAAGGGCCAGTTCAAAACGGCTGTCCTCGATTTCTTTGACCGGCTCCCCGAGTTTGGTAAGGAACTCGCGTCCCGCATGAGCCTCAAATTTCATGTCCTCGATTCGCAAAGCAATTCGTGACGGGTATAGCAGTGGCTGGGCGGGTAATTTGCCGCAGAATGTTCAAGTCATTGCGTGCTAGACTCGTGGCCCGGTAGCCGTGTTTTTTGTGAGCAATGGGCGTGCGCCGGTCGGCGGCCTGGCCTACCCCCAAGCAAAAGGCGTAAGCGAGCGTGACCAGCGCCAGGAGCTTGCGCAGCTTGTGACGACAGCGCAAGTAGCTGTTTTCCAGTTGAAAGCCGCGCCCTTTCGGATTTTGAAAGCACTGCTCAATGGTCCAGCGCCGGGCGTAGAGTTGCCCCAGGTCGAGCAAGCCGGCGGTGCCAAAGAGAAAAAGGAAGTCGCCCCCGACCAGGGCTTTGACCCAGACCTGTCCCCAGATGCCGTCGACCTACCGCTGGACAAAGTGGCGCACCTGCCCGACGGCCAGGCCCAGGTCGGCAATGGCCTGGCGCTGGTCGTGGGCATCGGGCAGCAGGTGATACCGGGGCAGGCGCATAACAAAGTTTAGTCCGTTGTTTTGAGCTACTTAAACCAGAAATGGCCTACAAATTCGCGGTTGCCCAGCACGACGCCAATGCGCTCGCGGCCCAGTACGGCCAGGCAGACTTCGAGCACGGCGATGCGCTGGGCGGCACTGGAATTACCGCTGCGGTTGTCGGGCAACTCCCAGTAGAGCGATACCTGAAACGCACCCTGGCCCATGGTCACCAACAAAATATTCACTTGGCACTGGCCGAAATTCCATTCGGTGCGGTCCAGGCACAGGCGAAGCTTGCCCTGGATGGGTAAGAGGCTGACCAACAAATAGGCCAGCATTTAGATAGTCTAAGTCAACTTCCCGGAAGAAGTCCTGAATCCGGGTTTCATTCGAGGCCGGCTTGACCGCATCGTTCAAGTGCTGGGCAACCTCACAAAACTGCACGTTACGGCGCTTTATCAAGCTGACAACAAAGTGCGCGATGAATTTTTGCCGCGCCAGATTCCGCACCAGGGGTACGTGCTGTAAAACGGTCGTATATTTTGGCAATGAGGCCTTGCTTCACGGGGCAGAACGGTCTTTTTGGTGTAAGAACCCCAAAGGTCGGTCTGCCTCGTTTTTATGCTCCTGATTTTAGTAGGGTAGAGTAGACCGCCGCTAGTCGGTTATCGCCCAAAGCGAAGGGTGGCGCAACTGGCTAGGTGTATAGTCCCAGGGGATGGGAAAGGGGACTTTTGTCGTAGCTTTCAGGCAAATCTATGGGAAAAGTACCACACGGCTGCGCCACCACAACGCCGGCAACCCGGCGCCTTATCCAGCAAAGTACAGAAGGCGTACAAACGCTAGCCAAGCGCCTGGGCCTGACCCAGGGCACCGTGCGCAAGTGGCGGCGGCGTACCAGTACGGAAGAGGCTGTGCGCGGCCCCAAACCGGCCTCCACCGTGCTCACTCCCGTGGAAGAGGCGGCTATCGTGCTCTTCCGCCAGCACACGCTGCTGCCACTCGATGACTGCCTCTGTGCCTTGCAGGAGACGCTTCCGCACCTGAGCCGCTCGGCCCTGCACCGCTGCTTCCAACGCCACGGCATCAGCCGCTTACCCCCAGCCGACGAGCCGGCAGCCGGGGCGGGCAAGGCGCTGTTTAAGGCCTACGAGCTGGGCTACCTGCACGTGGATTTTGCCGAAGTCCAGACCGAAGAAGGCAAGCAGTATTTGTTTGTGGCCATTGATCGCACCAGCAAGCTGGCCTTCGCTGAGTTACAGCCACAGGCCACGCAGGCCATCGCCACGGACTTTTTGCGCCGGGTCTTGCCGCAGATTCCCTACAAGGTGCATAAGCTATTGACAGACAACGGTATTCAATTCTGAAACTTGCCGCATCATACGAAAGTTGGTCGCCATCCGTTCGGCCAGCTCTGCGACGAGTGGGGCATCGAGCAGCGCTTTACCAAGCCCGCTCACCCCTGGACCAATGGGCAGGTGGAGCGGATGAACCGGACGGTGAAGGAAGCCACGATTAAGCAGTTTCACTACGAGACGAGCGCGCAGTTGGCCAGTCACTTACAAGCCTTTTTGCTGGCTTACAACTACGCCAAGCGGCTCAAGCGCTTGAAGGGCCTGACCCCGCACGAATTTATCTGTGCGGAATGGCGAAAAAATCCTACTATCTTTCATCGCGACCCAACCAAAAAACCCCTTCCCCATACACCGGGACCATACAGCTAGGGGATGGCTCTCATCGTTGGGTACGGCTACTCAAGGTAGCCAGCCAGCGGCTGACGCCGACTACCCCACACTTTTTGATGCTCTCCGACTACTACCGCCCCGATGGCCTGCTGTCCCGCGAAGCCGTGGCCCATACCGACGGCACCCCCGCCGAAAACCGCTTCTACCGCTACGCCTTCTACTAGCCACCCACCCGACCCCGAAACGCGAAGGGCCTGGCTTAGAGAAGCCGGGCCCTTAGCAGTCAGTATTTTATCCGGTCTACTTCAGCACTTCGGTAAGCTTGGCTTCCAGGGCGGGGCCGCGCAGGTTTTTGGCGATGATGACGCCGTTGGGGTCGAGCAAAAACGACTGCGGAATGGCCGTAACGCCGTAGGCCGCGGCGGCTACACTCTGCCAGTAGGCCAAGTCCGACACGTGGTTGGGCCAGAGCAGGCCGTCGGCGGCAATGGCTTTGGTCCAGCGGCCCTTCTCCTGGTCCAGCGACACAGAGTAGATAGTGAAGCCTTTACCCTTGTCCTTGAACGTGTTGTAAGCCTTCACCACGTTGGGGTTTTCCTGGCGGCAGGGCCCACACCAGCTCGCCCAGAAATCGACGAGCACGTACTTGCCGCGCAGGCTGCTGAGGGCCAGCTTGGGGCCCGCGGGCGTGGGCAGGTTGATGTCGGGGGCCTTGGCGCCAGTAGCGGTGATGCGCATGGGCTCCAGCCGAGCCGTCAGCTCCTTGGTGAAGGGCGAGTTGGGGTTGGCCTTACGCTGCACGGCGGCAATGGAATCGGCAAACTGGAAGTTGTCCTCGGGGTTCAGGAAGGCCCCGGCGGCAAAGCCCGTGGCCACAGCCGTTGGGTAGCGGCGCAGCACGCCTTTCACGCGGGCGGTCGTGCGCTCCTGCACCGTGGCGGCCTCGGCCTCAATAGCTTGGGCGGCGGCGGCGTTGTTGGCCGAAGCGGCCGCCGTGTAGCGGGCTTTGAGGCCTTCCATCTGCGTTTTAGTGCCTTCCATCACCTGCGTTAATTCGCGCAGCACCTCGGCGTCGGGGTTGCCCTGCACGGTGTAGGTGGCAGGCAGGCGCTGGGCGTCGCCGGTCAGGGCCACGCGGGTTTTGTCGTCGAGCACCAGCAGCACCTGGTTGGCGTCGTTAATTTTCAGTTGGTACAGGCCCGCCGTGGGGGCCATGCCCTTGAAGGTGAACTTGCCCGCGGCGTCGGTTTTGGTCGAGGCGCGCTCCACAAACTGGTTAGATTGCAGCTCGGCCAGGTGCAGCTCGGTGCCGGCCGGGGCGTTCTTCAGCTGGCCGGTAATTTCGTAGCCCGCCGCCGCCGAGGCGGGCTGACAGGCGTTGGCCCCGCCCAGTACGGCGGCGGCCAGCAACGTGGTTTTGATCATCAGGTAACGCATGAAGGTTAGTTAGCAGTTTTCAGTTAATAATTAACTGTATGGTCCCGGGAAGTCGTGGTGTAGATTTGGATTCTGAGTTTCGTGCAAATTTATGGAACAAGTGCTTCATGGCAGCGCCCGTACGACCCCGGCCGTTCTTCAAGCCATCCAGACCAGTTCGGAAAGCCTCGCCATCCTGGCCGCCCGCTACGGCGTAGACCCCAAAACAGTCGCCAAGTGGCGCGGCCGCGCTACCACCCAGGATGCACCGATGGGACCTAAATACCCGGTTTCCAACGTCTTGACACCGTTGAAAGAGGCCGTCGCCTTCCGTCGGCACAAGCTGCTACCGCTCGATATGAGGTGGTCGGGTAATTGTGGACAGAATAGGGTCTTATCTTTCGATTGTCATGAAAGACAGCCCCCCACCTACCAAACGCCGGCGCTATGATGCCGCCTTCCGGGCCGAAGCCTTGCGCCTGGCTAGTGAAAGCCGCTCGCCCCAGGCCGCTGCGCGCGCCCTGAATAGCGACCCCAAACGAATCTATAAGTGGCAAAAGGAAGCGCTCACACCGGTGGCCGCTGCTCGTGGCGCAGAACTTGACCCCGCCGCGGCCACTGAACTGCGCCAACTGCGGGCCGCCAATCGGCGGCAGGCCCAGGAGCTGGAAATTTAAAAAAAAGCCATCGTCCTCTTCTCGCAGACACTGGACCAAGGAGTCGTTACCGCTTTATCGAGGCGCAACGGGGCCAGTACCCCGTGCGCCTGCGCTGCCAATTAGTGCAGGTACCTGCCAGCGGCTACTATGCTTGGCAACAAGCTCAGCAGCAAGCAGTCGCTAAGCCAGAGCCGGCTTGGGAGACGGCACTAGTCAAGGTGTTTGGGGTCCACAAACGCCGCTACGGCACCCGCCGGCTGCGGGTGGCCCTGCGCCAACAGGGCTATCGGGTGGGCTGCCAGCGCCTGCGCACGGCCATGCGCCGACAGGGGCTGCACGCGCTGCAACCCAAGGCCTACACCCCGCGCACCACCGACTCCACCCACGGCCTGCGCTGCGCGCCGAACCGGCTGCTTGACCAGCCCAAACCCACCCAGGCCAACCGGGTCTGGGTCAGTGACATTACCTATTTGCCCCTGGCTAACGGCGACTGGGCGTACCTGTGCGCGTACCAGGATATGGCCAGCAAGCAGGTGCTGGGCTGGCAGGTGAGTGCCTCCATGCCGGAGAAGCTCATTACCAGGGCCTTGCAGCGCGCTTTCTGGGCGCAACCCGCGACGCCCGGCCTACTCGTCCACTCCGACCGGGGGGGGCAGTACTGCGGCAACGCCTACGGGCAGTTGCGCCACGACCACCAAGCCGTGCGCTCGCAAAGCTGGCGCGGCGATTGCTACGACAATGCCCAGGCAGAAAGCTTGTGGTCGCGCCTCAAAACGGAGGTGCTCGAACTGCGCGAACGGCCCGTTTTTGCCGACCTGGCCGACGCCCAGGCCAGCGTGGCCACCTATTTTGACTACTACAATTACGAGCGTTTACACTCCAGTATCGGCTATCAACTGCCCTATCACACTCATCAACAGCTTCTTCAACTCAATGCCCTAAACTGCCCAGCGTAATCGGACCACCTCAAACCAGTCCGAAACCAGGTTGTGGGTATCGGGCCAGTAGGGGCGTAGCACGAGCTGGAGGAGGACGAGGGGCAACGCGAACACCAGCACGTTACCAGGCCGGCTCAGCCACTGGCTCAGGCGGGCGAGGATGGCCTGAGCGGCAGGCTTGCGCAGTTGGAGAAGATGGGCAGGCTGAGCAGCAAGAACGGCAGCAGGTAGGCAATGAACCAGAGGTGATTCCAGGTGAAATTACCCCTCGGCGCGGCACCATTGAAATAGTGGGGGTAGAAGTCGAGCAAGGAGGTGTAGATGGCCCCTTCCGACAGGCGTTGGTAGTAGACCTGTAGCACGACGATGACCATGCCGAAAATCAGGGGCAGCAGGCGTTGTACCCGCTTGCCGGCAAACTGGCCGGTGGTGCGCTGGCCCAGCGCATAGGTGACGCTAACCCCGGAAATTACAAACAGCAACGGCATACGCCACTGGTTAAGAAACTCCATAGGCAGCGCCAGCGCGGGGCTGCTGGTGTGGCTCATGATGTAGAATTTCCAGCCCACGAACACCATGCCGGTATAGTAGAGGATAAGCAGCGTGAAGGCCAATACCCGCCCAGTCGAGGTCGTAGCGGCGGGCGGTGGGGAGCGGGAGGACAGGGGTTGGGCTCATGGCCGATGGGGAAGTAGGTGAATCGATGCTCAAACCTACTGGTGGCCCTCCCAAACTACGGTACGCCTCGTAAACCCGGCGTAGTACCTTTTTGGCCGCTAGCCGCTTAATGGCGGAAAAGCTCGCGGTTAGTCGCTAAAAGCGTTCATACCAGCCAAACCATCGCTGAATAGTCGACTCTTTATTCGCTTGAAGATAAGTTAAGTAGGCCTGTGCCACGGGCGAGAGTTGTTTGGCTTTGTGCCAGGTGAGCATCCACGAGGTTTGTAGGGGCAACCCACGGATCGGGATAATCTGCAAATCGTTATTGAGTAATTCGTTCCGAATGCCAATCAGGGGCATAATGGAATAGCCTAAACCGGCCAATAGTGCCTGCTTGACGGCTTCGTTCGAGGTCAGTTCCAACCGCTTGCGCACCACCAATTGATGATCGGCAATAAACGTTTCCATCATCGAACGGGTCCCCGAACCTGCTTCCCGGTAAATGAGCGGGAGCGTTTCGAGCAACCGGGGGTCTTTATCCGTATGTTCAGCCTGATCTAACCTTCGACCAATCAGGTACAGTTTATTCGGCATTAGGTCCAGATAATTTAGATTGAACTGCCCGGGCAAAATGGACACCAGCGCAAAATCGACCTCATTGTTAGCCAGGCTATCCACCACTTTCTGCCGGTTGGTCACATCCATCGCCAGCTCGATGGCCTTGTGGGCTTGCATAAAACCCGACAAAAAGTAGGGCATTACGTATTTACCCGTCGAAACCACGGATAGGGTCAACTTTCCGTAAAGCAATCCCTTGTGCGCCAGCGTTCGGTCATTGATGGCGTGGGCTTCGTAGAGAATCTTCTCGGCAGCCTGGGCAATTTCCCGACCAAAATCGGTCAGGTAAAGGCGTCGACTGATTATTTCCGTCAATGGAATATCGAACTGGTCCTGAAAGTTTTTCAACTGGATAGACACCGCCGGTTGGGTTAGGTGTAAGGCTTCGGCAGCCTTGGTGACGCTCTGTAGGTGCGCTACTTTGGCGAAAACGTCAAGCTGGTGTAGCGTATAGTTCATAAAAACTAGTTATGATATGTATCAAATATATAAATAAAAATTTATAAGCGCCGCCACTCCCCTTGTTGGAGTACCCGGACTCAATCGCGGGACGTGCTAACTATATTCGGCGCAATGGCAGGGCTGGGGGCCATGCCAAATACCAATGCCAGGGCTGCGGGCACCAAGCCCGCTTTACCCCCGCCGCTGTGGCCAAAGCGGTGCAGTATGCGCAGGTTGACGAACTGCTGAGCGAGCGCAACTCGCAGCGCAGCATCGCCCGGATTAAAATTGGGCGGTGATCCAAAGCGTGGTGAGCAGGCGCTCTCGTCGCCCGCCAAAAAGGGCTTTAACTGCTTGCTGGCACATCTTTTACCGCAGGAGCCAAATAATGCCATCACCACGGTTTGGACCACCGCCTAAAATTGTAATTAACCGGTACAATACCACCTTGAATTAGACCACCGCCCTTTTTTGTATCCGGCTAATGACTAACCGAAACCGGAAAAGTGGAATTATCAACCGATCACCTCCTGCCAGCATTCGTCGCCAGTTAAGCAAAAGGCTTTGTTTTCCAGCGGATCGAGGGCGACTAGATGCACCCACTGGTTAAAAAACAGTTTCTGTAAGATGGGTTGCCGCCCAATAACCAGGTCGAGGGCTGCACGGGGAGCGACCACTACGGTTAGCAGGCGTTGCGGGGTGTGGTAAGCCTGATCGTCGGCGCTTGAAACGGACTGCACCGGCAGACCGTGCATCAAATCACTGGCGTTTCCCTGCATCACCCCCAGCTTCCCGGCCACATTGTGCGTTATCTTGCTACCACTACCGTAGGCAACGGGGTCAAGCGTGGAGAACAGGTACTGTGTATTAATCCACTGTGCCACTACCATCGGTGCCGTCAGAATCGTTTCCAGGTGGCTGTGGGTGTGGTCGGCCCGCCAGTCGTAGGAGTGTAGAAAACAGCGGCCCTCCAGGTCGAGGGCCTGCGTCAACCGGCGGGCCCCAACAATAAAGGCGGCATTGCGGGCCAATCCCCATTCCGGGCGAGCTTCGGCCCAGTCGCTGCTACGTCGCTCGGTGGCACTTACGGGATTACGTTCTTTTTCCAGTTCGCCAAAGGTCTCACAGCGGGCCGCGCTGTTGGCGGTTCTGACGCTGGCCAGGGCCCGCCGAAGCGGGTCGATGAGGGGCTGGTGAAGACTTGCCAACTGCGGGGTTTCGTACAGCACCATTTCATCGGTCGTGGTGTTGTGTTCGGCGGCCATAAACAGCGTGTCGGCCGGAATGTGGATTCCTTGCCCGGCCAGCGTTTGCCGGACAAACGGTGCATTTAGCATCAAGGCCAGTAGCTGGGCGTTGGTGCCGCCGTGGTTACCCCCGCAGGCCCCGCAATCGAGCGCAGAACGGTATGGGTTGTTTTGGGTGGTGCTGCCATGCCCGCAGAAGATGACCAATTTCCCGAAGTTGTCGGTGAGGCCCATGAGCCGCAAGGCCCCTTCGGCATACTGCGCCTGCTCGGTTGGGCTAATGCCGGTGTTACCAGGTGCCCCCGTCAAGTCAGGCTCGGTAGGCAGGCCGGGCCGGATGGCTTCGTTCAGCGCATGTCGGGTGCGGACGCTTCGCGTAGGGGTCAGCGTCCGTCCCAGCATCAGCAGACCACAGGCCGCCCCGAGCGTTTCGACCAGGGCAAAGGGCGTTACAAAGTTGTATTTGAGGGTGTTGTACATCGACTTTATCGTTTGCAATGCCCGGTTGCCCCGCCAGAAGCGGGCCAAATCGACCGGACGATTGGAAACGAGTTTCTGGTAGATGTCATGGCTTGGTTTGAGTAGTACCGGGCAACTGTCGTACACGGCTCCGTCGGCAGGCTCGTGCACCCGCACGGGCAAACCAAAAAATCCGGCAAACCCCAGCGTTTCGTAGTTACCCAAGGTCTCCAGTCGGCGACGGAATGGCTCCGACCGGACATCGATGCAGAAAGCCAATTGCGCGTCGGGCCGCGGCGGCGTGGCTACGAGCTGGTTGAGGTGCGGCAATACCTGCCCGAGCAAGGTTTGTTGATAGGTTGCCTCGTCCTGTTTTAGTTTGGCCAGGGTAGCAGCCACCCGCCCATCCGCCACGGTCAACGTGGCCAGGTGGTGGATGGCCGTGGGCCAGAGCAGGCAGGTAATCACCAGGCGCACCGCCAGAAACTCCAGCACGGTGATGGGGTTTACCGGGTTGGCAACCGGTTGTTGCCAGCAATCCCGCCAGTGAACGTAACCTGCCCAGCCGGGCAATTGGGTCAGCGCGTGGGTCAGAAACTGGTGCTGGTCGGCGGCGGGCACGGCCAATTTTTCCAGACAGCGTACTATTGCCTCTTCCGGCTCATCCGGCAGGGCCGACAGCCAGTTCTGGTGCGCTACGTTGCCTTGGTGCAGTTGATTATCAAATAGCGCTAATCGTTTCCAGGCGCCATAAAAACCCAGGCTTCGGTTGGGCATCAGCAGGGTGGCCTGCCCTTCGTCCAGAAAAGCGAGGCACCATTTGATGAGCTGCCGGTTGACGGCTTCGGCTTCGGGCCGGGTATCGCAGCCCTGAAACAGCCTGGCGGCCTGGGCAACGGCTTCGTCGAAGGGCAGGTTTTCCAATCCCTGGAGCGGGTTGCAGGCAATAAACGTTTTCAGGGGCCATACCGGCGAGAGAATCCGGGCCGCCTGCTCGACTTGTTCACGAATCAGGGTGGGGGTGCTGACCTGCGGGGGGGACTTAAACGGGGCTTCCATTCGGGGTGCGTACGGGGGAGGTATCGATGGTTAGTAGTGGTAGCTGTTTCGGGTGGGCGTGGTGGTGCGCGGATGGGGCTGGCTGCCGTTGAGCGCCCTAACATAGAGCCTTTGCCAGACACGGGATGTTTGCCCGGTAACCGGCAGTTTCAGGGGGATAGGGAGCCAGGTGAGGGAAAATACCCCAAAAACGATTAGATGCAGGGCCGTCAGCGGCTGGGGAGACCAGATAGCCAGGGGGGTGAGCAACGATTCGATCGTCCGCACGCTGAGACCATACAGCGCGCCCGCCAGTAGCGTCAACGCAATGGCGGGAATAATCCGGCTGGTCAGCGAACCCGATTGCAGGACGGTGTAGGCTGTCTGGGTAGCCGCGATGAACGCAAAACCGGTTAGTAGCAGTGTCGTATCAGCAACGGCAACAGCGAGGTGGCTCATGGTCGCAAAGCTGTAGGCACCAGCCAAGCCGCAACAGCCGGCCAGCAGCCAAACAGGCCAACCACCCGACTGGACCGGGGTCGGTTTCCGGTTTCCCTCCACCGCCGAGCCCGTATTGAGGAATAGAAACGCTTTGAACAGGCCATGCCAGCAAATGTGGGCGATGGCCGCCGGAAACAGGCCCAGGCCACACTGCATAAACATAAAACCCATCTGTCCAATCGTCGAGCAGGCCAGCATCCGTTTTATGTCGTTCTGAATCAGTTTCCAGGCCGTGCCGGTCACGGCGGTCAGGCCGCCCACGACCAGCAGCACTTGGAGCAATTCGGGCCGCGCCAGATAGAGTGGAGCAAAGCGGGCGAGCAGCAGGCCACCCCCGCTGACAAGTCCGGCGTGCATTAGGGCCGACACCGGCGTGGGTGAATTGAGGGAGCTGATGAGCCACCGCTGGAAGGGCCATTGGGCCGACTGGGTCATGGCTCCGATAATAATGAGCAGCAGGGCCACCGTGACCGGCCACGACGAAGCGGCCGTCAACTCAATCTGCACCAGTTGGTGCAGGTATACAGTACCGCTTACCTGCCACAGCAGGGCCACCGCCACCGATAAGCACAAAAAGCCGGCTACAAACGTCTTCATGGCTAACTTCCCTGACTCGACGGATGCTTTCCAAGTGCTCTTGTGAACAATCAGCCGCACCAGCAGCCCGTTACTCAGCCCCCAACCCACCAGCAGTAGCAACAGATGGTCGGCCGTAACCAGCAGCAGCGCACTGGCCGTCACCAACGAAAGATTAACATAGTAGCGGTGGTAGGCTCGGTCGCCAGCCATGTAGCGCAGCGAAAACTGATGGATAATGCCACTGACCAGCAACACAAGCGTGGCCATCAGCCAGGCAAGCGCGTCGCCCTGAAACCCGGCTACGTTGACCCTGCCCGGATTCAGCGTGGTATCGATCAGGGCCAACACGGCCAGCAGTCCGCCCGACCAGACAGCGGCAGTAGTCAGCCGCGCACCCCGAATCGGCTCTGTTCTGAAAAATAACTCGTTTACAATGGCCCCCGCCAGCGGCAGGCCGATAATGAGGATGTAGGGAAGTATTGATAGAAAGAGAAAATGCATATAGGCACTGATGAGGTATGTTTTTGGGCTGATTGCCGAAAAACGTGGCGCAAAAGTGCAGGCAAATAAGTATTAATGAAAATTTATATAGTTTATGGTTAACATAAATAATTTTTATGAAGTACAGCTCTCACCAACTACGGCCCTGGTTAAAAGTTTGGGTCGTGTGTTAGGGGTGTAGATAGTTAAATAGGACTTACGCACTCGGCTACGCAAGTGCTTGAATGAGCGGTTTTTGGAGCAAGTGCCGCAGGTAGGGTGCCCATTGCTGTTGGTGTGCTTGGTAAATACTTTGCCCCATCCGGCGGGCGTGTTGGTGGAGCGACACCCACGCCAAATAGCAACAAGTCAAATGGTTGCGCTGTACCGTGGCCTTGCGGCACTGGCATTTCTCCGATCCGGTCAGTTGCTTGAAGCTGCGGTGAAACTTCTCTATCTGTCAGCGTAGCTGCACGGCCTCAATGACTATTTCACGGGTCAGGTACGCGGCCAAGTGGTTGGTCATGACCCATTCCATGTCGCCGTTTGTGGCCACTAGCTTGAAGCGCTTTACCCCAAAGGGCACTTCTTTTAGGCGTACTTCCACGCCCTGGCTCCACCCGTGGGGCGGCGGTTCGCGCGTATCAAGGCCTTGGTAGCCACTTTCCTTGGCCCGGCTCACCAACCGGTTGCTTTTCAGGGTTGTGAAAAATGTCCAACCCGCGCGGTGGATGCGCTTCAAATTCGTGCTGCCCGCGTACCAGGAATCGAATAAAATCGTGCGGGCCAGCAGCTTGTCTTCGGCCACTACCTGGTCAAATATGGCTAGGAAATGGTCGTTTTTCGTCTGTCCGTCGGCATCGGGCGCGTATACGCAGTAGTCCAGGGGCAGAAAATCACCGGCCTCGCCGCTGCTGTGCACGAGGTTGACCAGCCCGATGCCCGTGACCATGCCGTGCGCGTTGCCCGCGTACTGGCGCTTGGCCACGGCGATGAAGCGGCCATAACGCTTGTCTTGCACGCTGTCGTCCACGAGCAAAAAGGCCGCGGGGGAGTCGCGGAGCAAGGGCAGAACCAGCTCGCGCAACTAGTTGACCGGTAGCTTGCTCGTACGCAAAAACCGATTCACCTGGTCGTGGCTCACGTCGGGCAAATGGGCCGTCAGATGCGTACAGGTGTAGTTCGTAGGCGTACTGAGCAGGTACTCGATGTAAGTGGTTTGAGTGAGCATAAGCGTACGTTTTTGCCTAAATTACCTCAAAGTGCGTAAGTCCTATTAAAAGAAGAAATGGAAGATGAATAAGGTAATCAGGCCGTCGTGAAAGAATTGTTTTTTAGAGAAGCAATTCTTCCGGCGCGTCAGTCGTTTGAGACGGGTGCGCAAGGGCAAGTGCTTGCGTTCCAGCCGTTGCCTGGGGGCCTTGCCTGTTTGGCGCTGCTCGGCGGGCAAACAGGCAAGGCCCCCAGGCATCGGTAAACCAGGTTTCCACGGCCCAGCCGGCCGCTGCCAGCACGGCCAATAACCGCCGAAACGTGGCGTGGGTACGCCGCCCAAACACAAACGCCACGACTTGCCCTCTCGCCGCATCTTCTACCCACCAGAGCCAGCGCTGCTGCTTTTTGTCGCGTACAACCGACCACCTCTCGTCGGCATACTGCCCCAAGTTAGCTCCCGGCTCCGGCGCGTAAGTGGGATGGCACGGGGGGCAGTGCCTTCCGGCTTCAATCTTTTTTTTAGCTCGCCCATCCCGGTTTGAGGACGGATGCCCAACACCCTGGCTGTATCCCGTATCCCGCTGCCATTCCGGGCCATGTCCATGATTTTAGCCCGCACGCCCACCGCATGCACTTTATGGCGGTAGCGTAGTTGAAAGGTGCGGCGGCAGGCCGTGCAGCGGTAGCGCTGGGTGCCATCGGTGGCTTTGCCGTGCCGATAGACGGCATCCGGTTGCTGACAGGACGGGCAGAGAACGGGTTCTAAAACCATCCCAAAAGATATGCCCTCTCTACATACTCAACACACGACCGCCTAGCGTAACATCCAGGTGCCAGTGGAACTTGTTTTCGATGGCCCAGTGGTAGCGTATGGCGGCTGTGGCCTGGGCGGGCTTAAGGGTGGCGCGGCTGCTCGGGTAATAGCGCACAGCCTGCGGCTGGGGCGGTTCGTCTGCGGAATAGCGGGTGGTTTCGACCCGGTCCAGGGCGGCCAGCCCCGGCCAGCGGCTTTGCTCATCGACCCAGCGTAAGTCGGTTTGCACGCCGACGTGCGTGCAGAGCGGGGTGTTGTGGGAGGCCAGACTCCAGGATTCGAGCGTCTGCCGGGCGGACACCTGGGCCAGGGCGCGTTCGGCTGCGGCCAACAGTGTAGCCTGATTGCCCTGGAGGGCCAGCCGGTGATCGCCGCCTTGGTGGCTGATTTGGGCCGCAATGACCGGCTGACACCTGAGCGCATCGAAACTGACGAGGCAGCCGCGCACGTAGAGCAGGGTCGGCACATCGGGGCTGGCGGGCCCGTTTCTGTCCTTTGCCCGCCGTGGCTACCTGGGCCAGGCTCAAGCCCTAGGTGTATGGTCCCGGTGTATGGGGAAGGGGTTTTTTGGTTGGGTCGCGATGAAAGATAGTAGGATTTTTTCGCCATTCCGCACAGATAAATTCGTGCGGGGTCAGGCCCTTCAAGCGCTTGAGCCGCTTGGCGTAGTTGTAAGCCAGCAAAAAGGCTTGTAAGTGACTGGCCAACTGCGCGCTCGTCTCGTAGTGAAACTGCTTAATCGTGGCTTCCTTCACCGTCCGGTTCATCCGCTCCACCTGCCCATTGGTCCAGGGGTGAGCGGGCTTGGTAAAGCGCTGCTCGATGCCCCACTCGTCGCAGAGCTGGCCGAACGGATGGCGACCAACTTTCGTATGATGCGGCAAGTTTCAGAATTGAATACCGTTGTCTGTCAATAGCTTATGCACCTTGTAGGGAATCTGCGGCAAGACCCGGCGCAAAAAGTCCGTGGCGATGGCCTGCGTGGCCTGTGGCTGTAACTCAGCGAAGGCCAGCTTGCTGGTGCGGTCAATGGCCACAAACAAATACTGCTTGCCTTCTTCCGTCTGGACTTCGGCAAAATCCACGTGCAGGTAGCCCAGCTCGTAGGCCTTAAACAGCGCCTTACCCGCCCCAGCTGCCGGCTCGTCGGCCGGGGGTAAGCGGCTGATGCCGTGGCGTTGGAAGCAGCGGTGCAGGGCCGAGCGGCTCAGGTGCGGAAGCGTCTCCTGCAAGGCATAGAGGCAGTCATCGAGTGGCAGCAGCGTGTGCTGGCGGAAGAGCACGATAGCCGCCTCTTCCACGGGAGTGAGCACGGTGGAGGCCGGTTTGGGGCCGCGCACAGCCTCTTCCGTACTGGTACGCCGCCGCCACTTGCGCACGGTGCCCTGGGTCAAGCCCAGGCGCTTGGCTAGCGTTTGTACGCCTTCTGTACTTTGCTGGATAAGGCGCCGAGTTGCCGGCGTTGTGGTGGCGCAGCCGTGTGGTACTTTTCCCATAGAGTTGCCTGAAAGCTACGACAAAAGTCCCCTTTCCCATCCCCTGGGACTATACACCTAGCCAGTTGCGCCACGGTCGGGACCAGGTGCAAGGCCCGCGGGCCGGCGCCGCGCAGTGTTTTGCCATCGATGCAGACCTGACCGATTTGGTCGGCTGGTAGCAACTGCCGCGTCCAAGCCTTGAAAGACCCGTCGAAAGGTATCGTCGGACGGAATGCCGTTGTCCAGGCAGCGGTAGCGCCGGAAGACGGCCTCTTTCTACTGGCCAAACTAGGCGATTTCCTCAAAATCATCGGCCCCACTCATCACGGCTATGATGCTGATAACAAGTATGTTTAGTAATTTATGGCGAAAGTTTTGGTAGTGGTCTATTGAAGAGTGAGGTTATAATTATCAATTACATAGGACTTACGCAAAAAGTGTAACTTGAAAGGAAAAGCCATGAAAGTGACGGCACAACTGTACGGGCAGTTTTTGGTGAGCAGCCAGGTCAACTACACGGGGACGTATCTGGCCGAGCATCTGGAGGGCCTCTCGCACGACAACGTGCGCTATTTTCTCAAAACCCGGCGTTTCACCCCCCGCCAGCTCTGGCAGCAAGTACGCCCACAGGTGATGCTCAGCGCGCGGGGCTACGTCCTGTTTGACGACACGGTGCTCGACAAGCACCACAGCCGGCGCATCGAACTCGTACGCCGCCAGTACAGCGGCAACGCCCACGGCGTGATTGCCGGCATCGGCCTGGTGACGTGTGTGTACGTCAACCCCGAAACCGACCAGTTCTGGCTCATTGACTACCGCCTTTTCGCCCCCGACACCGACGGCAAGACCAAGCTCGACCATGTGGCCGACATGCTCGGGCAATTGGCCCCGCGCAGTATCCCATACCGCACGGTGCTCATGGATAGCTGGTACGCCACCACGGCCCTGTTCAAGTGGCTGCTGGACGAAGGCAAAACATTTTACTGCCCGCTGAAAAGCAACCGGCTCGTCGATGATTCCGGCGGCCAGCAGCCCTACCAGCCCGTGGCCTGCCTGTGCTGGTCGGCCGCCGAAGTAGAAGCTGGCAAAATCCTGAAAGTGAAGGGCATGCCCAAAGATTGCAAACTGAAACTCTTCCGCGTACTGGTGTCCACCCACCGGACGGACTACCTCCTCACCAACGAGGTTGAGCCCTTGCACACGGCCGCTGCCGAACACGAAAGCAGCGTCCGCTGGACGATTGAGCAGTTTCACCGCGAACTCAAGCAACTCACCGGCGTGCAGGCCTGCCAGTGCCGGCTGGCCCGCAGTCAGCGCAATCATATTGCCCTGGCCGTGCGCGCTTGGACCTGCCTTAAACAAGCCGCCTACCAAACCAAACAAACCGTCTATCAGCTCAAACAAGGCTTTTTGGATGAGTATATGCGACATGAATTACGCCAGCCTTCGCTCGCGTTTGCGTAAGTCCTATATTAGCCTGGCGATGGTCATCCGCGCCACGCCGGTGGCGCGCACGATGCTACGCTGGGAATTCCGTTCGGTGAGCAAGGCTTCGACCTGGGCGTACTGCGCCGCTTTGGCGAGCGCCGCCGGCACAAACCGCGCTTGGTACCCGCACGCTTTGCACTGGTATTTGGGCTGGCCGCCCTGCGTGCCGTTGCGGCGGATGTGTTCGCTGCCGTAGCGGGCACACAAATGTTGCGTATAAACCATGCCCTAATTTACTGCTTCACTCTCCAATAGACCACCGCCAAAGTTTTTATTCTGCCGACGAAAGCCCGGTACGTCGGCTAAGCAGGTGGGTAGTGACATCAAACCAATGACGTGAGCCGCAAATTTACCCCGATGCACATAGTGCGGTTAGTCTGGGGGAAGGAGGGCAAATACGGCTAAATGGTCGGGGCAACCCTACCTTTGCGCCGTTGATTGGTGTGCATTCGCTTGCGAATGCCCTTAAAAGGGAATCCGGTGTAAATCCGGAGCAGTTCCCGCTGCTGTAAGTTCAGCCCCGCACCTGAGAATAGATGTCACTGTAGCGCCGGCTATGGGAAGGCCTCAGTTGTTGAACGAGCCAGAAGACCTGCCAGTCAGCATTACCTCCACCTTGCTTTCGGGAGAAAAGCTGTGGGTTACCAGTTTAGTACCGCAGAGACTGCTGGTTGCTCGTTCCTTTTGCCCGGTGGCGGGCCAGCTTCCTAATCGGGCTGGCTTAGTTGCTACTGCTCATGGCAAAAGACCTTTCCACCGTTCAGCGCATTGCCTTTATCTGCAATGGCGACTCTTGCCTGAAAAAAGGGGCGGCGGATACGACCACGCACATTCGGGCGGCCATTGTGCAGGCAGGGGCCAAGGGCCAGCTGCACACGGTCCGGACCCAGTGCACTGACCAGTGCCTGCACGGCCCGGTGGTCTTCATTCATCCCGAGGGCACTTGGTACCAGCACCTCACGGCCGACAAGGCAGCGGCGTTGGTAGCGGACCATCTACTGGCCGGGGAGCTACTGGCGGAATCGGTTTTGTATCAGGGTTGACCAGCGACACGGCGCGCACTTATGTCTTCTATTTCCCCCCTTCCCTTGCTTTCCCAATCAGCCCATCAGCCCATCAGCGTGCTGGGCGGCGGCTGGCTGGGCCTTCCCCTGGCCCAGTACCTGCAAGTGCATGGTTATGAGATGTGCGTTTCCCGCACCAGTGCCGCTGGCGTATCGGAAGTGAGCCGGTTGGGGTTGAACGCTTTTGCCATCGAGCTGGCAGCAGGAAACGCCTTGTCTGACAGCCCTTTCTGGCACGCGCCGACGCTCCTTATTACGGTGCCGCCCCAACCGGGCAAACCCAAGGACGAGCAGCTGGCGCAATTCGAGCGACTCATCGAGCGGGCGCGGGCCAGCGGGGTGCGGCAGGTACTGTACATCAGCTCCACTTCAGTTTACGGTGATAATGAGCAACTTGCTACCGAGGATATTGCGCCGGCACCGACTAAGCCGGGCGGCATGGTGGTGTATCAACTCGAACAGCTACTCCAGCGGGAACCGGCGTTCCGCACCACGGTGCTGCGGTTTGGCGGGTTAATCGGCTACGACCGGCTGCCGGATAGTGCGGCGGCCATCGAGCGCCGCCGCCGGGCCATCGATACGCCCATGAATGTGATTCACCGCGACGACTGCGTGCGCATCATCCACGAAATCGTACGCCAGCAGGCCTGGGGGGAGGTATTTAATGCCAGTGCCGACGCTCATCCCACGCGGCGGGCTTACTACGCCGCGGCGGCCCGAGCCCGGGACTTTACGCTGCCCGATATGGGACCCGTCCAGCCGCAACCCCACAAAGTAGTAAGCTCCGAGAAACTAAAAGCCCGGCTGAATTACCAGTTTCTATTTCCCAACCCGTTAGCCATTTTTGAGCAACCCGCGCGTGACATCCTCTAACGATACCTCTGCGCCCCTGGTAAGCATTGTCGGAGCCGGGCCCGGAGCCGCCGACTTGCTCACGGTGCGGGCCCTGCGCCGGTTGGGGCAGGCCGATGTGGTGCTCTACGACAACCTCGTTTCGGCGGAGGTAATGGCCCTGTGTGCCCCTGACGCCACGCTCATTTATTCGGGCAAAAAATACGGCGACCACGTAGACCCCCGGCAGCGGCAGCAGGAAATAAACGAAGCAATGGTGGCGTATGCCCGGCAGGGCAAGCGCGTGGTTCGACTGAAGTCCGGCGACCCCTTCATCTTCGGGCGGGCAGCGGAGGAAATCCGGTATCTGACGGCGCAGCAGGTGCCCTACGAGGTAGTGCCGGGGCTCACGGCGGGCCTGGCGGCGGCCAGCCTGGTGCACATCCCGGTTACCGAGCGCAACCACAGCAACGCGGTGCTGCTGTGCACGGCGCACACGGCCAATTACGATTTTGAGCAGCTCGACGCGCTGGCCAACATGCTGCGCACGGGCACCACCCTGGTGATGTACATGGGCCTGAGCAATATGCCGCAGGTAGTGGCAAAGCTGCAAGCGGCGGTCGGTCCGGACGCGGTCTACGTATCGGCCATCTCACACGTGTCGGGTTCGCAGCAAAGACTGGTGACGGCCCTGCTGCCGGATATTGAGGCGGCGCTGGCCCAGGCCGCCCTGCCCATGCCGGTGGTGTTCATCATCGGTAAGTACGCCTGCTCGCTCGATGAGGCGGCGGCCCACCTTCATTCTTTAAGCTAACTAACTCATGGCAACCAAACAAGGCATTCTGATTTGTGGGCACGGCAGCCGGGATAAAGCAGGTACCGCGGGCTTTCAGGAGCTGGTGGCCGGCCTCGTGCCGCGCTACCCCGACCGGGTCATCGACTACGGCTTTTTGGAGTTTGCCCACCCCATTTACGCCGCCGCCGTCGAGCGGATGTACCAGCAGGGCGTGCGCAACATCACGGCCATCCCGGCTATTCTATTCGCCGGCGGCCACGCCAAGAACGACATTCCGTTCGAGATGAACTCGCTGCAACAGCAGTACCCGGACCTGAAAATCACGCTGGGCCGGCACCTGGGCATCTCGGCCCCGCTCCTGCAGCTAGCCCGCCAGATGGTGGAGCAGGCCGAGGCCGGCCTCCCGCCCGTGCCCCGCGAAGAGTGCTGCCTGCTGCTGGTGGGCCGCGGCACCAACGACCCCGACGCCAACTCGGAAGTCGCCAAGCTCACGCGCCTCATCTGGGAGGGCCTGGGCTTCGGCTTCGCTACCACCGCCTACGTGGGCGTGACCAAACCGCTGCTGGCCGACACGCTGCCGCTGGTCGAGAGCTTGCCCTACCGGCGGGTGATAGTGCTCCCGGTGTTCCTCTTCACCGGCGTGCTGCTCAAGCGAATCTATAGCCAGGTGGAGGCGCACCAGGCCGCCTCAGCCAAGGAATATGTCTGCACCACTTCCTTTGGCAGCGACGAATTGCTGCTGCGAGCCGTGGACGAGCGCATCAACGAGGTGGAGTTTGGCAGCCCCAACATGAACTGCCAGCTCTGCAAGTACCGCATTCAAATGATTGGTTTTGAAGACGAAGTAGGCAAAGAGCAAACCGGCCACCACCTCAATGTGAAGGGTATTCTCTTCGAGGAAGAGCAGAAAATAGGGGCTAAAAAAGGGCTGCTGCCGCAACTCAAAAACCTGCTCGGCATCTAGCGCATGGCTCCTACCCCAGCCCCCACGGGCAAAATCTACGGCGTGTCGCTGGGCCCCGGCGACCCCGAGCTGATTACGGTAAAGGGCCTGCGCGCCTTGCAGCGCGCCGACCTTATTTATTACCCCGGTTCGGTGCAGGCCGACGGGCAGCACAGCAGCTACTCGCGCACCATCCTGGACCAGCTGGACCTGGACGAGGCCAAATTGTGCGGCATGTTTTTGCCGATGGCGAACGACCGGGCGGCGGCGCTGCACATTTATGAGCAAGCCTTTTACCAGCTAAAGGCCGACTACGAAGCCGGCCGCACGGTGGCGTTTGTGAGTGAGGGCGACAGCACCTTTTACAGCACTTTCGCCTACCTGCTGGCCCACCTGCACGCCCACCAGCTGCCGGTCGAAATCATTGCCGGCGTACCGTCCTTTTTACTGGCCACGGCCGCGCACCAGGTGCCGTTGGCGGTATTGCGCGAGAAAATAGCCATTATCCCACTGCTGACCAGCGCCGCCGCCCTCGAAGGCTACCTGCGCGAGTTTGAAACGGTGGTCCTTATCAAGGTGCGGGGGGCCCTGGACTACGTGCGCCCGGCGGTGGCGGCGAACTACGCTACCGTCTACTACGCCGAGTGGCTGGGCACGCCCAACCAGTACCTGACCACCGACCTGGCGGCCCTGATGGGGCGCGAGGTACCGTATTTTTCCTTACTTGTTTTGAAGAGCTTGCTATGCAATTAAGCGTTATTGGTATTGGCCCCGGCTCGGATGCGTACCTGGTGCCAGCGGCCCGGCTTGCGCTGGCCGACGCCGACATTGTGATTGGGTATCACTATTATTTTCAATTCATTAGCCACCTGCTCAAGCCCGGTTGCGTGTGCCTGGGTCGCGACCTATCGGAGGAAGAGGCCCGCGCCGAGCTGGCCGTGAATAACTGCCGGCCGGGCACCCACGTAGCCGTTATCAGCTCCGGCGACGCGGGTATATATGCCATGGCCTCGCTGGTGTATGAGTACGCGGCCCGCCAGCAGCGCACCGATATTCAGCTGCAAACCCTGCCCGGCATCAGTGCTTTTCAGGCGGCGGCGGCCCGGCTGGGCGCGCCCATCGGCCACGATTTTTGCTGCTTGTCGCTCTCCGATTTGATGACGCCCTGGACCACCATCGAGAAGCGCATCACGGCCGCCGCCATCGGCGATTTCGTCACTTCGCTCTACAACCCGCGCAGCCAGAAACGTAACTGGCAGTTGAGCCGGCTGCGCAGTATTTTCCTCGAACACCGCGCCCCCACGACGCCGGTAGCCATCGTGCGGCAGGTCACGCGCCCCGAAGAAACGATTCACCTGACCACCCTAGCAGAGTTGGATGTAGCGCTGGTCGATATGTTCTGCCTGGTGCTGATTGGCAACTCGCAGACCTATCGCTTCGGCGAATTTCTGGTGACGCCCCGCGGGTATCTGGCGCGCAAGCCCGTCACCGGCCCCGAGATTCAGGACGAGAGCTTCCAGCAAATCCGGGCGGAGTTGCAGCGCCCCGACCTTTCCAGCGCCGACCAGTGGGCGGCTATCCGCTGCATTCACAGCACCGCCGATTTTGAGTATGAGCAGCTGTATTACGCCCAAAATCAACCGCTGGAATACTGGCACGACTACCTGACGGGCGGGGGCGTGGTCATTACCGACGTGACCATGGTGCAGGCCGGGATTACCAAAGCCTACCGCGAGCAGTACGGGGTGGAAGTATTATGCTACCTCAACGATGAGCGCGTGGCCGCACTGGCCGAGCAGGAAGGTATCACCCGCAGCCAGGCGGGCATGCGGCTAGCCATTGCGCAGCATCCTAATGCCTTGTTTGTGGTGGGCAACGCACCCACGGCCTTGTTTGAGCTGGCCGACCAATGCCAGGCGGGCCATTGCCGGCCGGCGGGCATTATTGCCGCGCCGGTGGGCTTCGTGAATGTGGTGGAAGCGAAGCTCAAAATCAAGACGCTCAGCGGCCTGCCATTGGTCATAATTGAAGGCCGCAAGGGCGGGAGCAGCGTGGCCGCCAGCATTGTCAACGCCGCCTTTACCCTCCCTCAGTCCCTGGCCCCCACGCGGAACTGATGGGACAGTACACCGTGGTGGGCCTGCCCAACCAGCCGCTCGTCGCATTGCCGCCCGATATTGGCCGGCTGGTAGCGGCGCACGCGGTGTTTTCGGGTGGGCGGCGGCATTACGAACTGGTTAAGAGCGTATTGCCCAATCCGCACACCTGGATTAGCATCGGCGGCGACATGGCGGCCCTGTTTGCCCGGTACCGGTCGGCCGGCGTCCCCATTCTGATTTTTGCCAGCGGCGACCCACTATTTTTTGGCATTGTGCGCACCATTCAGACGCACGACGCGGGAGCCACCGTGGCCGTATACCCGGCCTTCAACAGCGTGCAGCGGCTGTGCGCTAAAATTGGCCAGCCCTACGAGCAGGTCCGTAATACCTCGGTGCATGGCCGCAGCTGGCAGAACCTCGACGAAGCCCTGCTGCGCTACGAGCCACTTATTGCCGTGCTCACCGATGCCGTGCGCACGCCGGCCGCCATTGCCCGGCGGCTGCTGGACTACCGCTTCGGCCACTACGAAATGGTGGTGGGCGAGGACCTCGACGGCCCGCACGAACGGGTGGGCTGCTACTCGCCTGGGCAGGCTGCCCAGCAGGAGTTTCTGCCGCTCAACTGCGTGCTACTGCGCCAAATTGCCGCGCCAAACCGCAGCTGGGGCCTCGATGATGCCGCCTTTGTGGGGCTGCCGGGCCGGCCGGGCATGCTAACCAAAAAGGCCATTCGCCTGCTCAGCCTCGCCCAGCTGGAGCTGGCTGGCAAGCGCGTATTCTGGGATGTGGGCTTTTGCACGGGTTCAGTGGCTATTGAGGCGCGCCGGTTGTTTCCCCAATTGGAGGTGGTGGCGTTCGAGCAGCGGCCCGAATGCGCGGCCATTATGGACACGAATATGCGGCAGCTGTCGGCCCCTGGCATTGTGGTGGTAATGGGTGATTTCTTCGGCCAGGAGCTGGCGGCCCTGCCCCCCCCGATGCCGTATTTATCGGCGGCCACGGGGGCCGGTTGCCCGAGCTGCTGGCGCTACTCGACACGCTGCTCGCCCCCGGTGGCACCGTGGTGCTCAACGCCGTACTGCCCCAAAGCCACGACCAATTTCTTGCCCACGCCCACGCGTTGGGCTGGCTACTGCCCGCCTCGCCCCAACGCGTGCAGCTCGACCAATACAACCCCATCTGGGTACTAACTGCCCGCAAACCATGAAAAATAAGCCCACCGCAATCCTGGCCAGCACCGACCGCGCCGTGCTCCTGGCCGAGCACCTTCGCCGGGAACTGGAAGGCAGCATTGTGTTTTCGACCCGCCCCGGCGGTGCGGCCACCGTGCAGCCCATCACGTCCATTGCCGATTTTTTAGCAGCCTCGTTTGCTGATTACGAAGCTTTTATCTTTATTGGGGCGTTGGGCATCTGTGTGCGCAGCATTGCGCCCTACGTGCAGGACAAAGCTACCGACCCTGCCATTATCAACCTCGACGACCACGGGCAGTTCGTGCAGCCGGTAGTGGGCGGGCACCTGGGCGGGGCCAACGACCTGGCCCGCCGCCTGGCGCGGGTACTCGGGGCGCAGGCCATTATCACGACCGCCAGCGACCTGCAAAATATCTGGGCCCTGGATACGCTGGCGGCACAGTTTGGCTGGCGGGCCGCGCCCAGCCGCCCGCTCAATCAGCTCATTTCGCTTTTTGTAAACAACGTAAAAACCGCCCTGCTGCTCGACGTGCAGGATGAAGGCACCCGCTGGCTCGAAAAAACCCGCCCGCCCTTTGTGGACGTATTTTACAACCAGGACGAGATTGACTGGAGCCAGTACCAGCTACTGCTGGCCGTGACATACCGCCCGCTGGTAGTGCCGGTGCCGGTGCTCGAGTTCTTCGCGCCCGTGCTACACCTGGGTATGGGCTGCTCGCGGGGCATTGAGGCCGATTTGCTCGAAGCCTCGGTACGGGCGCAATTATCTGAGCATCAACTAGCCATACAATCAGTAAAGTCCCTTGGCTCCATCGACATCAAGCACGATGAGGTGGCCTTCCTGGCGTTGGCCGAGCGCTGGGGTGTACCCCTGCTCACGTACCCGGCTGAGGCGCTGAATGCGCAAACCATACCCAATCCTTCGGAAGTGGTGCTCAGCAAGCTTGGCGTGCCCAGCGTGAGCGAGGCGGCCGCGCAGGTGGCGAGCGCCAACGACCGGCTGCTGCTGGAAAAGCAGAAAACCACCGTCGCTTCGGGCAAAAAGTATACCCTGGCCGTGGCCCTCGACGCGGCGGCCGAGCGGCGCGGGGTCGTGGCCATCGTGGGGGCGGGCCCCGGCGATGCCAGCCTCATCAGCGTGAAGGGCAAGGAGCTGCTCGAAACGGCCGACCTTATTCTGTATGCCGGCAGCCTGGTGCCCGAGCGCCTCACGCACTACGCCAAGCCCGGCGCGGTGGTGCGCAACTCGGCCGGCATGACGCTGGAAGAACAACTGCACCTGATGAGCGCGCACTACCAGCGCGGCCACCTCATCGTGCGGCTGCAGTCGGGCGACCCCTCCATTTACGGCGCCATTCAGGAGCAGATGTCGGAATTTGACGAGCGCGGCATGGCCTACTTCATCGTGCCCGGCATCTCGGCGTTTCAGGCCGCTGCGGCTAGCCTGAACTCGGAATTTACCATCCCGGAAGTGGTGCAAACCATCATTCTGACGCGGGGGGCAGGCAATACGCCCCTCCCTCCCCACGAGGACCTGGCCGAGATGGCTAAGCAGCGCGCCACCATGTGTATCTTCCTGAGTGCCAACATCGCCAAGCGCGTGCAGGAGCAGCTGTTGCAGCATTACCCCGCCGATACGCCGGTAGCCATTCTGTACCGCGTGACCTGGGACGACGAGGAAATCTACACCGGCCAACTTACCGATTTGGCCGCTCTCATTCGCCAGCACAAGCTCACGCGCACGGTGCTTATCGTGGTGGGCGTGGCCATTGGGGCGCGCAAAAACCGCTCGCACCTTTACAACCCCGACTGGAAGCATATTTTCCGCACCGGTAAGCCACCGAAAAGTAAGAAACCCCAGAAGCGGGCCGACGATGCCCCGCTGAGCTGATGCCCGCCCGGCCCACTCCTCCGGCCGCAGCCGCCAAGACAGTGCTGGTTTTCGGGGGTACTACAGAAGGCAAGCAGGTAGCTGCTTGGTTAGGCAACACGGATTATACCTTCTGGTACTCCACTAAAACACCGGTGGAAATAAGCTTGCCCGCTAACGGCCGCTACCGGTGGGGGGCGCTCACGGGAGCCGCTTTGGTTGCGTTTTGCCAGCTGCACCAGGTCGGCTGCATCGTACACGCCAGCCACCCGTTTGCCGAGCAGCTGCACGCCACTGTGGCCGAAGCCAGCCGGCAACTACGTTTGCCCGTGCTACGGTTCGAGCGTCAGTACCCCGAGCGGCTAGTTCATCCTTTGGTACACTATGCGGCTGATTATGAAGAAATAATCGACCAGCTATTGGCGGCGGGCCACGCTCCTGCGTTGGCTTTGAGTGGCGTCCAAACCATCGGGCCGCTCCGGCGGTACTGGCAGCAGCGGCCCCTGTTTTGCCGGGTACTGCCCCGCGAGGCATCGGTGGCCCTGGCCCGGCAGGCGGGCTTCCCGCTGGCCAACCTGATTACCGGGTGGCCCGGCGCGGAGCTGGCCGAGGAGGTAGCCCTCATCCAACGAACCGGCGCGCAAGCTGTTATCACCAAAGAAAGCGGCGAGAGCGGCTTCCTCTCGGTGAAGATAGCGGCGGCCCTGTACGCCGGAGTACCTATTTTTATCGTGCGGCGGCCGGCTTTACCGGCCGGTTTCCGCCCTATCACGCGAGCAGACGAGCTGCTGGCGCACTTATCCTCCAACCTGCATGGCCCTTCGCCCGATTCCTGATGGCCCTCTGCGCTCGGGCTACACCACCGGCGCCTGCGCCACGGCCTGCACCAAGGCCGCCTTGCTGGCGCTGCTCGGGCAGCAGGACGTGCGGGAAGTCAGTATCACGCTGCCAGCAGGCCCGGAAGTGGCTTTTGTTCTCACCCAATGCACCTACAACCGGCACGAAGCCTGGTGTGCCACGCTGAAAGATGCCGGTGATGACCCCGATGTGACGCACGGAGCCGAAATCAGCTGCACGGTAACCCTCAATAATACGGGCGAAATCGACTTTTTGCCCGGCCCGGGCGTGGGCATCGTCACGTTACCAGGGCTGGCCGTACCGGTGGGCGAGCCGGCCATCAACCCCGTACCCCGCCAGATGATGCGCGCGGTAGTAGCCGAGGTGCTGGCTCGATTTGGGCTAGCGAGCGGGGTATCCATTCGGGTGGCGGTAGCGGGCGGCGAGGCGCTGGCCAAAAAAACGCTCAATGGCCGCCTGGGCATCGTGGGGGGCATCTCCATCCTGGGCACCACGGGCATCGTCAAACCGTTTTCGGCCGAGGCCTACATTGCCAGCATCGTGCAGGGCATCGACGTGGCGCTGGCCAATGGCCTCACGGAAGTCGTCATCAACTCGGGCGGGCGGAGCGAAAAGCTACTGCGCCGCTTATTTGAGCATCTGCCCGCAGTAAGCTTCATCCAGTACGGCAACTGGATTGGGGAAACGCTGGAAAAGATAACCGCCTCGCCATTAGCTACTTTCACCATGGGCATCATGCTGGGCAAAGCTGTGAAGCTGGCCCAGGGCGCCCTCAATACCCACAGCAACCAGTCGAGCTGGGACCGGGACTGGGTGGTTGGGCTGGCCCGCACGGCCGGCTACCCCGCCGAGCGCTGCACGGCCATTGGCCAGCTCACCATGGCCGGCAACCTCACCGAGGTATTTCCCTTCGCCCCCGCTGAGGCATTTTACGCCGAGCTGGCCCGGCGCTGCCACGCGGTGGTAGGCACCGTCACGGGCGCGCGGCCCTGCCGGCTGGTGCTTATGGATGCCGGCGAAAACTACCTGGTGTACGAGTTTGGCTTCGATGGCGCGGCTGATTCCCAACGCTCTTTCTTCAACCCAATTAGCTACGATAGCCCCTCCCCCGCTTGATATATCCCTTACTACTGGATTCGCTGCTGCTCGGCGTGCAGCATTCCTTCGAGCCCGACCACATGGCGGCGGTGTCGGTATTGGCCACCGAAAAAAAACGCTACAATACCGGCTACGGCAAGCTTATCTGGCGCTCGTCGCAGTGGGCGCTGGGCCACTCGCTCACGCTCATCATCTTCAGCGCGCTGGCCCTGCTGCTGCGCTCGGCCCTGCCCCTCAACCTGTCGCGCTGGGCCGAGCTGGCGGTGGGTCCCATCATGATTTGGCTAGGCTGGGAGGCTATTCGGCGCAACCATAAGCTCAAGCAGTTGATGGCCGAGCACAAGAAATTTGCCGAGCACGCGCACCTCACCAACGCCCTGCACCTGCACGGCGGCCAGGGCGAGGAAATCGCCATGAATGTGCTCAGCCGCTCCTTCTGGGTGGGCATGCTACACGGGCTGGCGGGCACCGGCGGGGCCTGCGCCGTGGCCCTCACCCTGGCAGCCAAAGACACGCGCACCGCCATTGCCATCATCGCCCTGCAAAGCGTCGGCATCGTGGTCGCCATGACGGCTTACAGCTGCGTCATGGCCTTTTCCGTGTCGCGCTTTATCGAGCGTAATCAGGTAGTATTCAAATTAATGAATGCCATCGTGGGCGTCGTGTCGATTGGCGTCGGCCTACTCTGGATTTATAACGGCTTCAGGGGGTAGTCGCACCGCCGTTCTACGCCGGGGAAGCTACCCTGGGCGGGTGCTCACCGTTAGAATCGCGTTGGTTAAGGATGCCGCCGACAGCTCATCGAGCGGCAAGTACTCCGCCCCAAGGGCAGCGGCCAGCGCGGCGGCTTTCCCCAGGCGCAGGTAGCTGTTGTCGGTGTCGAGCACCAGGGTTGGGATTTGCTGGGTGCGCAGTTGGGTGGCGAGCTGCTGGGTTTGCGCGCTGGCATCGCCGCCGCCGGCCAGGGGCACGTTGGCTTTGCCATCGCTGAGCAGCACCAGGAGCGGCTGCAAACCCGCCGGATAGTCGGCCCGCGCCAATAGTTGCGCTGCCAGCTGGAGCGCGTGCGGCAGCGGGGTACGCCCCCCCGTGGGCAACGTACGCAGGGCTTCCTCGGCTATGGCCACGCTGCGGGTGGGCGGCAGCAGCAGCCGCGCCTCCACGCCCCGAAAGGTGATGACGGCCACTGTGTCGCGCTGCTGGTAGGCCTCGGTGAGCAGACTGAGCACGGCGCCTTTTACCGCTTCCATGCGGCGGCTCGCGCTCATGGAGCCCGAGGCGTCGACCACGAGCAGCAAGAAGGTCCCCGTCTTACTACTGCGCACTTGCTGGTGCAGGTCGTCGCGGGTGATTTGGGCCACCATTGGGTCGCGCAGCACAGCTTGGCGCACGGTCGCCTCGATGGCCAGAACCGATGGGCTTAGGTCGGGCACGGCCCGCACGGTGTGGCCCCGCGCGCCCTGGGTTGCCGCCCCACGCCGGCCACCAGCGCGAGCGAAAGCAGCAAGCGGCACCGCCTCTACCTGAATAGGCCGCCCGGCCGGGGTCGGCCCGGCCCCAAATACTTGCTCGGGAGCCGCGGCCTCATTCGAGGAAGTTTGCGGTGCGCTTTCCAGTGGCTCATCCCGCTCATTTTCAGCTTGCTGCGTTACTTCTTCCGAATGTTGAGGCGTAGAATTAAGGGGAGGCGCAGCTGCTTCCGGCTCGGGCTTGGGGGCAGCAGGCGACGCATCCGGGGCCTGCTTCATCAACTCATCCAGCGCTTCGGAGGGCAGGCCAGGGCTGTCGAACGGCTGGGCCCGGCGACGGTGGGCCAGGGCCAGCTCGGCGGCGCGGCGCACGTCGGCGGCCGTGGCGGCAGGGCGGCCAGCCAGAGCGGCCAGGGTGAGGGCCGTTTTATAGACGGCAATATCGGCCCGTAGGCTGCTTACCCCGAGCTCCGTGCAAAGCTGACTAATGAGGGTGAGCAGGCCATCGGGCATTTGCACGGCCGGCAATAGTTGCCGCGCCGTGCTTACCTGCCGTTGCAGGGCCGCTTGGGCCGGCTGCCACTGCGCCCGGAAGGCCGCCGGGTCGCGTTCAAACGCCACGCGCCGCCGCACTACTTCCGTTCGCTCGGCCACGTCGCGCGGGGCGGCGATTTCTACCATCAGTCCGAATCGGTCGAGGAATTGCGGACGCAGGCTGCCTTCCTCGGGGTTCATCGTGCCAATGAGGGTGAACCGTGCCGGGTGGGTCACGGCCAGTCCTTCGCGCTGCACGGTGGCCACCCCGGTAGCCGCCGCGTCGAGCAGCACGTCAACCAAGTGGTCGGGCAGCAGGTTCACTTCATCGATGTAAAGCACTCCGCGGTGAGCCGCGGCCAGCAGGCCCGGCTGCAGCCTTTTCTGGCGGTCGGCCAGCAGACCCTCCAGGTCGAGGCTGCCGAGCACACGGTCTTCGGTAGCGCCCAAGGGCAGGTTGACAAAGGGCGCGGGCAATTCCTGGGCTTCGGCAGCGGACTGGTGGCAGGCCGGGCACAGGTCGGCGGGGTGGCCGGGCTCGCAGTTGAACGGGCAGCCCGGGGTTGCTAGCATGGGGGGTAGCAGCTCGGCCAGGCCGCGTACGGCGGTGGTTTTGGCCGTGCCTTTGTCGCCGCGCAGCAGCACGCCGCCAAGGCCGGGATTCACGGCGCACAGCAGCAGGGCTTGCTTAAGAGAATCCTGCCCGACCAGGGCAGTAAAGGGGTAGTGCATGTGCTTTTTTACTTGGGGAGAGAAGGTTGTCGGGCTTTGACCACCTTAAGCTTTATTATGAGGCTGTTTAAAAAGCCGCAAGTCGGTCATGCTGAGCTTATCGAAGCATCTCTACCGCTTCGGCTGCGCCGTTCAACGAAGCGGTAGAGATGCTTCGACAAGCTCAGCATGACAGTCAGGATTATTCCTCCGACTTTGTAAACAGCTTCTATTCATTTCGAGCTTCCAGCAGCGTCTCACTCTGCAAATACACCGCTTGTAATGCCGCCAGCATCTCGGGCGGCGGAGCGGCCCACATGCCCCGTTGCGCGGCTTCCAATAGCCGCTCGGCGATGGCATTCAGCGCCCACGGATTGCTCTCGGCGAAGAACTCCTGCATGCCCGCATCGAGGGCGTAAATGGCGGCCACCTGCTCATACATCCAGTCATCCACTACTTTAGCCGTCGCATCATAGCCAAAGAGGTAGTCCACCGTGGCGGTCAGCTCCAGACCGCCCTTGTAGCCGTGGCGCTGAATGCCGGCCAGCCACTTCGGGTTGACAACGCGGGAGCGGAACACGCGCAGGGTCTCCTCCTTTAGGTCGCGCACGGCCGGGCGGGCGGGGTCCTGCGTATCGCCGAAGTAGTGCTTGGGCTGCCGGCCGGTAAGGCTGCGGATGGTGGCAATCATGCCGCCGTGAAACTGCAGGTAGTCGTCGCTGTCAAAAATGTCGTGCTCGCGGTTGTCCTGGTTGTGCAGGGCCACTTCCACGCCCGCCAGGCGCTGCCGGAACTCAGGGCGGGCATCGGTGCCACTCGCGGCGCGGGTGTAGGCGTACCCGCCCCAGTTCACGTAGGCCTGAGCAAAATCGGCATCGCCGTGCCAGTTCTTTTCGTTGATAAGCGGCAGAATACCTGCGCCGTAGCTGCCCGGCGCGGCCCCAAAAATGCGGTAGCCGGCGCGCTGCTCGGCTTCCTCGGCGGGCACGTCCTGAGCGTGCAGCTCGGCGAGGTCGCGCAGGTAGTGCTGGCGCACGAAGTTCTGGTCGAGCGGCTCGTCGAGGGCCAGCACGAGCTGCACGGCATCGTCTAGCAATTCAATGAGATGCGGAAACGCATCGCGAAAAAAACCACTGATGCGAGTGGTCACGTCGATACGCGGCCGGCCTAATTCGGCCAGCGGTATTACCTCCACACCGGTCACGCGGCGGCTTTGGGCCTGCCACACGGGGCGCACGCCCAGCAGGGCCAGGATTTCGGCCACGTCGTCGCCGTGGGTGCGCATGGCGCTGGTGCCCCACACGCTCAGACCCACGCTTTGGGGGTAGCGGCCGGTTTCTTTGAGGTGGCGGGCCAGCACCTCGCGGGCCAGTTGCTGGCCCACTTCCCAGGCCGCCTGCGAGGGCAGGGCGCGGGGGTCCACGGCGTAGAAGTTGCGGCCCGTGGGCAGAATGTGGGCCATTCCCCGCGTGGGCGCGCCGCTGGGCCCGGCCGGCACGTAGCCACCCGAGAGGCCGTGTAGCAAGTTGGCTACCTCGTCGTAGGTCTGGGCCAGATTGGGTAGGAGTTGCTGACCCACGTAGGTCAGCGTTTGGCGCACTTTGACTAGCTCAGGCTGCGCGGGCGCGATATTCAGCGTTTCGAACAGTACTTGGTCGAGAGCATCCGGCCGGAAGCGTTGCTGCTGCCAGGCCAGAAGCAAGTGCTTGGTCAGCTCGTCGAGCACTTCGAGCGCATCGGCTCCCGTCACGACGGGCCGTCCGGCCAGGGCGGTAAAAGCTTCAGCTACGATGCTCAGCTTCTGCCCTTTCGCGCTCAGTACGGCATCCAGGTCAAAGCCAAATAGCGCCGCCAGCCCGGCCTGCAAGCCCGGCACGCCGAGGTTGGGCAGGCGCGTGAGGGCTTGCAGCATATCGACCAGCGCCTCATCTTCCGGGGCTTGGCCCAAGATGTGGAGACCGTTGCGGATTTGGGCCGCGCCCAGCTCGCAGAGGTAGCCGTCGATGTCTTCGATGAGGTGGGCGACGTCCTTGCCGTCCATTTCGGCCAGGCTCACGGGCACGCCTTCGGGGGTCATGTCGTCGTCCCAGTCGTGCACGTGGTCGCCGTGGTCGCGGCGCAGCAGCACGGCCAGGTCCTGGTCGAGGTTGGTTTGCTTCACCAGGTCCCAGATTTGGCGTTGCAGCAGCGGCAGCTTGGCCGGGTCGAGGGCCTCAACCTGGTAGTATTCATCGACCAGCTGCGTGAGCTGGGCCAGCTCGCCGTAGCTGTCGGCCGTGGTCATGGGCGGCGTAAGGTGGTCGATGATGGTGGCGTGAGCACGGCGCTTGGCCTGCGAGCCCTCGCCGGGGTCATTGATAATGAAGGGGTAGAACAGCGGCAAATCGCCCAGAAATGCATCCGGAAAGCAGTTCTCCGACAAGCCAATGCCCTTGCCCGGCAGCCACTCCAGGGTACCGTGCTTGCCCACGTGCACAATGGCATCGGCCCCCCAGCCGTCGCGCAGCCAGCGGTACAATGCGTAGTAATGGTGCGTCGGCGGCAAGTCGGGCTGGTGGTAAATGGCGTCGGGGTCCATGCCGTAGCCCCGAGGCGGCTGAAGTACCACCAGGGCGTTGCCCAGCGGCAGACCGGCGAGGGCAATGTGGCCGTCGTGGACGTAGGTTTCGCCGGGCGGCGGGCCCCACTGCTTGGTCATTTTGGCCTGCAGAGCTTCCGGCAACTCGGCAAACCACGCGGCGTACTGCGCAAACGACACCTGCCCCGGGGCGCGGCCCAGCTGCTCGGGCGTAAGGTAGGTCTGGTCGTAGGCGCAACGGTCTACCAGCTCGTGGATGAGGGCGGTACCGGTCGGCGGCAGGTCGCTCAGCTGGTAGCCCTCCGCCTGCATGGCATGCAGCAGCGTCAGCAGCGAGGCCGGCGCGTCGAGCCCCACGGCGTTGCCAATTTGGGAGGCTTTGCTGTTCGAATTGGTAAAAATGAAGGCGATGCGCTTCTGTGAATTGGGTAAATGGCGCAAGCTGGCGAAGCGCCGGGCCAGGCCCGCCACCCGCGCCATGCGGTCGGGCACGGGCACGTAGCCGGTGGCTTCGCGGTTTTTCTCCTTGAAAGAAATCGGTACCGTGATGAGGCGGCCGTCGAACTCGGGCAAGGCCACGTTCATGGCCGTATCGAGCGGGTTTAGGCCCCGGCTCGAAGACTCCCAGGGGCCCCGCGCCATACCGCTGGTAATTGCCTGCAAAACCACTACGTCAAGCCGTTGCAAGGCCTCCACCGACCATCCTGCACTGGTGGGTCCGTCAGGGTTCACTTCGCTCATGGCAAAGGAAACGGTATTGATTAACACGTCAATCAACGGGCCGTTTTCGTCCCTGAAAAAGCCGAACGCCCACGGCGCGCCCGTGGCCTCATCCACCGCTTTGAGCGAGGCCGTGAAGACGGGCAAGGCATTGACACCCTGAGCTTCCAGCTCGTGCACCAGCGCATCCACGAAGGCCAGATTCCCGCTCACCCAGTGGGCGCGGTAGAACAGCACGCCCGCCGTGGGCCGGGCCGGGTCACGCAGGCGCAGCCAGTCGGCGAGGTTGCCGTTTTCGGGCAAGTCGGGATGGTAGAGACCGTGCTCGGGCAGCGTGGCCGGGGGCTCGTAGCCGAAGCCGGTGAGCAGCAGGTGGTCGGCCAGGTAATGCAGCAGAGCGGTGAGGTTGGCGTGGCCGCCGGCCTGCAGGTAGGCCAGGGCCTCGTGCAGCACACCCGGCGACACCGTGGACACGGCCGCCAGTTCGGGGTTTAAGTCGCCCGCGCCACTGATTACCAGCAGGTGCTGGCCCTGTGCCTGCGCCCGCCGCACCAACTCCTGAAAGCCGGGAATGCTGCTCGGCCGCCCCAGCACGCGCAGCACAATGACCCGCGCGGCGGCTAGCTCACGGTCGAGCAGCTGGGCCATGTGGGTTTCATTTTTAATGGCCAGCAAATTAATTCCCACCGTTTTGGGGAAATCGGCGGGTAGCCCCTGCACGCTGCGGTGCAGGGTGAGCAGGTCGGTTTCGGCGTGGGTGAGGAAAACAATACCCTCGGCCGCGATGGGCGGAGCCGCCCCGGCCGCGACGGCCGTTTCGGCTCCGGTCCAGCTGTAGAACTGAAACACGTACTCGGCCAGCTCGGCGGGCGGGGCCAGATAGCCATCGGTGGCCACCAGGCTGTCGATGTAATCGAAAATAGCCAGTATCTGCCAGTCGCTGTTGATGGAGTGAAACCACGTCGAACGGCCATCGAAGAGCAGCGTCACCACGTTGGCCAGCGTGCAGGGGCCCAGGCAGCCACCCTTGGTCATGTGCACGGTGTTGCGTAGCTTGCGACGCAGCCACTCGCTTTTGTACAATTCCACGGGCACGGCAGCGTAGCCCCTGTCCACGCGCCCGCAGCAGCAGGCGTTATAGCAGTAGGAAAGGTGGCCCCGGCGCTGCACCAGGTTGATGGCTTTCCCATCGGTGCGGACTACGCGCTGGCGTTTGATTTCGCGCATGGTTGTATGAGAATAAATGGTGTGTTTAGCGAAGGCAATTTGTTGGATAAGCAGATTTTATCTCAGCAGGTTTTAGTAACTAGTGGCGGCGACAGGGTGTTTAACTGGCGCAAGGTATTCGCCTACCAGAGTTGCTACAATCAGTCCCCCGGTAAGTTTGCCCAATCTTCGCCAGCCAGTCCATCAAACGAGCGGGCTACCCTCGGGATTTACCGCTCAGTCTGAATTAGCACTTTAAAAAGATATCTTCTTCTGCGTCAATGTTAAATCCGTTATTCCTTGACTCCATTTTGCTAGGGGTACAGCACTCCTTCGAGCCCGACCACATGGCCGCCGTGGCGGTGCTGGCCACCGAGCAAAAAAAGGGTACGGGACGATTGTGGCGCGTCATTTGGCGCTCGTCGCACTGGGCATTGGGGCACTCGCTAACGCTCGTGGTGTTTGCCAGCCTCATTTTGCTGCTGAAGTCAACGCTTTCGCTCCACATCGCGGCACAGGTGGAGCTGGCTATCGGGCCACTTATGATATGGCTGGGAGTACTGGCTATTCGGCGCAACTTCCGCCAAGTAAAACCTTTACCCGTGCTAATAACCCCACCAGCGCCCGCGGGGCTTAGCCGCTCATTCTGGGTGGGGATGGTGCATGGGCTGGCCGGCACCGGGGGGGCCTGCACCATTGCCCTCACCCTGGCGGCCCGCAACACCACGGCCGCCGTGTGGATTATCGTGCTCCAAAGTGCCGGTATTCTAATTTCCATGACAACTTACGGGTGCCTGTTTGCCTTTTCGACGGCACGTTTCTCAAGCCAGTGGCAGCCCTCGCTCAAGTGGCTCAACTATGCGGTGGGGGCTTTTTCAATTGGGATTGGAATTTATACGCTGGTAGAAAGCGCGCAGGGGCTGGGATAATGTTGTGTCGAGCCCTGCCCCGCTCACAAAACGACTTCATCCCCTACCTTCGTCCCAACAATTGGTAGTCGCTTCCGCGGTGCGGGGCGACTTTAAAAGGGAATCCGGTGTAATTCCGGGACAGTCTCCGCTGCTGTAACCCCCTCCAAAGCTGCCCGATATACAATACCACTGTCCGGTTCCGGATGGGAAGGTCGTCGGTTAGTGGGGGAAGTCAGAAGACCTGCCGTTTGCTTCATACAGTCCCGGCCTTCGGCAGAAAGGCACGTCGTACCATGCCCAACCCCTCGCTCCTCCCCGGCTGTGCCGGGGGAATAGTCTACCATAGTTGTTGTTGGCGTAAGGCCGCTTGGCGGAGCCGTTTGCTCACCCCGGACCCGCGCCGCGCCGGGCAGCACCTTACCCCATTATTTAGCTCAAAATCAGTATTTTGGAGCCTGTACGCGATTGGTCTAGTTGTTGTGCACCCGGCGGCGGCCCAAGGTACGGTGGCCCTGCGGGGCACCGTAGCCGACTCGCTCTCGGGTTGGCCGTTGGTGGGCGTGAGCGCAGGGCTGGTGGGCCAGCCCCGCGGCGCCAGCACCGATGCGCTGGGGCAGTTTCGGCTCGGTGAACTCAAGCCGGGCACGTATGCGCTACGCATCGGCACACTGGGCTATACGTTTAAAAATCAGTTGATAACCTTGGTAGCAGACGAGATGCGGGTTGTGGCTATTACCTTGGCCTCCGCGCTGCTTCTTCACTTTGCCAATCCCTTACCTGCTTGAACCAGTTCAGCCCCGCCGAGATTGAAGCCGTGTACCGGGCGATAGCCGAGCGCCGCGACATCCGCCATTTTCTGCCCGACCCCGTTGCCCCCGAGGTGCTGCACCGCCTACTGCAAGCCGCCCACCAGGCCCCGAGCGTAGGATTCATGCAGCCCTGGCGCTTCCTGCGCATCACCGACCCGGCCCTGCGGGGCGCCTTGCACCAGCTCGTGGAGCAAGAGCGGCTGCGTACCGCCGAAGCCTTGGGAGAGCGGGCCAGCGCGTTTTTGCAGTTGAAAGTAGAAGGCCTCCGCGAGTGCGGCGAAGTGCTGGTGGCCGCCCTCATGGCAGGGCGGGAGGCGCACATTTTCGGCCGGCGCACGCTACCCGAAATGGACCTCGCCTCGGTGTCATGCGCCATCCAAAACCTGTGGCTAGCCGCCCGCGCCGAAGGCCTCGGCATGGGGTGGGTGTCGATTTTTGACCCCGAACAAGTTCGTTTGGCCTTGCAGATGCCGGACGGGGCGCAGCCCGTGGCCATCCTCTGCCTGGGCCACGTGGCAGAGTTTTACCCCCGCCCCATGCTCGAAACCGCGGGCTGGGCGAGCCGGATGAGCCTTCCCGAGCTGGTGTTTGAGAACTATTGGCCAGCGGCGACTGCCCCGGGCCAAGGGTAATACTTGGTCCTTTTACCCGCCCTTCCTACTCTATACCTTCCCCATGCTTCGTCCCATTATGTTTGTCGGCACCGCGTCGGATGTGGGCAAGAGCGTCATTACGGCGGGTTTTTGCCGCATTTTTCGACAGGACGGACACAGCCCCGCGCCGTTTAAGGCGCAAAATATGAGCCTGAACAGCTACGTAACCCCCGAGGGGCTCGAAATTGGCCGGGCCCAGGCGGTGCAGGCCGAGGCCGCCGGCATCCCGTGCCACGTCGACATGAACCCAGTGCTCCTCAAGCCGACCTCCGACCAGGCCTCGCAGGTGGTGCTCAACGGCCGGCCCATCGGCACGCAGTCGGCCTACGAATACTTCCGCGAAAACGACCGGCAGGAACTGTTTGCCGCCGCCACCCAAGCTTTCGACCGGCTGGCGGCGCGCCATTCGCCGGTGGTGCTGGAGGGCGCGGGCAGCATCTCGGAGCTAAACCTGAAGCGCCGCGATATCACCAACCTGCGCATGGCCCGCCACGCCGGAGCCGCCACCTACCTCATTGCCGACATCGACCGGGGCGGGGTATTTGGCAGTGTGTACGGCTCGCTGGCCCTGCTGGAACCTGAGGAAAAAGCCTGCATAAAAGGCATTATCATTAATAAATTTCGGGGCGATGCGCGGCTGTTTGCCGATGGCCGGCAGCAGCTCGAAGCCCTGACCGGCGTGCCGGTAGTGGGCGTGCTGCCCTACTTCCGCGATATTTTTGTGGAGGAGGAAGACTCCGTGGCTCTGGCCTACAAGCGCCGCGCGGCCGGGCCGGCCGGCCGGGTACGGGTAGCCGTGGTGCTGCTGGGGCGGCTGTCGAATTTCACCGACTTCGACACCCTGAGCCACGACGCCCGCGTCGACCTGTTCTTTACTCGTGAGGCGGACGAAATCGGCGAGGCTGACATCATCATCCTGCCCGGCAGCAAAAACACCATCGCCGACCTAAAAGCACTCACTAACAGCGGCTTGGGGGCGGCCATCGTGCGGGCCCACCGCACGGGCAAAACCGTGGTGGGCATCTGCGGGGGCTACCAGATGCTGGGCCGCTCGGTGGAAGACCCCAACGGGGTGGAAGGCCCGGTGCCCGCCGCCGCCGGGCTGGGGCTGCTGCCCGTGCGCACGGTGCTGCAAGGCGAAAAAACCACCCGGCAACGGCGGTTTGCCTTCCGGGGCAGCGCGGCCGCCGACTGCCTGGGCTACGAAATCCACATGGGCCAAACCACTGCCGAGGGCCCTCCGCAGCCCGTGGCCACGCTCGACGACGGCACCCCCGACGGCTACTTTGCCGGGCCACGCTGCTGGGGTACCTACCTGCACGGCATTCTCGACAATCCGGCGGTTATCGATTTTTTAGTGGCCCCCTACACCGAACAAAAAGCGAGCGCGCCGCTTGACTTCGCCGCCTTTAAAAACGCGCAATACGACCGGCTGGCGGCCCTTATCCGCGAAAACGTGGACCTGCCGCAGATTTACGCGGCCCTGCGCAACTGATTACCCGCAACTATCCATGCTCCACGGACACGGCGACGACGCCTACCGCCATCCCCACGCCATCGTGGCCGATTTCAGCACCAACGTCTGGTACGGCGGCGAGCCGGCGGGCCTGAAGGACTACGTGTTCAGCCAATGGCGCACCGTGAACCGCTACCCCGAGGTGCTGGCCGAAAGCCTTGCCGCCCGGGCAGCCGCCCACCACGGCCTGCCCCCCGGCCAGGTGCTGATGAGCAGCGGCACCACCGAAAGCATCTACCTAATCGCCCAGGCCTGGGCCGGAAAACGCACTACCGTTGTCACGCCCGCCTTTGCCGAATACGAGGACGCGGCCCGGCGGCACGGCCACCAACTCAGCTTTTTGGCGTGGGAGCAGTTGAGGGCGGACGGGCCGCTGGCGGCGGATGTGGTGTTCGTCTGCAACCCCAACAATCCCACCGGCAGCGTGCTCACCGAGCCGGCGCTGGCCGCGCTGCTGGCGCGTAACCCGCAGACTGTATTCGTGCTCGACGAGGCGTTTATCGAATTCACGACCAGCATTGCCACGGCCCGGCCACTGCTCGACCGGTTCGACAACTTGCTCATTCTGCGCTCGATGACCAAAGCCTACGCCATTCCGGGCCTGCGGCTGGGGTATGTGCTGGCTTCGGAAAGCCTTATTGCCCGGCTTACCCACGAAAAAGCCCCGTGGACGGTGAATGCCCTG